>JAGRBF010000535.1:1195-4207 GCA_020434205.1 Calditrichota bacterium | reverse complement strand
CCCTGATCTGCCCGGCCAGCGGTGGGAGTCCGGTGGGGACCTATGCGGAACTGGCGCGCCACCGCTCCCGGCATCCCGATTTTTTCCGGCGGGCAAGGATGATTCAATTGGATGAATGGCTGGGATTATCGCAGGACCACCCGGCCAGCTGCGCCTTTTTTATGAACCGCCATCTGTTGAAGCCGCTGGGCCTGCGCGGGGACCAGGTTTTTCTTTTCGACGGCCTTGCGGATGGGCGGGAATCCTGCCGCCGGGCGGCGGATTTTTTAAGCCGGGAGGGTCCCATAGACCTGGGTATCCTGGGTCTGGGCGCCAACGGGCACCTGGGTTTCAACGAGCCGGGGTTGCGTTTCAGCGAGGGCGCTCATCAGGCCGATCTGGAGCCCGGAACCCGGGAGCACGCCATGGTTCGCGGGCTGTCCCGCAAGCCGACCGCCGGAATTACCCTGGGGATCGGGGATCTCCTGAAGGCCCGGCAACTGGTGCTGATTGTCGCCGGGGCTAACAAAGCCGGCGCGCTTCAACAGTTAATATCCGGGGAGATTACCCCCTCCCTGCCGGCTTCGGCCCTGTGGCGGCATGAACGGGTCACCTGTCTGATCCCGGCCACCCGGTAATCGTTCCATTTGTCCATTTGTCCATTTGTCTTTCAGTCCTTCAGTCTGTCCCTAAACCCAAAGGATCTCATGCAACTCGCAGCTCTCGACTGGACGATCATCGGCGCTTACGGGGTGATCACTTTTATTCTGGGCATCTGGTTTACCCGCCGGGCCAGCACCGGAGTGGAGGAATATTTTGTGGCCGGGCGTTCCCTGACCTGGTGGATGGCCGGCACCTCTATCGCCGCCACCTGGTTTGCTTCGGACGCCCCCCTGGCAACCGCCTCCCTGGTTCGCCAATACGGCATATTCGGCAACTGGCTGTGGTGGTACGAGGCGGGCGGGTTGATGCTGCTGGTGTTTTTCTTCGCCAAGTTCTGGCGGCGCGCCAACATCATCACCGACGCGGAATTTATGGAATTGCGCTACTCCGGGAAATCCGGCACCGCCCTGCGGGTGGTGGCAGCACTGTATCACGGGGTGGTGCGCAACTGCATCGTGATGGGTTGGGTGATGCTGGCCATGGTCAAATTTGCCCGGGTGCTGCTGGGCTGGAATCCGGAGTTTACCCTGTTGGTCTGCGGCATTCTGGCGGTGATCTACACGGTCGCCTCCGGGCTGTGGGGGGTGGTGGTCACCGATATGTTTCAGTTTATTACCGGGCTCACCGGCTCCATCATCCTGGCCTGGATCGTTCTGGACCACCTGGGGGGCCCCGCGGCCATGGTCTCCGCCATCCGGGAATTGCCGGACGCCCCGGCCGGGGCTTTGGACATCCTGCCCTCCACCGCCCACACCACCCCGCTGGAATTTGTGTCCTACCTCTGCCTGATCTTCGTTTTATGGAGCCGCAGCGGTCACGACGGTTATCCCGCCCAGCGCCTGTTCGCCACCCGCAACGACCGCAGCGCCATGCTGGCGGCCTTCTGGTGGGGTTTTCTGGGCATCACCATAATGACCTGGCCGTGGATTATCGTGGGGCTGGGTTCCCTGGTGATGTTCCCGGTTTCCCAGGCTTCTCCGGAGCTAATTGCCGATCCGGAACTGGCCTACCCGATGATGCTGGCCAAAATGATGCCGGTGGGACTGAAAGGGCTCCTGGTGGCCTCTTTTCTGGCGGCCTTTATGAGCACCATGGACACCCATTTGTGCTGGGGCGGTTCCTACCTGGTGAACGACATCTACAAGCGCTTTATCAAAAAGAACGCCCCGGACAAACATTACGTGCTGGCCTCGCGGATTTCCATTCTGGTGCTGGTGGGCTTTGCGATTCTGACCGCCGCGAACATGGAGTCCATTGAAAAAGCGTGGATCTACATAATTGATCTGACCGCCGGGATGGCGATCGTCTGGGCCTTGCGCTGGTACTGGTGGCGGGTGAACGCCTGGGCGGAGATCAGCGCCATGGTGGGATCGCTCATTTTCGCCAACGGCAGCCTGCTGATCCGCACCGGGCAGTCTTTGGGCCTCTTTTCCGCCGACACCGCGGCAACCCTGGGCATCCTGTATACGGATGAATACAACCTGATCCGCGCCGCCATTATTTTATTGATCTGCACCGCTATCTGGATTGCGGTGGCCATGCTCACCAAACCCGATTCCCGGGCGGTGCTGTCTCATTTTTACCAAACCGTGCGTCCGGGAGGCTGGTGGGGCCCTATTGCCGAGGCCCATCCGGAAATCCGCAGCGACGCCACTGGCGGGCAGCGCTGGTATGGCTGGCTGATGGGCATCGGCTTCATTTACGGCAGCCTGCTGGGCCTTGGCTATTTGTCCACCGCGCGCTATTTTTGGGGCAGCGTTCTGGTCATCTTTTCCCTGGTTTGTTTGTGGGGGGCCATGGCCTTTTTGCGGGAGAAGAAGGACGAAATGCCGCAGGCCTCCGGCCGGTAACGAAAAATTTTGCCGGTTTTTTTCATCCTAAACAGTGATTAATCATGCCTTTAAAGATTGTTCTCATCGGGGCCGGAAGCCAGGAATTCGGCCCGGCCAGCATTCGGGACGTGCTACTCAGCGAGATCCTGGCCCGGCGCGATATTCACCTGGTGCTCATGGACAAAAACGCCACGGAATTGCCGGGGCATTTGCGCTATGCCCGCGATATCGCGGCGCGGTTGGGTCGCCAAACCCATCTCTCGGCCACCACCGATCTCAGCGAGGCCCTCGAGGGAGCGGACTTCGTGATCAGCGCCATCGAGGTGCGGCGCTATTTTTACTGGTCGCAGGATTTTCACATTCCCCGCAAATACGGTTTCCGGCAGATTTACGGGGAAAACGGTGGTCCCGGCGGGCTTTTCCACGCCCTGCGCAATTTTGCCCCGATGGAAGAGATTGTCCGCGCCATGGAGGTCCACTGCCCGGAAGCCTGGCTGCTCAACTACACCAACCCCCTCACCAAGATCTGCCAGATGCT
>JAGRBF010000535.1:0-1110 GCA_020434205.1 Calditrichota bacterium | reverse complement strand
TGCCGGTCGCCGATCTGGACGCTCTGGCCAGCGGCCTCAATCATTTTTCCTGGTTTCACCAGATCCGCCACGCCACCAGCGGCGAGGACCTTTATCCCAGGCTAAAGGAGGCGGAACGGCGGGCGCACTGGCTGGCGGAATGGGATGAAATTGCCCTGAGCCGCATTTTGTTTCGGGCTTTCGGTCTTTACCCCTCCCCGGGGGCCAACCACATCGGGGAATACATCCGCTGGGCTCCGGAATTTCTGGCCAGCGACCGGCTGCAGTATTTTTACGATCCGCGGGAAAAAGATCCCTGGAAAAACGGTCCGGTGCCGACCTTCGTTTACAATCTGGATGCCCGTCCCACCGAAACCCCCTTGCAACCCGCCGGCCACCTTCAGGCCTTGTATCAGGTCCGGCCGCCGGAAGATCCGGAGGCCATTCTGCCTTCCGGGGAGCTGGCGATCCCCATTATTGAGGGTCTGGCGGGCGGGGCGACACACCACCTGGCAGCGGTGAACATCCCCAACCGGGGCGCTCTGGTCCCGGGATTGCCGGAAAACGCGGTGGTGGAAGTGCCCGCTACAGTGGACAGTACGGGTTTGCACCCCCTTGCCGCCCCGGCCTTGCCGGAGGGGCCTCTGGCTCTGCTGCGCACCCAGTGCAGCATTCATCAACTTCTGGTGGATGCCTACCGCCGCAACTCCCGGGACGTTCTGCTGCAGGCCATGTTGCTGGACCCGATGGTAAACTCCTACCCCAACGCGGTCCACGTTATCGACGAGATGTTTACCCTCCAGGAGAAGGTGCTGCCGCCCTTGCGTTGGGAAGGGGCCTGAAAAATACCGGCGGGCATTGTCCGCTAAGGTAAACACCTTTATATTCTACGGTTAGATACGGAGAAACCGTTATGACCATAAAGCGGATGGACAACGTGGGCATTGTGGTAGAAGACCTCGATGCCGCCATAGCCTTTTTTAAAGAACTTGGCCTGGAGTTGGTAGGACGCGCCCCCGTCGAAGGGGACTGGGCGGACGGGGTCACCGGGTTACACGACATGCGCGTCGAGATTGCCATGATGCGCACCCCGGACGGCCACAGCCAACTGGAGTTGTCCCGATTCCTGGC
>JAGRBF010000534.1 GCA_020434205.1 Calditrichota bacterium | reverse complement strand
GTGAAAGGCAGAATACCGGTAACAAGCATTTGGGCAGGAGGAGGCTTTCTCTTTTGCGCGATCGTGGTGGTCCTCCTGCGCCTGGATCTGGACTGGAGCCTGCACTGGCCGGTTTTCCTGATGCTGGTGGGGGTTTGGCTGGCGGTAATGCCGGGTATTCGCGAAACCAGCGGGGTGGTTTTTTTCCTGGGGCTTGGGGCGCTGTTATGGCTCAGCAATCTGGTTATCGCGGAAAACCCGGACTTCCTGCTGAAGCTGCCCGGGGCGATCCGCGAAGCCATGGAAACCGTACTCAACGAATTTTCGCTGACCGACTCCCTGCCATGAGGTGGGCGGAAGGGACAAATTTTTAAAAGACAACTGAAATAGCTATACTATGGACGGAAGTCGGGGGCACCGCCGCAAAGGTGGGACCCGAATCCGGGGACAACTGGATTCCCTAAATTGACGAAGGAGTACAACATGAATACAACCCAAAAAACAGGTCTGGGAACTTCCCTGATTATCGGGGTGGTGCTGATTGGGCTGGGCGTTCTTTTTCTGCTGGACAACCTGTTCAATATCGATTTGTTCTTCGATCTGATGGACCTCTGGCCGCTGATCCTCATCTTTCTGGGGGGCACCCGGCTGATCAACGGAGAAGGGCAAAGCACCTTTGTCAGCTGGTTGCTGATCGGGATCGGCACCCTTTTTCTGCTGAACAATTTCAACATCATTTATATTGAAGAAGTTTGGGAGATGTGGCCTCTGGTGCTGATCCTGATCGGGATTCGCATTATTTACCAGCATACTGCCGCGGACAAGATTCCCGACTCTCACAGCGAAAGAGCGGATTCCATCGACAGCAACCGCATCAAATCCGGAACGGTATTCGGCGGCAGAACTCTGCGCATTAACAGCAACAGCTTTGAAGGCGGCGAGATCTCCAATGTTTTTGGGGGAACGGAACTGCATTTTGAGGATTCCCGCCTCGCTCCCGGCGGCGCCATCCTGTATTTGACCGCCGTATTCGGCGGGGTGGAAATGTATGTGCCGCCGGATTGGCAAGTGGTGATCAAGGGAACTCCCATCTTCGGCGGCATCGAGGACAGCCGTCAGCGTATTCCCGAACGCAATGCCCCGGAGGACCCGGTTCTGGAAATCCGCGGCACGGTGCTCTTCGGCGGCGTGGAAATCAAAACCGGCTTCAGCAAGGGATAATCGATGCATCCGGTTCTGGGGGATCGAAAGTTTCTGCTGATCTATGCCGCGATCTGGGGAACTGCCGCGTTAGGGCAGTTCTCCCTTTTGATGTACCTGGTGGAGGGGCCGGCCGTTTCCCTGGCCGCCGACGCCTTTTTCGCCAATCTGATATTTGCCCTCCTGGCCCTGGGATTTTGGTACACCTGCCGGGCCTTTCACCCCGAGGAAATCCCCCTGACCTCCATCCTGATCAACCACATCGGCGCCGCCATTCTGGTGACGATGCTCTGGAACGGGGTAGTTTATGCTCTGCTGCAGGCGGTCGATCCCACCTACGCGATAAAGGTTCGGGAGGGGCAATTCTACTCGCGGATTCTGGCGGGGATGCTCCTTTATTTTTTGATGATCGCGGTGTATTACCTGATTATTTATTACCGCGGCTATCACGAAAAATTATTGCGGGAAAGCGAGCTGAGAGGGCTGGTGCAGGAAGCCGAGCTGCAGGCCCTCAAATTCCAGATTAACCCTCACTTTCTCTTCAACAGCCTCAATTCCCTCAACGCGCTGATCCTCACCCGCCCCGATGACGCCAGCAAGATGATCACCCGCCTGGCCGATTTTCTGCGCTCCACTCTTAATGCCGGGGAGAGCGGGGAACGCTCCCTGCGCGAGGAACTGGCCGCGGTTCATCTGTATCTGGACATCGAGAAGGTGCGCTTTGCGGAAAAACTGCAGGTGACGGAAAAAATTGAGGAGGCTGCCTTAACCGTTCGCGTTCCGGCGATGATCCTCCAGCCCCTTTTCGAGAACGCCATCAAACACGGTCTGCAAAACAGCCTGGCCCCGGTTGTGATAACCCTGAGCGCCGGATTGGAAGGGGAGTTCCTCAATATCCGCCTGGAAAATACCCTGGAAAAACGCGACAAAATCGTCACCCCGGGCAGTGGGGTGGGTCTGCGCAATATCGAAGGACGACTGCGCCGCCTCTTCCCCCGGCACGGTCAACTGGTGCGCATCACTGCAGCGGAAGACCTTTTTCGGGTGGAGCTGTTTATTCCGGCGGGCGGAGGTGCCCCGTGAGCGACCAAACATTGCGGGTGCTGATCGTCGACGATGAACATCTGGCGCGGGAGATGATCAAAATTTACCTGAGGGATTTCCCGGACTTTGAGCTGGTGGGGGAATTTGACAATGCCCTGGCGGCACTGGATGCCGTGGAGGAGATGCGCCCGGACCTCATTTTCCTCGATATTCAGATGCCGGTGATGGACGGCTTCGAGTTCTTGCGGCATCTGGACCAGCCACCGGTCATCCTTTTTTCCACTGCCTACGACCAATTTGCGCTCAAAGCCTTCGATGCCAGCGCCGCGGACTATTTGCTCAAACCCTACGACCGGGAGCGCTTCGCACGCGCCCTGGA
>JAGRBF010000533.1 GCA_020434205.1 Calditrichota bacterium | reverse complement strand
ATGCCCCGGCTCCACAGCACCACCAATGCCCCAACCGCCCCGGGATTGGGCTTGTTGCCGGTTAGCTTCAGCTTCACCCAGCGGGTTTTGGTGGGGGAAACCTCATTGCGCAGCAGGCGGGGACGATCGCCGTTGACGGTGAAGAGCACATCGGAATCCCCGTCTCCGTCGATGTCCGCGGTAGCCACCCCGCGCGCCACCATCGGCTCGGCGAATGGCGCTCCGGCCTGCTCGCTCAGGTCGACGAACTGTCCCTGGTAATTCCGGAAAATGAGGGGGGTCTGGGCAAAGGTGATGGCCTGCTGCACGGCGTTGATCTCCGGTTCGATGTGGCCGTTGGCCGCCAGCAGATCCAGATAGCCGTCCAGATCGATATCGGCAAAGTGCAGCCCGAAGGTCAGGGCGGGCAGGGAGGCGCGGTTGAGCCGGGCCGGACCGGCGCGGTCCTGGAACTGGTTGCCCTCGCCGATCTGGGTATACAGGGAAATGGGCTCCCCGGAAAAATTGCCGATGGCGATGGCCAGGCGGTTGTTGTTGGCCACGTCCGCCACGTCGATCCCCATCCCGGCCCGGGCCCTTCCGTTTTCGTCGAAGCCCATCCCCGCCTCAATGGCCCGGTCGGTAAAAGTACCGTCCCCATTGTTGATGTAGAGGAAATTGGGCTGGGTATCGTTGGAAACGGCGATGTCCGGCCACCCGTCGTTGTTGATGTCGGTTGCCACCACTCCCAGCGACTTGCCCTCTTCGTTGAGAACTCCCGCGGATTCGGTGATCTCCTCAAAACGTTTGCCGCCGATGTTGCGGAACAGGCGGCAGGTTTCCCCGGCGTAAACGTCCGGCGTGGCGTAGGACTTGGTTTTGCCGTCCCGGGTGGTGTAGATGTCCGTTTCCGGGCTCCATTTGACGTAATTGGCCACGAAGAGATCCAGCCAGCCGTCGCGATCCACGTCCACAAAAGCCGCCCCGGTGGACCAGGCCGGCGGAACTCCGGGGGCGCTGCTGTTGCCGGCCACCCCGCTTTGGCGGGTCACATCGGTAAAGCGCCCCTCGTCGTTGCGCAGCAGGCGGTTGTCTCCCACCGCGGTGATGTAAATGTCCGGATCGCCGTCGCCATCGTAATCGCCGAAGACCGCGCCCATGCCGTACAGGGTAAGATCCAGCCCCGCTTTGGCGGTGACGTTCTCAAAGGTGCCGTCCCCTTTGTTGCGATACAGGGCCGCGGTGGGCGGGCTTTTTTGGGTGGGGTGGCCGGGCCAGTCGCTGCTGTTCACCAGAAAAATATCGGGGTGGCCATCCCCGTCGTAATCCAGAAATCCGCCCCCGCTGCCGATGGTCTCCGGCATCCATTTTTTCCCGAATGCCCCGTTGACGTGCACAAAGTCGATGCCGGCCTCACCGGTAACGTCCGTGAAAAAAATGCCCGAGGCATCGCTTTCCTGATGGTCCCGGGTAAAGTCCGGGCGCTCGCGGGTAAACTCCTGCTTTTCCCGGGCCGGCTCATCACCGCCGCAGGCGGTCAGCAAGAGCAAACTCAGAACGGCCAGGGCGCGAAGGCCCTTGGTGGGACGCAGAGAAACGGGGAAACGGGGAAACGTTGATTTGACGC
>JAGRBF010000532.1 GCA_020434205.1 Calditrichota bacterium | reverse complement strand
CAATCAACAATCAACAATCAACAATCAACATTCAACAAACAACGAGCAACAACCAACAATCAGCAATCAACAATCAACAATCAACGAGGTTCTTCTCATCTTCACATTTGCGAAAAATGAAAGCTCAGCTTGGTTTCCAGGCTCTCCGGGAGGGCGGGCAGGCTGGATCTGGGAATCAGAAAGGTGCTCAGGTTAAAGAGATCCGCAAAGACGCGGTGGCTCTCCGCGGTGGCCTTCAGATAGCCGTAACCCGCCGAACCGCCGGTGCCGGTTTTGCGGCCGATCATACGCAGCACCATCAGGGCATGGCGATAGCGCCAGGTGGAGAGCAGTTCATCCACGTCCACAATGGCCGAGAGCAGTTGGAAAGGCAGATGCAGGATCGGCTGGTCGCGATAGAGGTGGATAAACAGGGCCGCCAGGGTGGCTTTGTGGGAAAGGCGCCGCCGTCCTTCGTCGATCAACTGCTGATGCTGAGCGGGATCCAGAAGGCTCTCGAAATGGCGCCGGTTGGTCTCCATCATCTGGCGCCGCTGCTCTTTTTCCCCGACGGACATGGCGCTGTTTTCCACCATTTCCCATTCGGCTGCCAGCATTTGCTCCACCGCCTCCCGGAAGGTCCGGGTAAAGTTGAAGCCGGTGTATTCCAGAAAGGGGGTGCGCTCCAGCCAGTTCTCCAGCAGCTCGAACAGGGAAGCCTGTTGCTCCAGGCCGGCCAGCAGGGTCTGTTCCCCTTCCGGGTAATGATGCTGGTAGGCGGTTTGGCTGTAGCGGATGCGCTCGGCGGTCCGCAGCCCCAGCTTGATCTCCAGAATGCGGAACTGCAGGCTCTGGAATCCGGAGGCCGGGGTCAGCAGATTGCGGAATTCCAGAAAATCCAGAGGGGTCATGGTTTCCAGAATGCGAATCTGGTCGATGATGACTTTTTCGATCTCCACCACCCGTTCCAGGCGGGATACCGCCACCCCGATATTCTTTTCGTCGACATAATCCTCCCGGAACATGGACATCACCGAATCCAGCTCGTGGAGAATTTGTTTGAACCACAGTTCGTAAACCTGGTGGATGATGATGAAGAGCATTTCATCATGCGCGGGAGAGGGGGTATCGCTGCTAACCGGGGATTGGCTGTTGAGAATACTGTTTAACTGGAGATAGCTGCCATAGCTGATCTCACGGTCGGAATGGGAGGACATGCCGCTTTCTCCTGTGGAATGTAAGTCCTGCCATAATACGATAGGATTCCGGGAAAGACAAGCTCGCCGCGAGGACCTTGCCGGAAAGGCCCCCGGTGTTGGCAAACGGTGGGGAAGGTTCGGGGATTACCGGGGAAGAGGTGCCGGATCTAATTGACGCGATCGTTCCCGGGAGCAAGCACCAGAGAGGGCAAAAAAGCGGGATCCTGTCCCTGTCCCAGAAGCACCTGGGTAACGATGGCGCGGATTTCCTCCAGGTCGATGCGCGAAATACCCAACATAAAAGCGCGCTCGATAACCTGCTCAACCTGAATGGGGTTGAGAATCCCCAGCAATTGCATCTGGATAAGGTGGCCGTAAGCCTCTTTGGAGAAAAAAGAAATCTCTTCGGCGATCAGGGTGCGCAGGGCCGGGGAGAAGCGCACGTCGGGTTGCTGGCGGATGGGCACGTCCTCGGGGTTGAGGTTCAGAATAACCCATTCCACCGCCTTGTGAATTTCCTTTTCGGTAAATCCCTTCTCTAAAAGCATTTCGGAAAGGTGTTCGAAATTGGGATCCGGGGTTTCCGCACCGGTGGAAATCGCGTTGATGAGGAATTCGATAATTTTGGTGATTCGTTCGTGCATATGCGCTCCAGCCAGAATATCACGGATAGCGACAAAAAAGTCAAATTTTTATTTTGAATCGGCGGTTCTCACGTTCTCGTCCATTGAACAACGTTGACGGGGAGGGCCCTCACTGGCCCCGGTGGGTCGGCGCCCCAGCCCGGAAGATCAGCAAAATGTTCGCAGGCAATATAAAAACGCTTCGCAAAACGGAAGCCACAAGCATCACAGGTTGAGAAAAAATTCCTGAAAACTGCGGTGGAAAAATGGATGGCTTTGCCGGACGTTCTACTGGGGCAGTCGGGCGGAGAGCATCATGCGTTCGCACTCCACCACTTCCTCGCGGATGAGGGATTCGTCCCGCCGGCTCCAGTTGCACACATAAGCGGCGTACAGGGTGGATTCCGGCTCGCTGAGATACCACAGCCGGCCCATAAACACCGAACCCTTGGCCTCAAATCCGTAGCTGACCCCGTGCAGTTGGCGGGTACCGCTCATGGGCCGCTTTTGTTGGAAAGGTTCCTTGACCGCCGGCATATTGAAGATCGCGACCGCCTTCTCCCAGTAACCCGCTTCGCCATTCCCGTTGAGGGGGCCATTGGGCTGGCAGATCATGCGGAAAACGCCCCCACGGGTTTCCCGGCGGGCCAGAATGCCGTGTTCACCAGGTGCAAAAAGCCAATTGGCCGGTGCGTTTAGTCGAATACCGTGAATGTTAACGGAGACGTTGTTCATCGATCCACTTCCTCTGTTGAAGATGGTGCTACGGTGGCCGCAGAATTTCCGGCAACGTTTTTCTGCTGGCAAATATATCAAATTATAACGGTCGGCTGGCGATAAAGGTCACTTGATACCAAAAAAAGAGACATCTTTTTACATGATTTTAAAAATTGATGACAATCGGCGGGAGGGGATTTTGTTATCTTGGATCAGAATTCAACAACGCTGAGGGCCCTTCACCCCGGTCGAAAATTGGATTCGATGAGATGA
>JAGRBF010000056.1:23937-27134 GCA_020434205.1 Calditrichota bacterium | reverse complement strand
TTTCGTGATTTCGCGGTTAATGGGCCGGAAATAGCTTCTTGCGCGTAACGTCAGTTATCAATACCCCCTGGTAGACGGTCAAGCGTGCTTAGTCTGGTTGAGACCTCTTATCTGTCATACCGGGGTGACGATCAGGGGATAACGGATAATGCATTTGACACCCTGATGTCGGCTTTGGCGGCTGCTGAAGCGGAGGACCGAGTAACCTCGGTCAGAAATTTCGAAAATTTTGGTGAATGTCAACACGCCCGGGCTTATACTTGTAGGAATTCGCGACCCTGACCCTTGGCACTCTATCCCGAAAGAACCGCTTTTTATGGCCCAAATAAAGCTTGGCAGTATCCTGATAAAACTGATCCATCCCGGGCACCTGTGGCGGATGTATCAACTCTCTCGGCAAAAAAAGGCCCGCTCTACCACCCGTGCCAATACCCAACTTAAACTTTACGCCCGAATTCTCCCCGGGGATTTTTTGCACTACGGCTTTTTCGACAATCCGGAAATCGCCCCCGAAGAAATGAGCATCCGGGATATCCAAAATGCCCAGGTTCGCTATGCGGAGCTGCTGATCGAACAGATCGCGGACCGGGATGCCCCGGTGATGGATGCCGGCTGCGGTCAGGGCGGATTGCTGCGCCTGCTCAGTGAAAAAGGCCTCTCCGCGGTGGGGTTAACACCGGATATCTACCAGATTGAGTATATTCGCGAAACCTATCCGGCCATTCCCCTGTTGCATGCCAAGTTCGAAGAAACACCCCTGGATGAATATGACAATTTCTTCGGCACGGTTATCCATTCCGAATCCCTGCAGTACATCGCTCTGGACGAAGCGCTGAAGGTGGTGGAGCAGATCCTGAAGCCGGGAGGGCGCTGGATCGTCTGCGATTATTTCCGAACCGGAAAAGCCGCCGAGAAGTCCGGCATCAAACAGGAGGTCTTTTTGCAGGCGGTTCGGGAAGCAGGCTTCAAAATTGTGGCGGAGCGGGATATTACCCCCAATGTCCTTCCCACCCTGTCCTTTGTTCACATGTGGGGCCATAAGATCGGGGTGCCGGTTCTGGATTTCGCCCTGGATAAGCTGGAAGCCAAAAAACCGGCCATCTATTATTTGATTCAGGATATTCTGGAACCGCTGCGGAAGAAAATCGACAAGAACCTCAAAGTGGTGGATCCCGGCGTTTTTCAGGCTTCCAAAAGCTACCTGCTATACACCCTGGAACGGGCCTGATTCCAGCCGGGCAGGCTCTGGCCGGCTGAGGGATCGCTACACGGCTTCGTTTAATTATTGTTACGGATTTTAGTGATCCATCCCTCATCGTTCTCCAAAACAAATCGTAAACATAATATGAGTTCCCATCCATAAAAAGCGACCTGCTTACCGAGCCGGAAGCCGCTTTGGGACGGGCAAAACGTCCCATTCGACCACCTCCCACGGAGTTGGTTCTTTTGGTTGCGCAATGGCATACGTCGTTTGGGTAAAAAACACAGGTTCAGGTATTTCCGGCCACGGGCAGCTGGAGAACGGATTTGTTACCGGGCTTGTGATATGATGGGGAAAGGGTCTGTAAGCCGGTATTCGGCCGGCGGCGACGTATAATATCTCTCCCCGGGTCACATACTTCATCACCATTTCTGGATTGGCGCCGATAATAACCGGTAGACTCCTTTTTTCCGGGCCTTTACTTTCGGCAATGTTGTGCTCCCAACCGGACAGCTTGCTGGTGTTATTGTGATTGTTGATGTTGCTCGTGCACCGAAAGACTTAAAGCTCAGTGGGAAAGTCATGGCAGTATTTTTACACTCTCTTTCTCAAAAATCCCGCACGGTCAAGTGGACCGGTTTCCGCAGAATTGCCATTTTGCTGATGGCGATTGCCGGTATGGCCTCGGCCAACCCGGGCAAACGGGTGTTGTATATCAGCTCCAACCACCCTTCTCATCCCACCTTTTCTCAACAAGTCGAGGGTATTAAAGAGGTCTTTCGGGATCGCACCATTGCGCTGGATATCGAATTTATGGATTCCAAGCGCATCCCCGATCCTGGAAATCTGGAGAGTTTCCGCGCCCGCCTGTCTTATAAAATGAGCGTCACCCTGCCCTATGATCTGGTGATCGTGGCAGACGACAACGCCCTGATCTTCGGGCTGTCGGAGCAACACAAAATTTTCAAGGGGCTGCCCATTGTTTTCCTGGGCATCAACAATCAATATCTGGCCACAGCGCAGGACGCCAATCCGCAGGTTACCGGGGTGGTGGAGGCGATTTCCATGCGGGAGAACCTGGCGCTGATGACCCGGATACAAAATCGGGCCCGCAAAATTATCGCCCTCTCGGACAACACCCCCTCGGGCCGGGCGGATTTGGAAACCTTCTACAGCCTGCGCGAGGAGTTTCCAAACTACCGGTTTGAGGATATCAATCTTTCCGAAATGCCTTTGGAAGATTACCTGAAATCTCTGCACAAGATCAAAAAAACCGATGCGGTGATTCTCCTGGCAGCCTACCTCACCAACGAGGGACAATCCATGTCCTTCGAAGAGAGCCTGGGGCTGATCCTGGATCCCACCTCTCCGCCGGTTTTTCACCCTTATCAGCACGGGGTGGGGCAAGGGC
The DNA here is from genome assembly GCA_020434205.1 of Calditrichota bacterium. GTDB lineage: Bacteria > Calditrichota > Calditrichia > RBG-13-44-9 > J075 > JAGRBF01. Next base: position 24,522 of record JAGRBF010000056.1, on the reverse strand, counting down.
TCCTGGGCGGTATGGTGATCAGCCATGTGGAGCAGGGGCGGGTGGCTGCCGAACTGGCCACCGAAATACTGGCCGGGCGCCCGGTCTCCGATATCCGGGTGGTTAGCACCAGTCCCAATCAGTATATGTTCGATTATAAACGGCTGGCCCATTTTAAAATTGATCTGGACAAACTCCCCGAGGATTACCTGCTGATAAATCCGCCCAGTTCGTTTTACGAACGGCATCGCAACCTGATCTGGAGCATCATCCTGGCCTTTTTTACCCTGACGGGACTGCTGATTCTCTCAGTCTTCAATATTCTGCGGCGCAAGGAGACGGAAAGAAATCTGCGCGAAAGCGAAATGCTGCTCAAAAAAAGCCAGGAAATCGCCCATGTGGGCAACTGGATGCGGGATCATAAAAGCGGGACCGACTTCTGGTCGGAAGAAATGTACCGGATTCTGCGGCTGGACCCCTCCCAAAAACCCCCTCACCCGGATGACTTCAACAAAATGATTCACCCCGCGGATCAGGAGGTGCTGGGGGATTATTTCAAAAAATCGGTTGAAGAGAACGAGCCGTTCGAAAAAACCTATCGCATCT
>JAGRBF010000056.1:20528-23823 GCA_020434205.1 Calditrichota bacterium | reverse complement strand
TGAAGCAGTCCGAGGCGGAGCGGGATCGCCTGGTTGCCGCTATTCACCAGGCTGCGGAAGTGGTGTTTGTAACCGGAATCGACGGGGTTATCCAGTATGTCAATCCCGCTTTCGAAAGGGTCACCGGCTATTCCCGTCAGGAAATATTGGGGCAGAAACCCAATATCCTCAAAAGCGGGGAACACGATCAAAAATTTTACCAGGGCATGTGGCATTCCCTGCAGAATCTGGGAACCTGGCAGGGGAGAATTCACAACCGTCAGAAAAACGGCCGGATTTTTATCGCGGATGCCACCTTTTCGCCGGTCCTTAACGATTCCGGTGAGGTGATCAACTACGTGGCGGTAATGCGCGATATCTCCAAGGAGGTGAATCTCGAAAATCGCCTCAAGCAGGCCTACAAGATGGAGGCGATCGGTACCCTGGCGGGCGGCATCGCGCATGATTTCAACAATATTCTGACCCCGCTGATCGGGTACGGGGAACTCTTGCGGGAAGTTATTGAACCGGAGAGCGTGGGCAGCAAATTCCTGGAGGAAATGCAGCGGGCCAGTTTGCGGCTAAAAGATCTGGTAAAACAGATTCTGGCCTTCAGCCGGCAATCCGAACAAAAGGTCCAGCCGATCAAACTCAATCCCCTCGTCAAAGAGGCCCTGAGGCTGGTGCGATCGATGATTCCCGCCACCATCGAAATTCAGGCCGATCTTAATCGGGAGGTAGGCCTGGTTAACGCCAACCCCACCCAGATTCACCAGATGGTTATGAACCTGGTTACCAACGCCTTCCACGCCATGCAGGATACCGGCGGGGTTTTGACGGTAGAGCTATCCGAACGGGAAATCGGGGATGGCTGCGAGCATTATGTGGACGTAGCCCCGGGCAACTACACCTGTCTGCGGGTCCGGGATACCGGCGTGGGAATCGAAAAAGAACACCTGGACAAAATTTTCGATCCCTATTTTACCACCAAAGCCGAGGGGCGGGGCACCGGATTGGGACTGTCCGTGGTGCATGGTATCGTCAAAGGCTACGGCGGGGATATCCACATCGATACCGAGCCGGGTAAGGGAACCACCATTTGTGTGCTCCTGCCGGTCAGCGAAGCAGAAAGTCTGCCCGAAGAAGCGGAGAAAGGTCCGGAGGAGATCCCCGGCGGGCGGGAGCGGATCATGCTGGTGGATGATGATCCTTCCATCGTCCGGATGTTGAGCCGCATGCTGACCCAGCTGGGGTATCAGGTCTCGGCCTTTACCAGCAGTCCGGAAGCCCTGGCCGGTTTTGAAAACGAACCGGCTCATTACCAGCTGATCCTTACCGACATGACCATGCCGAAAATGACCGGCATCCAGCTTGCCGAAAAGGTCCGGGAGCTCAATCCCATGGTCCCGGTGGTGATCTGCACCGGTTACAGCGATCAAATCGATGAAGAAACCTGGCAATCCCGGGATATTCAGGGTTTTATCATGAAGCCCATTTTCCATCGCGATGTTGCGGAAACGGTGCGCAGGGCCCTCGATAAGGTTGCCGAAAAGCAGCCCGAGGTGGCTTCGGGAGAGGGACGGTGAGGGTGCGAAACGGCTCTCAAAAATGAACCTGAAGCTTCAGGTAATAGGAGGCGGGGTAGTAGCGGTATTCGTCCCCGGGATTCCCGTAAAAAATCTGGCTGCCCGCGGATAGGTCGGCATTGGCGCGCCAGGACCAGGTGGCGCTGAGCAGCACCAGCCCGCTGCGGTCATCAAGATTGATGTTGTGGCCGGCCAGCAGCATCACCAGGGGATGGATCTGGTAGGTGGTCTGGATAAAAAGATAGCGTCTGCCCAGGTTCAGCAAACGCCCCTCGCTCAGCCCTTCCAGATCGTATTGTGATGGGGTTTCCCCGCCTCGCCCGTTAAAGTGGAATTCCACCAGCCCGTATATCAGCGGGGTAAATTGCAGATCTACCCCCAGAATGTAGCTGAGGTAATTGCGACCCAAACTGTCCGGGTCGGCCGAAACAATACCCTCCCCGCGAAATCCCGCCACCCATAGATTGCCGGCAAAATCGCCGCCCAGCACCGCCCGTTTATCAAAATACCCCCCCGTTACCGCGAGATCGTAGGTCCGGTAGTTGGTTCGGAAGCGGAAGCCGGCGTTGCTGCTTTCCGAACTTTCGAGCGGATTTACCACCAGGGTCAGATCGGTGAAATTGCCGAGGTATATCTGTCCGGTCAGCAAATCCGCCCCGTCTTTTTCCAGCTTATCAAAGGCCAGGGGATTAACCGGGTTGAACAAATCGGTGGGATTCCAGATGCGCCCCGATCCCCAGGCCACCCGCTGTCGCCCGGCGGTCAGGTTGCCCCAGTCGAAATCCTGCCGGAGATAGAGGCGATCCAGGAAGTGGCTCACCGTAAAATGGTCCCGCCTGATCGCCGTTTTGCCCCAATCCCAGCGCTGCCGGGTGCGATTGGGTTGCAGGCTCAGAAAGGGAGCGTTTTGGGAGGCATAAAGGGCCACCGCCTCGTATTCCATTCCGATCAGGGTGTTGCGCCCCGGGCTCCAGGAAGCGCGCAGGCGCAGGCGGCTGAGGTCCAGCTTCAGGGTTTGGGGAAAGCCGGGAAGAATGGGATCGGACAAGTGCTGGTAAATGGGGAGATTGGCCAGATAGCCGGAAAGATCCGGGCGCCATTGAGCCCATCCCGGGACGGTGGAAAACAGGGCCGCAACCAGGGGCAGGTAGCGTAAAAGCCGCCGAAAACCCGCCATCTCAGGACCTCGGCCGGTCTTCGACGATCAGTCCGTCCTTGAGGATCAGCAGACGCTTGGCGTGGTCCATCACCTGCTGGTCGTGAGAAGAGAATACAAAGGTAATGTTCTTTTCGCGATTGAGGTCCTCCATCAGCTTCAGCAATTCGGCCCCGGTGTGGGAGTCCAGATTGGCGGTGGGTTCGTCGGCCAGAACCAGGGCCGGCCGGGTAACGATGGCCCGGGCTACCGCCAGGCGCTGCTGCTGCCCACCGCTCATCTCGTTGGGGCGTTTATAGGCCAGATCGCCGATGCCCAGATCCGCCATGATCTCCAGAGAGCGCTCGCGGCGTTCTTTCTCGCCCAGGCCCATCAGCATCATGGTAAATTCGACGTTCTCCAGAGCGCTCAGGACCGGGATGAGGTTGTAGGCCTGAAAAACAAAACCGATTTTGTTGAGGCGCAAATCGCCCAGCTGATTGCGGTTGAGCTTGCCGATGTCCACCCCTTCGATAAAAACCTTTCCGCCGGAAGGATGGTCCAGCGCCCCGATCAGGTTGAGCAGGGTGGTTTT
>JAGRBF010000056.1:6477-20471 GCA_020434205.1 Calditrichota bacterium | reverse complement strand
AGGGCCTCTACCGGAACCCCGTTGTCGCTGTAGGTTTTTTTGAGCTGCTCGGTTTTGATGATGTTCATGGGATTTCCAGTGGTTACAGGGTTACATGGTTATCGCCTTCGGCGATGGGCCTGTGGCGCGTGTCAACGTATCGGCGTGTCGGAGGGGCGGGTTAAAAACCCGCCCTTACGGTCGTCGTTTCGCACCCTTCGCCTAAGCGTGGCGGACCGCGTCGACCGGGGTAAGCCGGATGGCCTTCATCGCCGGATATACCGCGGCCAGCACCGCGATTACCGGAACCACCAGCAAGGCGCTGATGATGCTGGAGGCGAAAAGGCGGGGGTAGATGGTGGTCCCTACTCCGAAGGAGTTGAGACCCTCCGAAAAGGCGCTCAGGTCGATCCCCGCCGATGCCAGAGGCAGGTAAAGCAGGTAGCCGATCACCACCCCGGTCACCGTGCCGACCATGCCCAGCATCAGGGCCTCCAGCATAACCATCCGGAAAAGGCGGTTGGCCCGCATGCCCACCGCCATCAAAACCCCGAATTCGCGGATGCGCTCGAAAACGGACATCAGCATGGCGTTGACGATCCCGAACACCATGGCCAGCCCGATAATGGCGTAAAAAATAATCACCGCCTGACCGTAAACGTCTACCTGCATCACCAATAGCGGCAGCAATTCGCGGTAGGTCAGAATCTCGTAGGTTTCCCCGGAAGCATTCAGTTGGGCCTCCAGGCGCTTTTTGAGATCCGGGAGGGCGTCGAGATTTTTGGCGATGACGGCGAATTCGGAAAGGTGTTCTCCCAGCCCCAGCATTTCCCGGGCATTGTCGATGGGGACGTACATGGCGGTTTTGTCGAATTCGCTGTCCACGGTCCGGAAAATGCCGGTAACCCGGAACAGCTCGGAGCCAACCTCTCCATCCAGTTTGGAGGCCATGGCCACCACCTTATCCCCGATGGAAACGTCCAGCTTTTCCGCCAGGCGTTTGCCGATCAGGATTTCCCCGCGCCCGCCGCTCAGATACTGCCCGTCGATCATGGAGGATTTGATATCGGTGATCTGAGATTCCGCTTCGGGCTGAATCCCGATCATGTTGATACCCGAGGAGCCGGTGGCGCTGCTGAGAATGCCGAAGCAGATTACCCGTTTGCTGAAGTGGGCGACCGCCGGGTCGCTTTGCAGGGCCTGGGCCACCCGCTCCGCATCCGGCAGGTAATTCTGAAGAATCTGGTTGTCGTTGAATCCCGCCTTGTGGATTTGCATGTGGGAAACGTGGGCGCCGATCTGGTTGTCCAGCATCTGCAAAATCATCCCCGCCGAAAGGCTGTCGTAAAGGAGGATGGCGATTTGCCCCACCACGATGGAGAGCAACACGATCAGGGAGCGCCGGGAATTGCGCCACAGGTTGCGCCAGGCCAGTTTGAGCAGCATAACGATATTTTCCTAGGTGTAGCGGATCCCTTTGAGGGGCTCCAGGCGATAAACTTTGACAATCGGGTAAACGGCGGCCAGCAGGGAAATCCCCAGCATCATCAGGGTGATGTTGATAAAGATGTCCGGCCGCATGGTGGACTGCTGCTGGGGCAAAAAGCCGAATTCCGCGAAGAGATCGGCGTATTCGCCGCCCAGCAGGATGGGATGGGTGGTGAAGTAATAATTGATTCCCGCTCCCAGCAGGTTGCCCAGCGCCAATCCGATGGCGGTAATGAAAATCGTTTCCAGGATTACCTGGGTCACCAGCTTGCGGTAGGGCATCCCCACCGCCAGGCTGACCCCAAATTCTTTAAATCGCTCGGTAATGGACATCAGCACGGTATTCATAATCCCGAAGGAAACCACGGTTACCAGTATCATCAGGAAAAGCTGACCGCCCACGTCGTCCAGGGCAATGGCCTGCTTGAGGGCTGGCATCATTTCTTCCCAGTTGAGCACGCTGAGCGGGGAGCCGGAGAGGGCGGTGCTGAGTTTTTTCTGAACGGCGCCGGTTTCCCGGTAATCCCGCAGGGAAAGGGCCAGCATGTTGATCCGTCCGTAAGTGGAGAGCAAATCATCCGCGGTTTGCCGCCCCATCAGCACCACCGTGCCGTCCAGGTCCGCCGAGCCGGTTTTGAGGGTGCCGCCCACCGTAAAAAAGCGGTTGCCCAGGGAGCCGTCGTAGCCCTGGGCCAGAATCACCACCCGGTCCCCGATTTGGGCGCGCAGATTTTTGAGGAGCTTATGGCCCATCAGAATCTGGTCCGAGGAGTCGCTGGCAAAGGCGGCGCCGGTATTAACCCGTTCCAGAATTTTGGAAACCCGTCGCTCCTGGTCGGGGGAGATGGCGATTATGGCCGCGCCCTTGGTGTTGTCCCCAAAGCTAACCAGCCCGGTAGCGGTAATGCGCGGGGCATATCCGGTAATTTCCGGGATACTGTCCAGCAGATCGGTGAGTTGGGGGTCTGCCCGAAAGCTTTTTTGGAGAGAAGGATTTTCCTGATAGCCGGTTTTTTGAACCTGCAGGTAACCGCTGAAGAGGGAGATGGCGTTTTTGATGTTGAGTTCATAGGTGCCCAGTTGCAGGCCCCGCATGGCCAGGGAAAGCATCACCGCGAAGGCCACCGCCAGGATGGTGATGAGGGTGCGGCGCCGGTTGCGCCACAGATTGCGCCAGGCAATGGCGATCAGCAAGCGCATCTCAGCGCCCCCTTTCCAGTTCCCGGAAGGAGAAGATCCGCTCCGGAATTTTGGCGTCGAAGGTCATGTCCAGCAGCCGGAAATCGGTATGGCGCCCTTTGTTCTGAAGGTTGATCATCGACCATTTGGTGGGCACGGTCCTGCTGCCCATTTTTTTGATCTCCGAGAAGGTCATGCAGCGAATCAGCTCGCCTTTCTCATCGTAGTAATTGATCTGGGCGGGCAGGGTTTTGTCCTTGCGAATCCAGTAATGGAGTTTTCCCCACACCACCGGGGCATCCGGTTTGGGGGTCAGGATCACCTTCCAGCAGGGGTTGCCGTCCAGAACCACCTCGCCGTCCAGTTGCAGGGTGTAATCCTCGTAGAGATTGGATTCCCGCACCAGGTCATCATTGGTAAAATCGGAGCCGTTCCAGGACTGCAGCATCATGGAGGGGGGGATTTTGATGGTGGTTTCGGTGTTTTTGAGGTAGTTCCACATTTCGGGGCCGATTTTGAGGGTTTTGTTGCCGGCTTCCTTTTTGGGGGACTTGATGATGATCAGGGCCTTTTCGTTGCCCACCCACCAGCTTTCCATCACCATGGTGCGGGTGTAGTCCGGGGTAACCACGGTCATCTCCACCGTGCCGTGGGCGCTGCTGCCTTTGATGCTGTCTTCCGCCTTACGCACGATTTCCAGTACATCCTGAGGGAAAGCCGCGCCGGTGAGCAGGAGGACCATCAGAAGAAAAATTCTCATGAAAACCTCGTTGGTTGACCGCTTGTTCAATCAAAACCTAAGGTACAGATTGCGAAATGGAAAGATTTTTTTTATTTTTTGAGCGGTGGGTCATTTTATATAAACAGAAACGGAAAAAGGGGAATAGCGCCGGATGTCGCCGCGAAGCTCACAACAGTTGGCCCGGATGCGGGAGGAAACCCGCGAAAAGATTCTGGGGACCGCCCTGCAGTTATTTGCCCGGCGCGGCTTCCACGGGGCTTCCATCGGGGAAATTGCCCGGCAGGCGGGCCTTTCCAAAGGGCTGGCCTACCATTATTTTGAAAGCAAACAGGCGATCCTGGAAGCGATTATCGAGGAAGGGTTTGCCGAAATCGAACGAATGATGACCGTTGCCCTGGATGTGGAAGACCCGCATCAGAAACTGGTGGTGCTTCTGGAACGCACCTTCGCGGTAACCGAACAGGACAGCGAGTTCTGGCGGGTGTTTACCGGATTAATCCTGCAGCCGGATATCTGGGAGGGATTTCAGCAGCGTTTTATGAAATTTTTCGAGGGGGTTATCGGCAGTTTTGTGGATTTATTTGCCAGTCTGGGGTTTGAAGATCCCCGCGCGGAGGCCCTGCTGTTCGCCGCCACCCTGGATGGGATCATGCTGCACTTTATCCTGGACCAGCCGGAGTATCCCCTGGAGCAGGTTAAAAACGGCCTGATCCGCCGCTATCAAAAGCGGTAGGTCCCCTGGCCGCGAGGGCGGCAGACTGCAAACGGCGAACGACAAAAATTTGCCCTTTACCCCAACTATCGCCTATATTGGGAAATTGAAACCCCTCAACCACGGGAGAAAGCCATGACTGCCAACGACAAGATGACCATTCCCCGTATCGCCTGGGAGGATATGGTGGATAACCACGGCAAGCCCAAAGCGGAAGGCGCCCGGCAGTTCGGGGAAGCCCTGCGCATCATCGGGTTTGCCATTATCACCGGGGCCCCATTTCGCAGCGATCTCCTGGACCGCAACTATGCCCTGATGGGCGAGGTGTTCGGGCTGGGGGTGGATCGCCTCACCCAAAAATACACCCATCCGGAAATCGGCCACCAGCGCGGGTATATGCCCACCAAAACCGAGTTCGGCATTCGCTGCGGCGGGGATCCGGACGACAAGGAGGTAATGGCCTTCGGTTCTTATCACAATGTGGAGGTGCCGGATGTGCCGGATTACCGCAACACCGCCGAAGCCTATTACGCCGCCTGCCAGGATGTCGGCTATACCCTGATGCACGTTCTGTCCCTTTATCTGGACCCGCAAGGGTTAGAGCGCGATTTTCTGCTGGGCCTTTTTCGCGATCCGCAAGGCCGGCGCATCGACGATTCCCACATGCGCCACATCCGCTACCCCGGCAACGCCAAACGTATGGCCTGCGAACACACCGATTCCAATATGCTGACCCTGCTGCCCGCCGCCACCCGCAGCGGACTGGAGGTCCAGAACAATCGCGGGGAGTGGATTGCCGCCGCCACCAATAAAGGGGATCTGGTGATCAACGCCGGGGATATGCTGAACTTTGTAAGCGGGGGGCGCATTCTGAGCACCATGCACCGGGTGGAGAACAAAAATCCCGATCCCCATGCCTTCCGGCATTCCATGCCCTTTTTTTTCCATCCCGACCACACCCAGGAATTGCACGTGCTGAAATCCTGCCGCCAAGAGCCGGTGGATCGCCGCATGTTTCCCTACGAGCGCATTTCCGGCTATCACCTGCTGTACGAGTTGCTCTCCACCTACAAAATGATCCCCGAAGAGATCAAGGTGGACGAGTGGGTGGCCTCCATGGAGCACCTCAAACACGAGGGGTTTTAAGAGCCGGGCAGCAGCTCAAATTCCCCCATTAACCCCGATTGGGCATCCGGGGCGATCCACACCTGGAATCGTCCCGGTTCCACCACGTATTGTTCATCCCCGTTGTAAAAGCCAAGTTGTGCCGGACGAAGTTCGAAGGACACCTGCCGCGATTCCCCGGCCTTGAGGTTTATCTTCTGAAATCCCTTCAACTCGCGCACCGGGCGGGTAAGGCTGCCCACCAGATCCCGGATGTACAACTGCACGATTTCCGCTCCGTCGCGTTTGCCGCTGTTGCGGATGGTCGCCGAAACGGTGAGCGTTTCCCCCGGTTTCAGCACCGCCGAGGTCAGCTTCAAATCGCCGTATTCAAAACGGGTGTAATTCAACCCGTATCCGAAGGGATACTGGGGCAAATAGCCGATGTCCAGATAGCGGGAGGCATCGCCCAGTGAGCTTTGATAGGCCCGCCGCGGGATATCGTCCATCATGGTCAGCTTGCGGCTGTGGGGAGGGCGCCCGGTGTTTTTGTGGGCGTAGTAAACGGGGATCTGGCCCTCCGCCTTGGGAAAGGTGATGGTCAGTTTCCCGGAGGGCGCTTCTTTGCCGAACAGCACGTCGGCGATGGCGGGGCCGCCCATGGTGCCCGGATGCCAGGCATACAGCAGGGCGGCTGTTTTGTCGAGAAGATTGCCGACTACCAGGGGGCGTCCGGCCATGATGATCAGCACCACCGGCTTGCCGGTTGCGGCCAGCGCTTCCAGCAGTTCGTTCTGGGCTCCGGGCAAATCCAGGTAGGCCCGGCTGTGTGCTTCTCCGGAAAGGATGGACTCTTCACCGGCGAAAAAAAGCACCACCTCGGCGGATTGAGCCGCCGCCACCGCCGCTTCGAACCCGCTGCGATTTTTATCCCGGGAAAAATCGAGACCCGGGGCATAGTGGATGCTCACCGATTCCCCGACCAGATTGCGGATTCCCGCCAGCGGGGTAATGCTCTCTTCCGGGAGGCCGTCCCGGTTCCAGGTGCCCAGCATTTCATAGGGATCGTCCGCCATGGGGCCGATTACCGCTAGCGATTTCAGGGAAGGCGAAAGGGGCAGAATGCCGCTGTTTTCCAGCAGTACCAGGCTTTTCAGGGCGCTTTCCCGGGCCAGGGCCAGATCCGCTGCAAGGGGCGGGCGGGGCGGGGCAATGCGATAGGGGGAGGGGTTCTCAAACAATCCCAGGTCGAACTTGATCTTCAGAATCCGCCGTGCCGCATCGTCGATCAGCGCTTCCGGGATTTCTCCGCCGCGCACCAGCGCTTCCAGATGGTCGCCGTAGGCGGAGCTTTGCATCTCCATATCCACCCCGGCCCGGGCGGATTTGCGGGCGACGTCCCTCATATCCTCGCAATAGCCGTGGGCGATCATTTCTTTGGTGGATTCCCAATCGCTGACCACAAAACCCTCAAAGCCCCATTCCTTTTTGAGGATCTCCCGCAGAATTTTGACGTGCCCGGAGGCGGGAATGCCGTTGATCTCGTTGAAGGAGGTCATCACCGTGGCTACCCCGGCGTCCACCGCTGCCCGGAAAGGGGGCAGGAAAACGTTGCGCAGCATGTGGTCCGGGATGATCGCCCGGTCGTAGTCCCGCCCGCCTTCGGCGGCCCCGTACCCCACGAAGTGTTTGGCACAGGCGGCAATGGTGTGGGGATCGGCAAGATCATCCCCCTGGAATCCCTTCACCATGGCCGCGGCCATTTGGGAAGCCAGGAAGGGATCTTCCCCGAAACCCTCGGCGATCCGTCCCCAGCGGGGATCCCGGGTTACGTCCATCATGGGCGCAAAGGTCCAGTGGTATCCGGCCTGCGCGGCTTCCCGGGCGGCCACCGCGGCGCCCTTGCGGATAAGATCCGGCTCCCAGGAAGCTGCCTGGGCGAGGGGAATGGGGAAAACGGTGCGGAAGCCGTGGATCACGTCCCGCGCCATAATCAGGGGAATGCCCAGGCGACTTTCCTCCCGGGCCAGGCGCTGCAGTTCCAGGCTGGTTTCCACCTCTACCTCGTTGAGCATGGAGCCGATTTTGCCGGCCCGGATGGCCTCCCGCACATGCTCCGGGATTTCCCCGTTGAAGTCGTTGATCTGCACCATCTGCCCGATTTTTTCGGTGAGGGTCATTCGCTTTAAAAGGGCATCGGCCTTTTCTTCGCTGGTCTGGGCCCCGATGGGGAGGATGGGAAAGGCAAAAAAAAGGGCGAGGATATTTCGCCAGTTTATGCGAGGGATAAATCGATCGAACATGGGAATCCTTATGGTTTATAAATCGCAAGCGCTACGCGCAGAAACCAGCTTCGGGGAAATAAACCGCGAAACCGCGAAAGCACGAAAGTTTTTTCAGTTTGGTCGTTGCCAACGACAGACCTTTCCCGGACCACGGCTTCACAAGGTAGGTTGTCGCCGGGAACCCGAGAATACTGTGTCTGGCACAATGGGAAAACACATAAATTTTTCGCGCTTTCGTGATTTCGCGGTTGAAAAGACCATAGGTTACGTAATATCGGACATAATTTGCTTAACAATTTCCCGGCAAATGTCTTCCGGGGGGCGATGGATATCGAATTGCCAGGCCTCTGGTCCGGGCTCCTGAAGCGCGGAGAACTGGCTGGCGAGCAACCCGGGCGGCATGTAGTGCCCGCTTCTTTTTTGCAGACGGGCGGCGATAAGCTCCGCTGTTCCCTTCAAAAAAATAAACTGGAGGGAATCCCGCAGGGCGTTGCCCAGTTTTGCGCGGATGTTGGCGGAAAGCGCCGAACAGGCCAGCAGCAGGTTGACCTCGGGGCGGCTGTTGAGCCCGGCGGCGATGGCCTCGATCCACCCGAGGCGGTCCTCATCGGTGAGGGGGATTCCGCCCGACATTTTGGCGATATTCTCCGGCGGGTGGAAATCGTCCCCATCAAAAAAGGGGAAGCCCAGTTGGGCGGAGAGCAAGTGTCCGATGGTGGACTTGCCGCAACCGGAAACGCCCATTAAGATGTAAATCATACTGGTAAACCGCGGTGATTTTTTGGCAAATCAGGACAGTTGGTGACCGGTTGTCCCCACTGCTATTGGTGGACCAACAGGCTGAGCAGCAGGACAATGCCCAGGGCGACCGCCCCCACCAGGGTGGTCATGGTGGTCCAACTCATCAGGGTTTCCTTCTCATCCAGCCCCAGGTAGCGGCTGACCAGCCAGAATCCCGAATCGTTGACGTGGGAGGCGATGGTCGCTCCCGCGGAGATGGCCACCACCACCAAAGCCATATAAGGCGCCGAAAGGCTCATACCTTCCAGAATAGGGGCGCTCATGCCGGCCCCGGAGATCATCGCCACGGTCGCGGAACCCTGCACCACCCGCACGATCCCGGTTATCAAAAAGGCCAGAACAATCGGGGAAACCGGAACCCCGGCCATTTTTTGGGCGATCAGGGTGCCCATGCCGGAATCCACCAGCACCTGTTTAAAAACCCCGCCGGCCCCGGTTACCAGAATAATAATCCCGGCCGGTTCCAGCGCGGCGGTGGCGGCTCGGGAAACCCCTTCCCGGGAAAATCCGGGGCGGCGCCCGGCGATTACAAAAAGGATCAGGGTGGTGATGAGCAGGGCGATAAAAGGATGCCCGACAAATTCGAAGAAAATCCGGAAAAAGGCGCCCCCGTCAAAGATGTATTTGCTGGAAGTGTTGAGGATGATCAGCGCCAGGGGCAGGATAATCAGCCCGGCGATGGTCCAGAATCCCGGCAGCTCCGCGGGTTCTTCCCCCGTGATGTGATGTTCTTCCGGGGCGCCGTGGGGAATTTTCCCGGCGATGTAGCGGCCGAACAGCGGGCCGGCGATGGCCATGGCGGGGAGTCCGGCCAGGGTGCCAAAGATAATGACCCAGCTGATATCCGCTTTCAGCAGGTCCACCACCGCGATCGGGCCGGGCGTGGGGGGGATAAAGCTGTGGGTGATCACCAAACCGGCCAGGAGGGGAATGGCATAGAGCAGGATGGGGCGTCCGCTTTTGCGGGATAACCCCGCGATCAGGGGAACCAGGATGATAAAGCCGACATCGAAAAAAACGGGAATGGCCACCAGGAAACCCAATAATCCCAATGCCCAGGTTGCCCGCTGTTCGCCAAAGGTGCGCAGGAGGGTGGCCGCCAGGGCATTGATGCCGCCGATTTCTTCCAGCAATTTTCCCAGCATGGCCCCCAATCCCACCACGATCGCCACAAAACCGAGGGTGCCGCCCATCCCGTTGCGAACCGACTGGAGCAGTTCTTCCGGGGCCAGACCGGTTAACAAGCCCACCAGGATGCTGGTCATCAACAGGGCCGGAAATGCGGGGAGATTCCATCGCAGAATGGCAATCAGCAGCAGGGCGATACCGAGAACAATCCAGATGAGGTTCATGCTTTCCAAGGGACTTCCCGGAATAATCAGAGGTTGAGGGGATACCGGAACCGGCCACCCGGTTTTCCGAAATGTGCTCCCAATATCGCCCAAATTGTTTTGATAGGCAAAAAATAGGCGGCGGGGGAGAATTCTGCCCTTGAACCTGGCCCGGAGCGAGGTTAGATTTACAGATGTGCCGGAGCAGGAAATACCCCTTTTGAGAAAGGATCTCCGATGAAAAAAGTTGCAGTAATGTTTACGGCGATGTTCTTCCTGGTCGGGCTGATGTGGGGTTGCAGCAGTCTGACCGGCAGCGGCAAAGACGACGTCAGCGCCAAAATCACCGCCTCGGAAATCATCGTATCCAATGATAGCGACGAGCCGGTTTATGTTTTTGCGGTGGGAAAAACCATTCAGCCGCTCATTCTCTGGGCGCCTTCTCTGCAGGATGAGCAGCGGGTGGGGGCGCATCAAAAGCGCACCTTTGCAAGAGATGCCAGCGTTATCGCCGATAAAGAATCCCGGGCCACCGTTTACTGGTGGGTTTCCGTGGTCAAAAACGGGGTGGCGGAGCCGGGGCCGATCCAGTCTTTCGACGTCTCCGTTCCTTAGGTGTCGATGACCAATCCCTTACCGTCCGATCCCTACCTGGCCTTATCCGCGGCTCTGCAGCGCTGGGCGGAGCTTCCCCAACCCCAGTGGCTGGTGGTGCGGGAAGGCTTCCGGCGGCGAAAAGCGGTTGCCCGGGAGCTGGTGGTGTTTCCGGGGTCGCAATCCCATGATCTCCTGTTCGTTTCCCGGGGGTTGCTGCGCTTTTTTTATCTGGATGAAGGCGGTCGGGAAACCAACAAAGCCTTTGTGGCGGAAAACGAATTTGCCGCTCCCCTGGCCAGCGCCGTTTTGCAGCAGCCGGTGTATTACGGGGTGGAAGCCCTGGAGGAAACCGAATACCTGAGTATGCCCCTCGGGGAATTCCGCGCCTTGTACCATCGCCATCCGGTTTTCGAACGCCTGGGCCGCTGTCTGGCGGAAATGCTATTGGTGCGCAAGGAGCGCCGGATGCGCAGCATGCTGGAACAAACCGCCACGGAACGCTACCGCACCTTTCTTACCGAAAATCCTCTGCTCGCCGAACGTATTCCCCAGTATCACCTGGCCTCCTATCTCGGGATTACCGAGGTTTCTCTCTCCCGTCTCAAAAAAGCGCTGTAAAGCGCTTTTGGCCGTCCCCAATTTCCAACTGATAAATCGCGTTTGCACAAATAGCGATTTCCGGCCTATTAACCGCGAAACCGCGAAATCGCGAAAACTGAAGCCTGACTGATCTGACCCTGCACCGGAAAACCTGCTTGTCTTGCTGCTACCCGCGGACCACCATAGATAGGTAGATTACTTGCGCTCCCTAAAGTAGGCGTGAGCACGGAAGTTCTGTGTCCGGCAAGGACTAAACACATGAATTCTTCGCGTTTTCGCGTTTTCGCGGTTAAATAGAACAAACGCGTTTGTTTGCAACAGCGCAGCTTATCATTTGTTAAGGCGCTTCCGGTTTTTTGCGGTTAATGTTGAAGGGAAAAGGATGCGACCCGGGAGTGCTGCTTCCGGCCGCTGGTGTTGTTGAATCAAACGGAGAATAGAATGAAAATCGGATTTATCGGATTGGGGATCATGGGCAGCCGTATGGCCGCGCACCTGCTCGAAAAACATCCCGGATTACGGGTCTGGAACCGCAGCCCCGAAAAGGCGGAAACCTTGCTGGCCGCCGGAGCGGTTTGGGCGGATTCCCCCGCGGATTTTAAGGAAGTAGAGGTCCTGTTTACCATGTTGGCCCATCCCGATGCGGTTTCGGCCCTGGCTTTCGGAGAGCGGGGATTCCTGCAACACCTGAAGCCCGGGGCAATCTGGGTGGACTGCAGCACCGGAAATCCCGATTTTTCGCGGGAAATGGCTACCGCCGCCCGGGGCCGGGGAATTGCTTTTGTGGATGCCCCGGTAGCCGGCACCCGGCCACATGCGGAAAATCGCGAGCTGGTGATTTTCGCCAGCGGGGACGCGCAAGCGCTGCCGGTGGTGGAGCCCCTGTTGGGACTAATGGGTAAAAAGGTGATGGTGCTTGGGGAAGCCGGGCAGGCTACTTCTCTCAAAGTGGTGATCAATATGATGTTGGGGATCTCCATGGCCGCTTTCGCGGAAGCGGTGACCCTCGGGGAACAGATGGGACTGTCGCGCCAGCTCTTGATGAATGCGCTGATCGGCGGTCCGGTGGCTGCTCCCTTTCTGGGAATGAAGCGCCCCATGATCGAGGCGGAAAATTACCCGGCGGATTTTCCGCTGGAATGGATGCATAAGGACATGCTGATGGCGCGGATCGCCGCCGGACCGGCGGGCGAACTTCCCCTGAGCGAAGCGGCGGAAAAGGTTTATGGCAAGGCCCGGGAGGCCGGCCTGGGCCGCTCCGATTTTGCGGCCGTTTTTTCGTTTCTGAAAGGTTAGAGCGTTTTGCATCAGAACAAACCCCGGGCAATGCAGTAGGGGATGATGATGTAGACGACGGTATCCCGCACCAGGTAGTAGCTGAAGACAATCAGCAGCACTTTTTTGCCGCGCTCCCGCATCAGGGCTTTCCAACCCTGGCGCTTGAGGATTACCAGGCTGTCGAAGAAGTAAAATTTGTAAAGGCGAAAGAGAATGTTTTGCTGAAGGTATTGTGCGATGGTGCTCATGGCGTTTTCCTTTCATAAAAAAAGCCGGCTGAGTGGTTTCAGCCGGCTTTTGTGTTTGGGGTTCAGGACAGTTCGGTGGTCAGTGCGGTTTTCTTTTTGCCGGTGGGGATCAGTTTGGGGACTTCCTGCTGGTAGCGGGTGTAGTCGTCTCCGAAGTGATCGGCCAGGTCCCGTTCTTCGTAGCGAACCCCGACCGCGATATAGAGGGTGGTGCACAGGGCGAAGATCAGATGCCCGACCGTCATGTGGGGGGTGCTGTAGACGGAGATCAGAATTCCCACCATCATGGGGTGGCGAACCAGCTTGTAAAACAGCGGGGTCACAAAGCGGCCGTTGCGGGACTTCTTGCCGCGCAGTTGAAGAAAAACCTGCTGCAGTCCGAACAGCTCGAAATGGTTGATCAGGAAGGTGGAGAGCAGGAGGATCAGCCAACCCAGTCCGAACAAGACGTGCATGGCGGTAGCGGCCAGGGGGTTTTCCAGATGCCAGAGGGTGATGGGGATCGGCTGCCAGAAGTAGAAGATGGCGAAGAACAGCACGCTGGAAACCAACACATAAGTACTGCGCTCCATGGATTCCGGCAAAATGCGGGTAACCCAGTTTTTAAAGGACTTGCGGGGCATCAGGGAGTGCTGCAGACCGAACAGCAACATCAGGCCCAGGTTGATGGCCGCGGCGGTGAAGGGATCGCCGGTAAGGCCGCTGTTAATGGTTTTGGGAACGATGATCTCCGCCAGGAATGCGATGAGATATAAGAACCATGCAAAGAAGACCGAATAGCTGAAAATACCATACAGAAAAATCAGGGCGCGTTTCATTGTTGTTACCTCCGTTTTGGATTGTTGTCGATTGTTTTGCCCGGCCAACCTGCTGAACTGTGTTGCAGCGTTGACGTGAACAAGATGCCCAAAACGGCGGCGAAAATCTTTCAGGTATGTCGCCAGGTTTTGCAAAATTGTCGCGGATTTTTGAGGGGTTGGGAGGAGTGCAGGTCAATGATGATGCGCGCTGCCGGGTTTTTGACCGGATGTCGCATTTTTTTGTACAAATGTCGTACGGAGCGTTTTGAGCCCGAAGTTAGCCTTCGGGCTCCGGGGGGAGCTGTTTGCGGAATTCCCGGGGAGAACAGCCGAATTGTTCCTGAAAACTGCGGGTAAAGTAAGCCTGGCTGTTGAAGCCCACCTGGTAGGCGATCTCGGCCAGGTTGCCGGCGTTTTGTTTGATCAGCTCCGCGGCGCGATGCAGGCGAAAGGTCCGCACAAATTCGCTGGGACTTTGGTTGGTGATGGCCTTGACCTTGCGGTGCAGCTGGCCGCGGCTCATCCCGGCTTCGGCGGCAAACTGCTCCACGCTGAAGTCCTCGGACTCCAGATGTATCTCGACAATCTCCATCAGGCGCTTCAGGAAGGTCTCGTGAACGGAGGGAACGCTGATGTCGGCCGGCTTCAGCAGCATTTCCGCCCGGAATTTTTCCTGCATGTGTCGCCGGATTTTGATCAGGTTGCGCACCCGGATCTGCAATTCCCGCGGATCGAAAGGTTTGGTCAGATAATCATCCGCCCCGGTTAGTAGCCCTTCGATCTTATCTTCTCCGGAGGCTTTGGCGGTTAACAGGATCACCGGGATATGGTTGGTGCGCCCGTCTTTTTT
>JAGRBF010000056.1:1605-6381 GCA_020434205.1 Calditrichota bacterium | reverse complement strand
CCGGCCTTGCCATCCGGGGCGCATTCCACCTGGAAGTCCGGCATTTCCCGCAGGCTGTCCCGGATAAAATGGCGCAGATCCCGGTTGTCCTCCACCACCAGCACCAGCATTTGATCCGCCGCTGCCGCGTCTCCGTCCTCCGCCTGCGCCGTCTCCGCTACCGCTTCCTCGGGCGGCTCCGGAAGGGTCTCACTAATTTGCTGGGGCTCGGCGGCCCGGGCCATTTCGTCTTCGCGCAAATGAGTTTTGCCGAGGGGCAGGGAAACGGTGAATACCGTTTCCCGGTTTTCTTCACTGCTCACCGAAATGGCGCCGTGGTGCAGCAGCACCATTTCCCGGGCCAGGGCCAGTCCGATCCCGCTGCCCTCAAAAGCCCGGGTGTCCCCGCTGTCCGCCTGGTAGAAGCGATCGAAGAGATAGGGCAGCTTCTCCGCGGGAATGCCCGCTCCGCTATTGCACACCCGGATCTGCACTGCCGGGTTGCCCTCGTTGTCCGAGCCGGTGGTAAGGTCCACGGCGATCTGCCCTCCTTGCGGGGTAAATTTCACTGCGTTGGAAAAAAGGTTCAGAAAAACCTTTTCCAGACGGGGTTCGTCGAAATAAACCTCGATTCCGGGTTGCCCGCCCAATTGGGCCAGGGGCGCTCCGTTAAAGGTGAGGGCGATGTCTTTTTGCTGGGCCAGGGAGCTGAATCCCGCGAAGTTGCGGCGCACAAACCAGACGATATCGCCCGGAGCGGCCTGGAGCTTTTCCCCTCCGGCCTCCAGGCGGGAGAGGTCCAGCAATTGGTTGATGAGATTTAGCAGGCGGTTGGCGTTGCGCCGCATAACCGACAGATCGGTGCGCGCTTCCCGGCTTAGTACATTGTTCTCCAGGCGGGAAATGAGTCCCAGAATGAGGGTCAGGGGGGTGCGGAATTCGTGGGAGATGTTGGCGAAAAAATGAGACTTCAGCTCGTCCATTTCCCGGAGCTTGCGCGACTGCTCTTCCAGCTGATTGCGCTGGTCCACCACCTGGGCGGTTCGCTCCTCGATAATATCCTCCAGGCGCTCTTGCTGCAATTCCAGCTGATAAACGCGCAGTTTGATCAGCCCCAGCACCAGCCATCCCGCCCCGAGGGCGTACAGGAAGAGGGCCCACCAGGAAAAATACCACGGCGAAGCGATGGAAAAGGCAAAGCCTGCTTCACCGGAACTCCGGCCGTAGAAATTGCGCGCTTCCACCACAAAACGGTAATCGCCCGCGGGCAAATTGGTGTAATCCTTGCGGGTTTCCCGGGTCCAGGCCGACCAGTGGTCGTCGAATCCGCGCAGTTGATAGCGGTATTCATTAAAAGATTCGTACTGAAAGGCGGGCAGGGCGAATTCAATCTGGAAGGCGTTGCCTTCCGGATCCATGGCGGGTTTTGGGGCGGAAAAGGTCGGAGCGCCGCCGTACAGGGTTTGGGCCCCGCCGGGCCTGCGAACCAGAACATTGCGGATGAGCGGCGGCGGAATTTCTTTCGTTCCGCTTTGCCAGGCGGGATTGTAGCGCACCACCCCGCGGGTGCAGCCCATCCAGGTGGTACCGTCCGGGTCCTGCCAAACGGCATCCAGTCCGCCAAAAGGCACCATATCGCGGAAGCGGTGGCGGTCCAGCCGGTAGACATTTGCCCCGTCGGGTTCTGCCAGCCAGTATTCTCCTTTTTTACCCTCGCTCACCCGGAAAAGAACCTCGCCATTGCTGAGGGGAAAGGCCCAGTAGATCAGGCGGTCGGCGGCCGCCGCTTCCTGCCCGAAAGCCAGCTCCGGGTGCAGGGTCAGGTCCTTTCGATCAAGATATTTCAGTCCGGTGGTGGTGGAGAGGGTCAGGCGATTGTTGATCAAAACCATCTGGCCGGTGGTGAGGACGCATTCTTCGGCGACGGGAAGCACCCGGGCCCCGGAGAGGACCTTATCCCCATCGCCGGGAATAACCCGAAAGCCGCCTTTGAGCATGGTGCCCAGCCACAGGGTGCCCTGTTCATCTTCGATGATGCTGCGGATTTCCTGATTGATGCCCTCGATTTCCCCGGAATAGGTCCAGCGCCCGTTTTGATCGGTGAAGAGACTCAGGCCGTACTGGTGGCCGGCCAGCAGCCAATCCGGGTTTTTCCGGTAATGGTGCAGGCTGAAAACGCAGTAATCCAGTCCCCTGAGTTTAACGGCCTTGCTGCCATTGATGCGAAAAACCCCGTCGTTGTTACCGGCCAGCAGCCTTCCCCGGGCTTCCAGGAGGGCGAACGTCTGCTCCTCTCCGCCCTCCACCGGCATAAAACGCGGGGTCTGTTTTTCGCTCAGGTAATAAACGCCCTGGCCGGTTCCCGCATACAAAATCCCCTGATGGCGGAGCAAGGCCTGGACGTTGCCTTCCAGTCCCTGTTGTTCGTTCAGGTAGGTGAAGGCGGAGGGCAGGCGCAGCCGGGCAATTCCCGAATTGAGGGCCAGCCACAGGTTGCTCTCCCCATCGTGATAAATGGATTTGATATCGTTGTCCGGCAGTCCGTCTTCCCGGGTGAGGCGAAACTGCAGCAGGCCGCTGCGGGAAATAACCGCCAGTCCGGCGTTGTAGGTGGCCAGGGCAATGTCCCCGTTGGGCAGCAGGGCTGCCGAGGACAGGGTGTTTTGCCGGATAAACGGGTCTGCTTCCGTGGCAAAGGGCTGCAGGCGATCGTCCCGATAGGTAAACAAACCGCCGCGCGAGCAGATCATCAGGGTCTGGGCGTCCAAAGGCAGGATATCCGCCACCCCCAGGTTGGCGAGAGCCTCGGTGCCCGGCAGCAGGTGCAGGGAATCGCCCACCATCCGGAAAAGACCTTTCTGGCGCTGCTGAACATAGAAAGTGCCATGGACCGTGGCGGATAAGAAAAAGTGGGGTTCCCGGGTCCACACCTGCATCCGGCCCCGGGACCAGCGGAAGATCTTGCCGAAGGTCTGGAAGTAGACGCCTTCCGGGGTAACGTGAGTCCGCCAGACTTCCGAAAAATCGCGCTCGGATTCCGGGATCTGGTCGGTCAGGGAAACGAATTGCAGGCTGCCGCTGGAATCCGCCCGGAGGAATCCCAGTTCGGAAGACCCGCCCACATAGATTTTGCCCGAATCGTCCCGGGCAAAGGAGCGGATTCTGGCCAGGTCGGGGGTTTCGATAATACGCCAGCGCACCCCGTCGTATTCCAGCACCCCGTTGCCGTTGGCAGCATAAAGGACTCCCCGCAAGTCCTGGATAAATTCCCAGTTCTGAGCGTGTTCCTGA
This sequence comes from Calditrichota bacterium, assembly GCA_020434205.1. Taxonomy (GTDB): domain Bacteria; phylum Calditrichota; class Calditrichia; order RBG-13-44-9; family J075; genus JAGRBF01. Next base: position 3,111 of record JAGRBF010000056.1, on the reverse strand, counting down.
TACGCTTCGGGCGGAAAATAGGTGATCTGGGGAACGCCGGGAATTTCCCGGGCGACGGCCAGAGAGAACCACAGCATCAGCAGAATGGGTAAAATGCGGGGGAGGTGGGACCAGACTTTGGGCATAATCCGCTTCCTTATTAGATCCGAAAATCAGGGGCATTTCAAGAAAATGGCGGTGCCGGCAAGGCATCATTGCCCTGTTATCCGATGTCCGCCGCCGTTGGTTTGGGTCGCCAGGCAGGCCGCTTGCGATGGGCGCTTGGGGGCGCGTAACACCAGAGCATAATAAAAAGGGGGAACTTTTCAAAAGAAATGCCGGCCACCGGGATAAAAGAGGCAAAGGGATTTCCCCCGACTGCGCGGAATTCCCGGTTCCATCCGGGAGGATGGTAACTTATATTCTGACGTTACGCGCCAGAAGCGATTTGCGGCCCATTAACCGCGAAATCACGAAATCACGAAAACTGAAACCGAACGGATCTGACCCTGCACCTGAAAATCTGCTCGTCCTGCGGTTATCCGCGGACCAACATGGATAGCTGCTTTACGTCCGTTCCCCAAAGCAGGTGTGGGCACTGAAATTCTGTGTCTGGCAAAAACCAAACACATTAATTCTTCGTGCCTTCGCGCTTTCGCGGTTAAATAGCAAAAATGGGTTTGGTCGCGTAACATGAGTTATATTGATGATTAGCCGCCGGAAAGAACCTCACATTGCCAAGTCGCTGAAAGGGCCTCCAATCATCAAATTCCTGCTTCGCTTTTTGCCCGTGTTGCCGGGCCTTTTTTTGCTCCTGCCTGCCTGCGAAAAGGTTGCCGATCCGCTGGGAGACGATCGTCCCGCCATCCACGATGTGCAGGTGGTGGAAAATCCCCACAATGTACTCAGCGCCCGGGTCACCGTTGTTGCGGAGAACGCCGGGGAGGTTTATCTGAGAATCGAGGGGGATAGTCTGACCCGCCTCAGTCCCGCAATGCCAATACAAAACGGAACTGCCGTCCTGCCCCTGCTCGGTCTGGCCCCGGAAAAAAATTACACCATTCGGGCAATAGCCCGTTCGGAGCGGGGAGCGGAAAGCAGTTCCGAATCCCTGCCGTTTGCCACCGGCGCTCTGTCCCCGGACATGCCGCGCTTCGAGGTGCTTCACAAGGGGGAACCCCAGGACAGCCCGCTTCTGATAGGCCTCACCCAGCTGGATACCGGCCGGCCGGCTTATGCGGGAATTCTGGACAACGAGGGGCGCTTTATCTGGTACCGCCAATTTGCCGGGCCGGTGGTGGATTTCCAGCGTCAGCCCAACGGCAATTTTACGGTTTTCAGCAACGAAGCCGGGCAGGATCCTCATTTTTATGAGCTGGACCTTTACGGCAATATCCTCAATGAATACGCGGCCCGTCCCCAATACGTAACCGGGCCCCACGAAATTCGGCTGTTGGCGGGTGGACACGTCCTCTTTGGTCGCCGCCAGGAGACCGTGGACCTCAGCGGGGTGGGGGGAAGGAGCGA
>JAGRBF010000056.1:0-1468 GCA_020434205.1 Calditrichota bacterium | reverse complement strand
GAGGTGAATCCCTGGCATGGCAACGCCATCGAAATCGATACGGACGGCCACTTGCTGGTTTCCTTCCGCAACTGCGACGAAATCACCAAAATCAACGCCCAAAACGGCGAGATAATCTGGCGCCTGGGCGGCAAAAACAATCAGTTCCTTTTTGTAGACGATCCCCTCACCGGATTTTCCCACCAGCATGGGGTCCGGCGGCTCCCCAACGGCAACATCATTTTATTTGATAACGGGAATCTGCATGTTCCGCCGCAAAGCCGGGCGGCCGAATATGAACTGGACGAGGCCAACCGGGTGGCCCGCCTGGTTTGGGATTACCGCGACCCCCGCGGGGTGTACGGCTTTGCCCTCGGCTTTGCCCAGCGTTTGGACAACGGCAATACTCTCATCAATTACGGTACCGCCCGCAAAATGGTGGAAGTTTCCCCGGAGGGCCGGATCGAGTGGGAGGCGGATCTTCAGGACAGCACCCGCTTTGTGTACCGGGCCCTGCGAATCGGGTCGATTTATTGACAAACTGCCCCGGCGCCACCTGGCCGGGAAAAGGAAAAGCACATGGCCGAACGGCTCAAGGATATCTTTTTTACCCCGCAGTTTCTCGATAGCTTAATCGCCGAACTGGTCCGGGAATACCCGGATTTTGAGGCCGGGGCATTCCGGGTGTCGGTCCGGAATGATGGCTGGGAACAAAAGGAACTCAAGGAGCGCATGCGCCACATCGCCGGGGCCCTGCGCAAGCATTTGCCGGCAGATTATCTGGTCGCACTGGACATTCTGGTTAAGGTTGCCCCGCATTTTAGCGGCTTCGATGGCATGATTTTCCCCGATTTTGTCGAGCAGTTTGGGGGAGATTTCCCGACGCAATCCATTGCCGCCCTGCTGCAGTTTACCCGTTATTCCAGCGCCGAATTCGCCATTCGCCCTTTTCTGAAGCGGGATCCCGGGAAAATTTTGGCCGCCATGCAGGATTGGGCGGGTCACCAAAATTTTCATGTGCGGCGTTTGGCCAGCGAAGGTTGCCGTCCGCGCCTGCCCTGGGCGATGGCCATTGCCCGGCTCAAGGAGGATCCCACCCCCATTCTGCCCATTTTGGAAAAATTGAAGGATGATCCCGAGCTTTATGTTCGCAAAAGCGTGGCCAATAATCTGAACGATATCTCCAGGGACCACCCGGATCTGGTGCTGGGGATCGCCGAAAAATGGCTGGGGCATAGCCCCCGAACCGACTGGATCGTCAAACACGCCCTGCGTTCCCTGCTGAAGGCGGGCAATGAACGGGCGATGCGCTTGTTCGGTTTTGGGAACCCGGCGGCGATTACCGTGGAAAACCTGGTGGTGGATCCCGTGCGGGTCCGCATTGGGGAGAGTGTGGCGTTTTCTTTCGATCTGGTTTGTAATGAGCCGGAGGAAGTTATGGTACGCCTGGAGTATGCCGTTTACTTCGTGAAGGCCAGCGGCAAAAAAT
>JAGRBF010000055.1 GCA_020434205.1 Calditrichota bacterium | reverse complement strand
AGCCATTTAGCCATTTAGCCATGTAATCACCAATCGGAGGTTTGTATGTTTAGTTTTTTCAATCACTTAAAATCGCTGCCCTTTTCGGGGCTGATCCTGCTTGTTTTGTTTTTGATGCCGGCCGGGGCCTTTGCCCGGGAAGAGCCTCAGGATTCCAGCCGGGAGGTTCGGCAGAAACTGCGGGAACGCCAAGGTGAGCGGGATGCGGAACTGCGTCGCCAACAGGCCGAATTGCGCCGTGAGCAGGCCAGAATTCAGCGCAAGGTCCGCCGCGAAATGGACTTCGACAGGGAAGAACTTCAGGAGGAAATGGAGCGAGTGGCCGACGAAATGCGCAATATGCATTTTGATTTTGACTTTCACGGCCTGGAGCTTCCCGCGGCGCCGATGGTGGATTTTGACATGCCCGAGATCCCTTACGTTATCGCCGATATCCCCGAAGTGGTCCTGCCGGAGTTCGATTTTCCGGACATCCCGGCCGCTGTGGCGCCGGTAGATCCCCTCGTTTTTCCGGACTTCGAAATGCACTTTGTGCCCCCCATGCCGGAGATCGGCTATTTCGGGCAATCTCCCGCCCTTACCGACGAAGAGCAGTTGCGCATCGAAGCGATTCGCAGCATCCGCAAATTTGATGCGGAAAAGGCGGTGCCCGCTCTGCGCAAGATTATCGATGAAGACAGCAGTCCCGCCGTGCGAATGAGCGCCTTGCAAACCCTGCACCGCTACATGGACCACCCGGAGACCTTGCCGATTCTGGGAAAAGTGGCCCGGGAGGACAGCGACCTGAAAGTTCGCCGGATGGCGGTAAAGATGCTGGGCAGCAGCAAGGATCCCCGCGCTGCCGAATTTCTTGAGGCTCTTCTGAAGTAATATTTGCCTTTTTGCTGACTATCTCTCCGATTGAGGCCGGCCGGCCTGTAAACCGGCCGGTTCCTTTACGCTCTTGCCCCCTTACCGCAGTATTGTTTTGCCCACTGCCTTCTTGGGCTTATATTCCCTTGCGGGCCGAATCGTCACTTGAAAAGAACCCGCCATCCATTCAACCTGTAATCAGGGTATAGTCTTTCGCCAAACCGAACCGGTAGCCACGGGCAATATGGCTTTCGGGAACAACCGCACCAATGTCCGCTTCTTCCGGAGGCATAAGGCAAGCGGGGTTATGGAAACGGCATCGCTTTGCCCCTGGGCCATACCACCGGATTCGTGCCGGGTATTGGTGAGGTTGGAAAAGATCGTTACCAGACCAGGAGGTATATGTGAAGATATTGGGTATTGATGTTGGTGGTTCCGGCATAAAAGGCGCGGTTATCGAAACCAGAACCGGAAAAATGCTCACCGAGCGACTCAGAGTGGACACCCCCTCGCCCTCTTCCCCCGAGAAAGTTGCCAAAACTGTCGCAGAGCTCGCCCGCTCCTTCGATTGGAAAGGCCCGGTTGGCTGCGGATTTCCGGCGGTTATTCAAAACGGGGTGGTCCGCACCGCCAGCAACATCGACAATGCCTGGATCGGCACGGATGCCAAAACCCTGCTGTCCGATGCCACCGGCTGCGATGTTACGGTTATCAACGATGCGGATGCCGCCGGATTGGCCGAGTGTAAATTCGGGGCCGGCAAGGGCCGCAAGGGCCCGATTCTGGTTATCACCATCGGCACCGGTCTGGGCAGCGCGGTTATTTACCGCGATCAACTGCTGCCCAACACCGAATTTGGCCACGTGCTGCTGGAAGGAATGGCCGCCGAGGATTACGCTGCGGATTCGGTTCGCAAAAAAGAACACCTTTCCTGGAAAAAATGGGCCAAACGTTTCGACGAATACCTTAACCACATGGAATTCCTGCTGTGGCCGGAGCTCATTATCCTGGGCGGTGGGGCCAGCAAAAAGCTGGACAAATTCGGGGATAAGCTCACCACCCGCACCGAGGTGGTGGCCGCTCAATTGTTAAACCATGCCGGGATTATCGGCGCCGCTTTGGGCGCTCAGGCGGAACGCCCGCCCCGTGGCCGCAGGCCCGCCGCAAAAACGAAATCCGCACCATGATGCAGTTTCGGGCGGCAGCTCCCCCGGGGCTGGAGAGCATTCTGGAAGCAGAGGCGCGGCGTCACGGTTTTTTGCAGGATTCCGAGAAAACCGTTGTTTCGCCCCTGGGCGGCATTTTTTTTAGCGGCGACTGGCCGGTGCTCAGCCGCGCCAACCTGCTGTTGCGGGCCCCGGCCCGCATTACCGTGCAGCTTCCCGCTTTTCGCGCGGATTCCTTTTCCGAACTGGTCACCAAGGCCCGCCGCCTGCCCTGGGAGTACTTTCTGGCTCCGCAGAGCAGCGTGCATTTCAATGTTGCCTGCCGCAAATCGCGCCTCTATCACAGCGATGCGGTAGAAGAAAGGCTGCGCGGGGCCGTTCTCCATAAAATCGGGAAAAAAGTTCGCTTCCTGAACGCCGGGGAAGCTACCCAGCACGGCGCGCAACTTATCCAGGTCCGCCTTAATCGGGACGTCTGCTACATTGAGGTAGACAGTTCCGGTGAACATCTGCGCAAACGTGGCTACCGCCCGGCCCTCGGCAAGGCTCCCCTGCGGGAACACCTGGCTGCAGCCATGCTGCTTTTCGCCGGATGGGACGGCCATTCTCCCCTTATCGATCCTTTCTGCGGCAGCGGTACCCTCCTGTGGGAAGGGTATCATCTCTTTCGGGGGGTGGACACCGAAACGGCCCAGGAGCAGCTTGCCAAACTTCCGCTCAGCCACTGGCCGGTTTTTCAGTCCGGGGGATCTTTGCTACCCGCTTTGGCTGAGGCTGAAGTCCCCCATCCGGATGTTGCCTCCCTCCTCTTCGGCTCGGACCGCAACCAGGGCGCCATCGACGATGCCCTGGAAAACGCCCGGCTGCTGGGCCTGGCGGATCGGGTTTCCCTGAAAAAGCAGGCTTTTTCCGCCATCGAACCGATGGGCGAAAAAGGCTGGATTGTCGCCAACCTGCCCTATGGGGTCCGCACCGCCGGAAAAGGCGACCTGCGCAACCTGTATGCCAAATTGGGCAACCTGCTGCGGGAGCGTTTTGGCGGCTGGCGTTTCGCCTTCCTGAGCAACAGCGAATTCCTTTTGGGACATTCCGGGCTGAAATTCCAGGAGCAGCTCACCTTCGACAACGGGGGCATCCGGGTTCTGCTGGTCCGGGGGGAAATCGCTTGAGCGCCCCTAACCGCAAGCTGGCGCTCAAATGGCTGCGGGAAGGTATTGAGGCGGTTCGCCCCCATCAGCTGATTCGCCAGCACCTTCGCCTGGCCGGCGAGGTGCTGCATATCCGGGACCGGCAAATTTTCCTGAAAGATTACCGCACCATTCGCCTGGCCGGAGCCGGCAAGGCTTCCGCGGCCATGGGGGTTTGCCTGGAGCAGATCCTGGGCGAGCGCATTTCCGACAGCCTGATTATCACCAAATACGACCATACCCCGAATGATGCGGGGAATCTGAATATCCGGGAGTCCGGACATCCGGTGCCGGACCAAAACAGTCTGGCTGCCGGGGAGGCCCTGCTGGCCTTCGCAGAGAAATCCCAACCGGACGATCTCGTTATTAACCTCATTTCCGGGGGGGGATCCGCCCTGATGGAGGCCTTGCCGCCGGGGGTTTCCCTGGCGGACTTGCAGCAGCTGTCCCGGGCGATGTTGGGAGCGGGCATCCCCATCAAGGCTATCAACACGGTGCGCAAACACCTCTCCCGCATCAAAGGCGGGCAATTGG
>JAGRBF010000531.1:7197-8104 GCA_020434205.1 Calditrichota bacterium | reverse complement strand
ACCAGATTCTGCACGTCGGTTTCGCTGATCAATCCCACCAGGCGGCGCTTCTCCACCACCACCGGGATAACCCCCTGTCCGAAGCGCTCGATCAGCTCGGCGGCCGCGGAAACGGAATCCGACGGGGACAGCACCACAAAGCGCCTCTCCATCAGATCCTCGACCATGATACCCGCGCTGCGCTCCCGCTGAGAAACCTGCTCGTATTCCCGTCCCCCGGCAATCCACACAAACACCGCCACCAGGATCAGGATGGGATCGATGAAGATGCCCAGAATCCCCACCAGCACCGCCATAACCCGCCCCAGATACACCGCCGCGCGGGTGGCGGGAAGGCTTTTCATGCGAGTGGCCAGCAGTGCCCGCAGAATCCGGCCGCCGTCCATGGGAAAAGCGGGGATCAGGTTAAACAACCCCAACAGCAGATTCATGATTGCCAGAACGGCCAGCAGATTTTCATAGACAAAGGCGGGCACCAGCAACTGATGCAGCGGGTAAAGCAACAGGGTGGGAATGCCCATCAGGACAGCCAGGAAGAGGTTAACCGCCGGGCCGGCAAAAGCAACGGCCATCTCCTCAAGCGGATCATCCGGCAGATGGGAGAGTTGGGCAACCCCCCCGATGGGCAGCAGGGTAATGTGGCGGGTGGAGATCCCGTAGCGACGGGCCATCAGGGCATGGCCCAGTTCGTGGAGCACCACAATGCTGAAGGCGGCCGCCAGCAGGAAAAGGTCCCACACAAAAAACCAGGCATCCCGCCCCCGGGAGAGGTCCACGAAGAAAAAATAGCCCACCAGGATCAGAAAGGAATAATGCAGGTACAGGTTGATCCCGGCAACCCGGCCGATTTGCCAGGTCCACCTCATTTGCTCAGCATTCCGGTTTTTCCTCGGAGAGGTTCATTTTT
>JAGRBF010000531.1:0-7118 GCA_020434205.1 Calditrichota bacterium | reverse complement strand
GCGACCTCGTGCATCATCCGATTGCAAATCCGCATAATTTCCTCGGTATTGGGCTTGGACCAATAATCGCCGTCGGAACCGTAGGCGGGGCGGTGGGCGCCGGCGGTCAGGGTGCGGGGAGGACTATCCAGATAGCGGTAGCCGCCCTGCTTTTCCAGGACCTCCTGCATCATGTAGGCGGTGGCGCCTCCGGGGAGATCCTCGTCGATAAATATCACCCGGCTGGTTTTTTTCAGGGATTCCACAATCGCGCCGTGGATATCGAATGGCAAAAGGGTCTGGACGTCGATCAACTCCACGGAAATGCCGATTTTCTCCAGTTCCTGAACGGCCTGCAGGGCAATGGGGCACATGGCCCCGTAAGTGACCAGGGTCAGATCGCGGCCCGGATGGAGAATTTCCGGCACCCCCAGCGGCACGGTAAAGGTGCCGACGTTGGCGGGCATACGCTCCCGCTGCCGGTAGGCATTGAGGACCTCCACGATCAGTCCGGGATCGTCGGATTGCAGCATGGTGTTGTAAAAACCGGCCGCCTGGGTCATGTTGCGGGGCACCATCACGTACATGCCGCGCAGGTTGTTGATAATCCCGGCCATGGGAGACCCCGAATGCCAGATCCCCTCCAGGCGATGGCCGCGGGTGCGCACAATCACCGGGGCTTTTTGCCCCCCTACGGTGCGCCAGTGCAGGGTGGAAAGATCGTCCGAGAGAATTTGCAGGCCGTAAAGCAGATAATCGAGGTACTGGATTTCCGCGATGGGCCGCAGTCCGCGCAGGGCCAGACCGATGGCCTGCCCCATGATGGTGCATTCCCGGATCCCGGTATCGCTGACCCGCAAGGGTCCGAATTTTTCCTGGAGGCCTTTGAATCCCTGGTTGACGTCTCCCAACTGGCCGACGTCTTCCCCGAAGGCGACCACCCGGGGATCCCGGTTGAGGGCCGCTTCGAAGCAGGCATTGAGAATTTCGAAACCGGTCTGGCGGGGCGATTCCGGCCCCACCTCGGCCGGCACTACCGGCACCTTCAGGGCGGAGCGGGGACTTTCGCTGTACAAATGGGATTCGTAGCGCCGGCGAACCTGGGCGTCCTGCGTTTCCCGCCAGCGCGCCAGGGCGTTGCGGGCCTCGCTGCTTTCCCCAAGGGTGCTCACCAGAGCCATACGCACCGCCACCATGATATCGCGACGATAGGGGGTCTGCTGTTTGAGCAGCCTGCTGGCGAGGTCCTCCAGCTCCCCTCCTTTGGGGGAAACTGCCGCCAGGGCCCGCAGGTGTTTGGCGGCCTCGTCCCGCTCCCGTTCGATGGGGCGTTTGTAATCCTCCCAGACCTTGCGGCGGATTTCATCCACCTGCTGCAAGGCCTGTTCTTCCAGTTTGATAAGGGCCGGCTCGTCGGCGATGCCCGCGTCCAGAATCCACTGACGCATGCGCAGATTGCAATCGTGCTCCCGCTCCCAGTTGAGCCGTTCCGCGGACTTGTAGCGTTCGTGCGAACCGGAAGTGGAATGGCCCTGCGGCTGGGTCACCTCCACCACATGAACGATAGCGGGGACGTGTTCGGTCCGGGCGATCTCCGCCGCCTGGCGGAAGGTTTTCACCAGTGCGGGGTAATCCCAGGCTTTAACGCGGTAAATATCGAATCCGGAGCGGGTGTTGGGCTTACGTTGGAACCCGGAGAGCAGTTCGGAGAGGTTCTGCTTGGTGATCTGGTGCTCGTTGTGAACGGAGATGCCGTATTCATCGTCCCAAATGGACATCACCACCGGCGCCCCCAGCACCCCGATGGCGTTGATGGACTCCCAGAAAGGACCTTCCGCGCAGGAGGCGTTGCCGATGGTGCCGAAGGCCACCTCATTGCCGTTGTTGGAAAAGTTGCTCATCGTTTTCAGCTCGGCCAACTCGCGGTACAGGCGGGAGGCGTAACCCAGCCCCACCAGGCGCGGCATTTGTCCGGCGGTGGGGGAAATATCCGCGGAGGTGTTCATCATCCCGGCCAGGTTGTTCCAACTGCCGTCCGGATTAATGCTGCGGGTGGCGAAATGAGCGTTCATGGCCCTTCCCCCGCTGGCCGGCTCCCTGTCGCTGTCCGCGATGGCGTAGAGCTGGGCGAAAAGTTCTTCGAGGGTGTGGATTTCCAGGGCGAGCATCAGGGTTTGGTCCCGATAGTAACCCGAGCGGAAATCGCCGGGTTGGAAGGCGTGTGCCAGCGCCAGTTGGGGCACTTCCTTACCGTCGCCGAAAATGCCGAATTTTGCTTTCCCGGCCATCACCTCCCGACGGCCCGTCAAACTCATGTGGCGGCTTTCCAGAGCAATGCGATAGTCCCGGAGAATGGCGTCCCGATCCAGTCCCAGTGCCCCGGATTTGACCTTTTTTGTTTTGGTTTCCAACATAATTAAGGTGTCCTTTCAACACAAAAAAGCCCGGGAGAATTTTGCGGCATTGCGATTCCTCAAATGTCTCCCGGACCTGCCCACGGTCTTATAGTCAAGACTTCTATTATCCGAAACGAGCCGCCTTCAGGGCAAGTTGTTTTTAATTTCATACCTTGCCGTGGCGATTAAACGTCTGCCGTTGGCCGTTGGCCGTTGGCCGTTGGCCGTTGGCCGTTGGCCGTTGGCCGTTGGCCGGTGGCCGTCTGCCGGTGGCCGTCTGCCGGTGGCCGTCTGCCGGTGGCCGTTGGCTGTCTGCCGGTGGCCGTTGGCTGTCTGCCGGTGGCCGTCTGCCGTCTTAGGATCCAAGGATCTAAGGATCTAAGGATCACCGCCCCCCGGCCTTCCTTTCCCCAGCAACCCAAACAATCCGGCCCCCAACAAAGCCCCGATGCCGTCCGCAATAACATCATAGATATCTGTGAATCGCCCCGGCACAAAATACTGGTGAAATTCATCGCTGATGCCGTACAAAACACCAAAGAGCACTGCCATGAGAATCGGTCGTCGGGAGAGAAAAAAATAGCGGTTTTGAAAAAAGAAGGCCCGCCCGGCAAGGAATCCCAGCAAACCGTAGGCAACCAGATGTTGCCATTTGTCCTCGAAGCGGATGCCCAATCTCGGCACCGGCGGGGTGGGAAATGAGGAGAAGGTAAAAATGACCAAAGCCCACAAAATAAAAGGAAGTTGATAACGCACGAAGGGGGATTGCAGCAATGGGGATTTAATCATCGGAATCGGTATGATCCTTTCGCCTTTTGCGGGCATTGAGGGTCTGGGCATGGGTCAGGGCGGTTTTGCCGAAACGGTCCTGAAGCTGGTCCAGCACCGCCTCCAGCTTGCTCTTTTTTTCGTTTTCCTGATCGAGGAAATTGGTTTGGATCCCGGCGGCATTCTCCAGGTGGCTCACCCCCACCCCGATCAGGCGCACTTTTTTGCCGCTCAGGTTGAAGGTTTCCAGCATTCCCAGGCAGATTTTATAGATATCTTCGGTCAGGTTGGTGGCCTGCAGAATGGTTTTGCTGCGCGAGAAGGTGCTGAAATCCGCGAAACGCAGCTTCAGGTTGATGGTGCGGCCTTTGATCTGCTGATGGCGAAGCCGGGAGGCCACCTTTTCGGAAAGATAAAGCAGGGTGCCGTGGATGACCTCCGGATCGTCCTGATCGCTGCCGAAGGTTCTCTCGTTGCTCACCGATTTTACGGGATCCCGGTCGTGCACATCCCGCTCGTCGATCCCCCGGGCCATGCGATACAGGAATCCCCCCATTTTCCCAAAACGGGCATCCAGGAATTCCCGGGAGAGGGCCCGCAAATCCCTTACGGTCCGAATACCCAGATGCGCCAGGGTTTCGTTGCTTTTGTTGCCCACCCCCCAGATTTTGGAAACGGGAAGGGGGTCGAGAAAATCCTGCACCTGATCGGGCAGAACAATGGTCAGCCCGTCCGGCTTCTGATAATCCGAGGCAATTTTGGCGACGCTTTTGGTCGGGGCAATACCCACCGAGGCATACAACTGGGTTTCCGCCAGAACCTTCGCCTTGATCGCTTTGCCGATTGCCTCTACAGATCCATAGAGGTGAATGCTGCCGGTTAAATCCAGGAAAGCTTCATCCACGCTGACCTTCTGGATCTGCGGGGTAAAGCTCTCCAAAACCTCGAAAACGCGCCGGGAGTAGTCCCCGTAAACCCCGCCTTTGGGAGAAACAAATATGCCCTCCGGGCAAAGTTTATAGGCGCGGGAAACGGGCATGGCGGAATGGACCCCGAATTTGCGCGCCTCGTAGGAAGCGGTGGAAACCACTCCCCTGCCCTGCCCCTTGCGGGGGTCGGCGCCCACGATCACCGGCTTTCCCTTTAATTCGGGATTGCGCAGCACTTCGATGGCCGCGAAGAAGGCATCCATATCCACGTGGGCGATCACCCGGGGCCATGATGAGGTGGTTTTCGGCAAAAGCGCTCCTATTTGACCAGGACAAAACGCAGGGTATTGGTGGAAAGCTCCTGGCCATCCCCGGCCCGGAAGGTTCCCCGCACAAAATACACCCCGCTGGCCAGATTTGCCACTGCGGAATTGTCGATTTCGCTGAGGTTGAAGCGAAAATTTTTGCCGGGACCGTTCAACAGCTCCCGCATTTCTCCCACCCGTTGTCCCAGAGCGTTATACACCCGCAGTTGCATCTCCCCGGCCTTGGTTACCGAGGTGATGATCCGCGGCAGGGTTTCGGTGGCGGGATTGGGAAAGGCCATCAGCAGGGCGATTTCCGAAGGAGGGGAGGCATTGCAATCCCGGGGACCGGAGACGGTTAATCCCCCTTCCACCCGCGCCTGGAGCATCCAGGAGCCGTCCAGGGGCTGGTCGCTGCCGCTCAGGGTAAATTCATTTAAAGCCCGCCACCCGTCGTTGTTGCGGTTGAACAGGCTGGCTCCTTCGGGATTGTTGTCCTGATCGTAGGCCAGGACGGTGCTTTCCAAAACCACGTAGAAAATGTCTCCGGCCGCCAGGCTGGTCACAGGTTGTTCCAACGCCACTTCCACCCAATTGCCGTGACCTTCCCCGGTTAATTGAATGGGGCTGATCAGATCCCCGCCCGGTTGTCCCCCGGCATTGCCGCGCAGCCGCAGGGTCTGGGTGCCGCTGCTGAGGGCGTTGACGAACCGCAGATGGGTAATCTGCCCGCCGGAAAAGGGCATGGAGAAGCGGTTGGCAGCCATGCCTGAGGTGGAGATAAAAAAGTCGACTTCTTCATCGTCATGGGCCAGGGTTTCTCCCAGCAGGGATTGCGGGGCCCAGGCGCACAGGGTCAACGGGGCGGTGCCGGCCAGATTGGGCTGGATCAGGTAAAAATCATCATCCGGATTAAAGCCGGCCAGGGCGTATTCGGAAATACCCTCGGGAAAAAGGGAAGTGCTGGTGCCGGTTGCGCTGCGGGAAAACACGATGGTGTTGGGCAGTTCGGTGAAAAAATCCAGGAAAAGGGTATCGGCTCCCTTGAAGCGATAATAGGCGGCGCTGTAGGGACTAATCGTCTCTTCAATTAAGGTGGGGAAGTTGCTGAGGGGAACCTTACTGATGCGCAGATTGCGAAGTTCCGGATCGAGATACCCGAGGCTACTGTTGGCCGCATAATCATTGACCAGATTGGCCATAAACCAGGAGAAGAGGGCCTCGTCAAAGGTTTGGGTAAGTCCGGTGGCCTGGAAGGTTCGGTTGACTCCGTTAATGCCCACCGCGGTATTTTGGGTAAGGGTGCGGATAAACCGGGCGCCGTATTGTTCGTAAAGATAGAAGGTCCACAGACCCACCCGACTGTAATCGGCCAGTTCGCTGTTCCACTCGACCAGGCTTACCCCGGGATTGTCGAGATACAGCCCGGGATTCCCCAGGCCGTAGCCGCAAATTTTGGCGGCAATTTCCGAGAGGCCCTCGTTTACCCAGGTTTCCTCATTGCGGTCGTAGTGATAATGAATCAGATGCTGCAGCTCGTGGGCGGTGGTCCCCAAAACCCCGTCGGGATTGCGACTGCCGCTGGGCTGCTGAATCCCGGGATAGGCATCCAGATACATCAGGTCCATACGGTTGCTGTATTGGGTGTCCAGCTGGTCCCGGGAAAAAAAATACCCTGCGATAAAGCTGGTGATCCCGTTGTCCGGATCAAACCCATCACGGATATCCAGGAGCAGAAAATTGATAATCCCGTCCCCGGCGCGATTGGGCGGGTCTCCGAAGTGGCTGCGCTCCAGTTGAACGATGCCCTGAAGGGGATCCGCACTTCCGGAGGGGGTAGCGACCGCCAGGGCATTGTAGATATTGTCGACCTCGGTTTGGGTCACATAGCCGCTGCTCCAACTGTCATCTTCCACCCAAATGCGAATGTTGCTGCCTTCCTGGCGCAGGGTGGCGGTGGTGGTGTAAAAGTCGCTGTCCTGAACCGGGGTGCCGGGGTGGATTTCCACCGCCCAGAATTGCTGCTGCAAAACGTTGTTTTTATTGAACTCGCGAAGCTGAGACTCCAGGCTTTCCAGGCGGTGATAACCCTCCGGGTTTTCCAGGGGCAGGCGCTTGAGAAAGGTCGCGATTCCGGCTTCTTCCAGGAAGTGGCTTCCCGCGAGGGGAAGCGGTTCCACGACGGGGCGCAACTCCCAGGCATGGAGCACCCCGAAAAACGTTATCAGCAAAAACAAAAATCGTAGCGCCATGAGATTTCCTTTAACAGACTTCTTGCGAGGGCGGATTTTTTTACAATTGATTTTTTGGAGCCATCGCTTCTTTTTCGAGCGCCGCCTTTCCTGCTTTTACCGGGGCAGGGCCTCGGCGTTCCCCACTTTTTGGCGGTGAACCTCACTGAGCGCCACATATTTGGCAGCCCATTTCAGATTGGTTTGCAGGGCGCCTTCATCCAGGGTTCGCAGCAGTTTGGCGGGCATTCCCACCATCATGGAGAAAGGGGGAATCTCGGCATTTTCCTTTACCAGCGCCCCGGCGGCGATCACACTTCCCCGGCCGATTTTTGCGCCGGAAAGCACGATAGCGCCCATGCCGATCAGACAACCGTCTTCGATGGTGCAACCGTGCAGGATGGCGCCGTGGCCCACCGTCACATCATTTCCCACGATACAGGGCAAAAAATTTTCCAGATGGACGATCACCCCGTCCTGCAGATTGCTGCGCTGCCCGATTTCAATATA
>JAGRBF010000530.1 GCA_020434205.1 Calditrichota bacterium | reverse complement strand
CGGAACTCCCCCAGAAAAAATCCGGTTACGGCCAGGCTGAGGGTCCCCCACAACATTTGATGGAGGGTCAGGGAAAGGGTGTTGACCTCGCTGAGAAATTTTTTGGTGATCACCAGAGACAGGGCGGCAGCCAGGGCGCTGAGGATAATGGCCAGGCTGGCCAGGGAGATCCGGGCATCAAAGCGGGTGGCCTGCACCTGCTCCATAAAAACCACCAGGGTTCCGGCAAATCCCAGCAGCACCCCGATGATCTTGTTGCGGTCGAAGCGCTCCTCCCGGAAGATGAGATTGCTGGAAAGGGCGGTAAAGAGGGGAAAGGTGGCGAAAAAAACCGCGGTAACCCCGGCGTTGAGGTACTGCTCGCCCCAATAAATGAGTCCGTAATCCAGGAGATACAGGAGGATGGCCGAACTCACCACCGGGGTAAAGGCCCGGGGCGGCAGTCGCAGATCGGTGCGGCGCCACAGGGCCAGGGCCGCCAGAATTATCAGGGCCAGCGAAAAACGAAGGGTGGCCCCCAGAAAAGGCGGGATTCCCTCCAGGGAATATTTAATGGCGATCCAGGTGGTGCCCCAAACCAGACTCAAAAAGGCCAGCGTTCCCCAAACCCGAAATGGCTTCATCAGATGCTCCGTTTTAACCCGCCAATATTAGCAACGGGAAAGCTGAGAAACCAGAGGAATTCCCTTGGCCTTTCCCAACCCGGGATTCTGGATAAACCTTCTTGTCAGGGCGTGTTGATAAGTGGCTTTACCTGCATGACGCAATTTAATTCTTCGCGCCTTCGTGTTTTTGCGGTTAAACAGCAGAAACGGGTTTGGCAGCGTAAATATGAGTTGATAATTCGAAAATTTAGATGATTATCAAGACGCGCTAAAAGATAAAAATATTGACTGTCGGCAGGTGGTCGGTTATATTCACTCTGAAAACCGGACAAAAATTGTCCGATTTACCCAAAGCCCTTGTTTTATCACCGTTTGGTGCTGCTTCAGCTATGATGAAATTCAGCAAAAAACTTGAATACGCCCTGATAGCCCTGGTTTATATGAGTCAGCGCGGGGAGGAGCAGTTAACCACCTCGCGGGAATTTGCCGGGCAGTTCAATATTCCCCAGGAAGTGGCCGGAAAGGTGATGCAGAGCCTGGCCCGCAAAAATTTTATCCGATCCGTGCAGGGGGTAAAGGGGGGGTATCAGCTGGCCACCAATGCCGGGGAGATCAACCTGGCCGAGTTGATCAACGCCGTAGACGGTCCCTTTACGGTGGTGGGATGTATGTCTCAGGAAGAGGAAAGCTGCGGTTGCGATCAGCACGATTACTGCAACATCCGCAGTTCCATGAGCCTGATCCACAATCGCATAATGGCCTTTTTCCGGTCGATTACCCTGAAGGATATCCTGAGCCGCCGCATCGCCGGCCTTTCGGGAGAGAGCTTTCCCGTTCATTTCGATCGATTGTTAAACCCGACGGACATCAAATAATATCAAAAGCATAACCTTAAGGACCCTGAGTATGAGTAGCGAACAGGAAATTATTCAGTCGAGAATAAAGCAGGAATACAAGTGGGGATTTACCACGGACATCGACATGGAAACCGCTCCCAAAGGGTTAAATGAAGATGTGGTTCGTTTTATTTCCGCCAAAAAAGAAGAGCCGGAGTGGCTGCTGGAATGGCGGCTGGAAGCTTTTCGCCACTGGCAAACCATGACCGAACCGACCTGGCCCAAGGTGGATTACCCGCCGATTGATTACCAGAATGCCTATTACTACGCAGCACCCAAACAAAAGAAGAAGCTGGAAAGCCTGGACGAGGTGGATCCTAAAATCCGGGAAACCTACGACAAACTGGGCATTTCCCTGGATGAGCAGAAACTGCTGGCCGGTGT
>JAGRBF010000529.1:967-6619 GCA_020434205.1 Calditrichota bacterium | reverse complement strand
ATCAAAGCTTCCCTGTTGGGCAGCAGCCTGACCCTCCCGGTCCATCGCGGGAATTTTCGCCTGGGCACCTGGCAGGGCATTTACCTGTGCGAACACCGCGATCACGGCGGCAGCCGGCGGGTGGTGGTGACGGTTTTGGGGGAAAGGCTGTAGAAGTCCGGCGTGCCGGACTTCCAGGAGGGTACGAGGGCGAGAGAGTACGAACCAGGGAAACGGTCAGGCGTCTGCGGCGCCGTGTTGAAGGTCACGCCCCCCGTGGCGTGACCGCCGTGGGCAGGTGCCAGCACCATCGTTGGGTTACGCTTCGCTAACCCAACCTACCCGTGTTTTGCCAGCACCATCGTTGGGTTACGCTTCGCTAACCCAACCTACCCGTGCTTTTCAGGGGAGGAGCATGACCACCGAAACCGCCCGTGCCTCCACCGCTGCCCGGGAAAAGGGCACCGTCCAGCGTTCACCATTCATCATCAATTTGAGCTGATCGTCGTAATGGGGGCTGAAGGGATTGCCGCTCTGGCCCATGTTGTTGTTGATGGTGAATTCATCCACCGCCGCCCAGTCCAAAACAAAACGCATGCTGGGGCCCATCACTTTATAGAAAACCACCTGGCCGTCTTTTTCCCGCAGGGTGTTGAAGTTGGCGTCCAGAGAGGCCTTGTCCCCGCTTACCGGAAAGGGCCCGCGATTCAGATTCAGCCAGGTGTCCAGAATATCCACCTGGGACAACGGGTGGCGGGCCATGTAGGTGCTGATTTCCCCCAACTGCGGCCGCCCCTGTCGTTCGATAACCCGCTGCAGGGCGCGGCCGGCAATATCACCGTGATCCTCAACGGCTTCGCTGCGCTGATCGTCCACGATGTCGTGCCAGTCGCTGGAGAGAATTTCCTCCAGAATATGGCGGCCCTCCCGCCAACCTTCCTCGCCGAGATCATCCTCAAAAACAGCGCGGGCCATCTCCGCCCACCACAGCATAAACAGCCCTGCTTCTTCGCTGTCGATCGCCATGCGGGCATCCCAGTCGCGCAGCTTTCCGGCCAGGGTTGTCTCCCCCACCCTTTCCGCGCCCTCGGCCATCAGGCCTTTCCAGCGCCGCGCCAGGATGGAAACCATATCCAACTGCATCTCCCCCATTTCCCGGGCGGAGAATTTCCGGTTTCCCTGCAACAGCTCGGTAATTCGCACGATCCGGTAGGGATCGTAAAAACCGGGAATGGGGGCCGGCCAGTTTTCGGAAACCACCTGATTGTTGCAGCTGGCCACAAATCCCGCGGCGGGGTTGAGCACCATGGGGGTTTTCTCCAGCTCCCAATAACCCTGCCACTGGTTGGCGGCGTCATCGCCGTCCAGCAATTCGAAGGTGTTGTCGATGGTGCGGATCGGCACCGGCGCCCCCAGCTGATAGCCGATATTGCCGTCCCGATCGGAGTAGGTCCAATTGACGTCCAGGGCCCCAAAACCGGTGACCGCCCGCCGGAACTGCTCAAAATTTTGGGCTTTTTGCAGGGAAAGGGCGCTGGCGATCATGGTGGTAAGGGGACGGTCGAACCCCGCCCAATGCAGGGCGATAACCCCGCTGCTGTCGCGGTCCACCACCGGACCCACACTGCTTTCCAGAACCGTAAAACGCACCTCGGGCGCATCTTTTACCGGGATCACCTCTTCGCGGGATTTCAGGTGCTCCCAACCATCCGCGGTGCGGATTTTCAGGCTGTCGCGCTGGTCTGTCTCAAAATGGTAATAGTCGATCACATCCACCGCCGCCACGGTAAAGGCGTAGGCGATGTGGCCGTTGTGCCCCATGGCGATCATGGGCATTCCGGGAGCGCTAACCCCCAGGGCCTCTTCCCCCGGGGCATGCAGGCCGATCAGATACCAGAAAGCGGGCACGCGCTGGACATCCAGATGGGGATCGCTGGCGTGAATGGCGGCGCCGGATTGGGAACGCTCCGGGGAGATCACCCAGGAGTTGGAGGCTTTGGACATTTGCAGGGGGAAGTCGCCGCCCGAAAAAATTTCCTCGATCACCTCGTCCGGAACGGTGGTGGGAGACCAGTTTTTCTGAAAATTGAGCAAGGCCCCCAGCTCGCTGCCCAGGGTTTTGATAAGGTGATTGTAGGAGCGGTCCTGGTCCATGAGGGCGTGGGCAAACCAGGTCTGGTAATAGGCGATCGCCAGGCAGTCCTGCGCTTTCCAGGGACGCGGCCGGGCCCCCAGCAGGACAAATTCCGGCGGCAGGAGGTCGGCCTGTTCAATCCAGGCATTAACCCCGGCGCAATAGCGGTCCAGCACCGTTAAAGAAGCTTCGTCCAAATGCCCGATTTCCGCGGCGGCCCGTCGCGCAAAGCCCAGGCGTCGCTGGGTTTGGTCCATGCCGATGGTAACGGATCCCAGCAGATCGGAAAGTTCCCCGTAAACCAGGCGCCGCACCGCTTCCATCTGGAAGAGGCGCTCCCCGGCGTGCAGCCATCCCATGGCAAAATACAGATCCGCCGAATTCTCCGCCCAAACCTGGGGAATGCCCTTTGCGTCGAAGGTGATTTTGACCGGCGCAGCGAGTCCGGCAACCGGCACTTCCCCGCCATAGGCCATCACCGAGCGGGCGAGATACCAGCGCCCCCCGAACCAGACAGTGGCGGCCAGAAGGAGGATGGCGGCGAGGGCAACGAGAAGGATTTTTTTCATGGGAAGCCTTTTTGATTCTTTGATCCTTTGACCCTTTGATCCTATGATCCTTTGAAGTTTTCGCTCAGGATCTCAGGATCATAAGTTCTAACCTTCTAAGGGGTTATACAATCTCTTCCCAACTACGGGCGTGCCCTATCTCGCAAAAAAAGGCCCGGCAGAACACCTCTCCACCGGGCCGGATTACAGGCAACTTATCAGGCCTTATCAGGACTCTTCCATGTGCGGATAGCCCCAGCCTTTGGGCGGCACGAAGGTCTCCTTGATGGTGCGGGCACTCATCCAGCGCAGGAGGTTCATGGCGCTGCCGGCTTTGTCGTTGGTGCCGGAAGCCCGTCCGCCGCCGAAAGGCTGCTGGCCGACCACGGCCCCGGTGGGTTTGTCGTTAATATAGAAATTTCCGGCGGTATTGCGAAGGGCATCGGCCATTTTTACCAAAGCTTTGCGATCCTGCCCGAAAATAGCCCCGGTGAGGGCGTACGGGGAGGTGGTATCGCACAGGGCCAGGGTATGGTCGAGGTCCTCATCCTCATAAACAAAAATGGTGAGAACCGGCCCGAAGATCTCTTCCTGCATGGTTTTGAAGGTGGGGTTGGTGGTTACAATGGTGGTGGGTTCGATGAACCAGCCCCTGGAATCGTCGTAGTTGCCACCGGTCAGGAATTCGGCGTCCTTGGCTTCGCGGGCATAATCGATATAGCTGGTGATGCTCTTGAAGGCGCCCTTGTCGATTACCGCGCCGATGAAATTGCTGAAGTCCCGGGGATCGCCCATTTTGATCTGGGAAACTTCCTGCACGAAACCTTCCTTGAACTCCGGCCAGATCGATTTGGGGATGTACATCCGGGAAGCCGCGGAACATTTTTGGCCCTGATATTCGAAGGCCCCGCGCAGGGCAGCCACGATCAGCGCATCGACATCGGCGGAGTTGTGGGCAAAAATAAAATCCTTGCCGCCGGTTTCGCCCACGATACGCGGGTAATATTTCATTTTGCTGAGGTTATTGCCCACCGTTTTCCACATGTCCTGAAAAACCTGGGTGGAACCGGTGAAGTGGATCCCGGCCAGATCGGGGCTGGCCATGGCGGGATTGCCCACCTGGGCCCCGGAGCCGGGCACAAAGTTGACCACCCCAGCGGGCAGTCCGGCTTCTTCGAGAAGTTTCATCAGAAAATAAGCGGAATAGACGGCGCTGGAGGCCGGTTTCCACAGCGACACGCAGCCGACCATAGCCGGAGCGGTCGGCAGATTTCCGGCAATGGAGGAAAAGTTGAAGGGGGTTACCGCAAAGATGAACCCTTCCAGGGCCCGGTATTCGAGGCGGTTCCACATGCCCGGTGCGGAATCCGGTTGTTCGGACATCAGTTCGGTCATGTAAAAGCTGTTAAAGCGCCAGAAGTCGATCAACTCGCAGGCGGAGTCGATTTCCGCCTGGTAGGCGGTTTTGGACTGACCCAGCATGGTGGCGGCATTTACCGTGGCGCGCCAGGGACCGGCCAGCAATTCGGCGGCCTTCAGAAAAATGGAAACCCGGTGTTCCCAGGGCATGGCGGCCCATTCTTTCTGAGCCTCCACCGCGGCCTTAATGGCCATTTGCACTTCTTTTTCCCCGGCCTTGTGATAGGTGCCCAGTTTCAGAGAGTGATCGTGGGGTGCGGTGATATCCGCGGTATTGCCGGTGCGGACTTCCTTGCCGCCGATAATGAGGGGTATTTCGATTTCCTGGGCGGCCATGGCCTCCAGGGTTGCTTTCAGAATATCCTTTTCGGGAGTTCCGGGACCATAGGACAAAATGGGCTCGTTATCCGGATAAGGAACCTTAAAATAAGCGTTGGACATGTTTCCTCCTGTGTGGTATGGAATTATTCATTCACAACGATGTTAATAGAATGCCCTTCCGCAAGTCAAGCGAAAGTGAAATTCAGAGCCGGCCGGAAGTCCTTTTTGCAGCCGCGAACTTTTTTTGCATCATTTTGCCCGCAATTCCGTAGAGAAATGAGAATACGAGCGCAGGAAAATACGGGGGTACGAACCCTCGTACCATCATCAATACCAGACCGGGAGACATCCGTGAAAGCTGTTATCGTCTTTTTGCTTATTATCGGCGCCACCCTTTCCGCACAAACCAGCAAGGTGGTCCGCAAAATCAATCTGGACGCCAAAGGTCTCACCCTGATGCGCATCGAAAACGGCTCCGGGGAACTGGATATTATCGGCCGCAAGGACATCAACCAGATAGAAGCGGAACTGGTTTTTGAACTCCCCGAACGCATGTCGGAAAAAGAAGCCGACGACTACATTGACGACCACGTGCGCATTGAAAGCGGCACCCGCGGCGGTCGTGGACTCCTGGTAACCGAAAACCGGGGGCGCTGGAACTGGAATTGGAACGAGGGCCTGCGGATGCGGGTTACCGTGTATATGCCCGGCGGCATCGACCTCGATGTGCACGACAATTCCGGCAGCATGAGCATCCGGGACATCGACGGCAATCTCGATGTGGAAGATGGCTCCGGCTCCCTGTCTATCTCCGATATTTCCGGAAATGTGCGGGTAGAGGATGGCTCCGGTAGCCTGGACATTTTCCGCATTGGCGGCAACCTGAAGGTCGACGACGGTTCGGGAAGCCTGACCATTGAAGACGTTCGGGAATCGGTGACGGTGGATGACGGCTCCGGCAGCGTGCGGATCCGCAACGTCGGCGGGGATGTGGTTATCCTGAACGAAGGTTCGGGAAGCCTGAGCATCCATGACGTCAAAGGCCGGGTGGAAAACCACGACGATTAAATTCCGCGTAAGACCCCAATTATTCGACTTGCTTTTTTGATTGAGAATTCGTAATTGAGAAGGCCCGGCGTTGTGCCGGGCTTTTTCAATTTTATGTGTGACGAGGAGATCAAAAATGCATCGAGAGATTCACCGCTGGTGGAGTCCCAGCTTAAACAAGGACATGGAGATCGCGGTTTACGG
>JAGRBF010000529.1:0-904 GCA_020434205.1 Calditrichota bacterium | reverse complement strand
GAACGTTTTCAATTGATCGACGCCATCAGCCCCCAGATCAATGCCGGCAAAATCAAGGTCTTTTCCATCAACTCCATCAATCAGGAAAGCTGGCTCAATCCGCACATGCATCCCTTCGACAAGGGGGTGCGCCACCAGCATTACAATAATTACGTGGTTCAGGAGGTGGTCCCCTTTATTTACGACCACTGCCGGGGACAGGTGCCGATCGTAACCGCCGGGGCATCCCTGGGGGCTTTGCACTGCGCCAACGTCTTTTTCCGGCGCGCCGATATTTTTTCGGGGACGATTGCCATGAGCGGCAGTTATGATCTGCGCCCGTATTCGGATGGTTACTTCGACGAAAACTGCTTCTACAACTCACCGGTGGATTATCTGCCGGGCTGGAACGACCATTACATGCTGGAACAGATGCGCCAAAGCCGCATCATCATTGCTTCCGGGCAGGGTTCTTACGAGGCCCCCGGCCGTTCCATCCACCTCTCCCAGATTCTGCATTCCAAGGGCATCCCGCACGTTCTGGACCTGTGGGGTCATGACATTACCCACGACTGGCCCACCTGGCGCAAGATGCTTCCGCATTTTCTGGATACCTGGTTTTAGACTCTCCCCTACTCTTCCTTGGGGTCCCGGCCCATCAGCTCCGCCACAGCCTGGCGGGGCGATTTGTCGTGGAACAGCACCTCAAAGACCTGCTCGGAGATGGGCATTTCCACCCCGTATTTTTCGATCAATTGATGCACCGAGCGGGTGGTCTTCACCCCTTCGGCGATCATCACCATGCCGTCCAGAACTTCGCTGAGGGTGCGCCCCCGGCCGATTTCTTCCCCCACATAACGATTGCGGCTGTGTTTGCTCATGCAGGTGACGATCAGATCGCCGATGCCGGAAAGCCCTGCGAACG
>JAGRBF010000528.1 GCA_020434205.1 Calditrichota bacterium | reverse complement strand
AACGTCGCCGACGGATTCCATCTGTGGTCCGAACAGTTCGAGCGGGAGCTCAAGGACGTTTTTGCCATCCAGGACAGCATTGCCCGGGCCATTGCCGATACCCTGGCCCTGCGCCTTTCCGGCAACTACCAGACCCGTGATATGCGCCAGCACAGCTACAATGTGGAAGCCTACAATATTTACCTGAAAGGTCGCTATTACTGGAACAAGCGCACCGTCGACGAAATCAAGAAGGGGATGCATTATTTCAAAAAGGCGATCGAAAAAGATCCCTCCTACCCGCTCACTTACGCCGGTTTGGCGGATACCTACCTGATGCTCTCCGTTTACGGGGCTTTCGCACCGCGATTGGTGATCCCCAAAGCCATCCGGGCGGCCCGCAAGGCTCTGGCCCTGGACGAAAAACTGGTGGAAGCGCGCATTTCCCTGGCCTGTGCCGAGGCGGTCTACGAACGGCGCTGGGATTCCGCGGAACAACATTTCCAGCGCGGCATCGGCATGGACTCCCGCTATGCTACCGGACACCATTGGTACGCCATCAACATGCTAACCCCCAAAGGGCGCTTCGAAGAGGCCCTCGAAGAAATGCGCATCGCCCTGCAACTGGACCCTATTTCCCTGGTGGTCAATACCAGTATGGGGCTGGTTAATTACTTTGCGCGGCGCTATGATGCGGCCATCGAACACTATCGGGAGACCCTGGAACTGGACGGTAATTTCGGTATCGCCCAGTTTTTTTTGGGCCAGGCCTACCTGCAAAAAGGACAATACCAGCGGGCTATCACCCATCTGGAGAAAGCCCTGCGCAGCAGTGGAGACAGCATGAATATCCTCGCGGCCTTCGGACACGCTGCGGCCATTTCCGGTCGTGAGGACGTGGGGCTCAAGGTGTTGAACAAACTGCGCAAAGCCGCGGAAACGCGCTATGTGTCGGCCTACGATATTGCCACCGTTTCCCTGGGACTGGGGCTGCGGGAAGAGGCTCTGGAGTGGCTGGACCGGGCGGTCTCCGAGCGGGCTTACCTGGCCATTTACCTGGCGGTGGATCCGGTGATGAGCGAACTTCAGGAGGATCATCGCTTCAATGCTCTGCTGAAGCGCATGTCCCTCACCGCTCCCGAGGCGGCTTATGCGGCGGTAGGCGCCTGATCATTTCCGGGGTATTGCGCCTCTGTTAAAATTACAAAAGGCTTAACTTTCCGCATTCTTTGGTCGTAAGCTTGGGTGTCAAAAAAGGATACTCAAGGTAAGGACATGCAGAAAAAAAGCTACATTTTCGGATTACTGCTGACCCTGACGGTCAGCCTCTTCGCCAGAGACAACAACATTCCCCAACCGCTCTCCCAGATCGAAAAGGTGCTGGCCTCACCGGCATCCCAAATCAAGGTTCCCCGATCCATCCGCTTCAAAGGCGATGCCGCCATGCGGGCCATGCTGACCACTCCGGACAACATGATCCTGCGGGTCAAGATGAAAAGGGCCATCGAGGGCGGGGAGGCTTTTAACAACCAGCCCCGCTACGAGCTGGCCGCCTATCGCTTTCAGGGGCTATTCCTGGATAGCGCGGCATTTGTGGTGCCGCCGACCTGCATTCGCGGTATCCCTCTGGCCCGCTATCAGGAAATCGAACCCAACATTCGCCCCACTTTTAAAGAGGTGAATCAGGTCCTGTGCCTGTTCCAGTATTGGTTAAACGAGGTAACCCCGGACGATGTTTTTGATCCGCAGCGCCTGGCGGATGATTCCCTCTATGCCCGCAATGTGGGGAATCTCAACGTCTTCACCTTCCTGATTCGCCACGGGGACAACAATTTCGGCAATTTTCTCATTTCCAGCGATTCTGCTAACCCGCGCCTGTTTGCGGTGGATAACGGCATCGCCTTCGGCAACATTATGAGCGAACGCGGCTATGAATGGCGCAACCTCCGGGTTAAGCGCCTGCCCGAAGCCGTTGTAGAACGGGTAAGGGCTATTAGCCCGGGGCAAATCGAAGCTCAACTGGCGGTGGTTGCCGAGTTTAAGGTTGAAGGGGATAGCCTGGTTCCGGTAGAACCCGGTCTGCCGCTGGATCCCGAACGCGGGGTGCGCTTCGATGGTTCGGTCCTGCAATTGGGGTTGACGGCCGGGGAGATCCGGGGGATCTACGAGCGCCGGGAAGAATTGTTGAAGCTGGTGGACGAGGGCAAAGTCACCCTCTTTTGATAAGCCGGAATCCGTCGGGTAGGTTGGGTTAGCGTAGCGTAACCCAACATTAATTGCCCTTTGCCTTCCTTGTCGGGTTGAAAAGGGCAACCCGACCTACGTCTCCCGGAATCCGTCGGTAGATTGGGTTAGCGTAGCGTAACCCAACGCAATGTGCATTTGGCCTTCCTTATCGGGTTGAAAAGGGTAACCCGACCTACTGTCGTTCGAGGTCCGAGGCCCAGGAAGAGAGCAGTTTGCCGTGCTCGAAAACCATGCCGCGGCTCTGATACTGCCCGTCCGATATTTTTTTGAAATACTCCACCCCGCTGAACTCCCCGCCGCTGGTTTGAAACTGGCTGATAATCGAATCCGCCACCAGCATAAAACGCCCTTCAAAATTGCCCAAAGCGGCATTTTCCGAATCCCACATGGTTATAACCTTGCCTTCCGCAAAGGGGCGGATGTGGTAAACGTTCCGGGCTGAGGCCCCCATATTGCTGAGGACTTCCATTTGCGAGGTGTGGATCCAGAGGTCGGATTGATGGACAATCTCGGAGCGGCCTTCGATGTCCATTGGCTGATTATTGGCATCGTACAGCATGCCCCGGGACAGCCAAATGCCCGGCGAAAGGAGAAAGGTATGTGTCATTCAATGTGCCCGGAAGAAGTGTGTATGGTTAGGGTCAATAAAATCTGCCGCGCCTCAAAAAGCAACCGGAATTGTGAACTGCAGGATAAAAAGGGTTAGGGGAAAATGAATCGCATGAGGGGTAAATCCCCGGGAATGGGTATATTTACCCATGCGATATTCCGGACAAAAATCCTTGCGCCATATCCCGGGCCGGATTTACCTGATGGCGATCCTCCTGCTACCGCTATTTTCGCTGTTCGCACAGGAAACGGAACCCTTGCCCAAACCCAAACCCCGCCGCTTTGTGCTTTCCGGGGAATACGGGTTGTGGGTTACCCGCTCGATGGATTCCTGCCGGGTTCATTGGATAACCGAAGAAAAAGGCGCAGGATTTCTGGAGGCCGTTCAGGACGGAAAGTCTATTTTCCGGCTCCAAACCCCGGACAGCCTGGCCCATCAGGCCCGTTTCCCGATCCCCGATCCCGCCCGCCCCTATACCCTGGTATATGGGGCCCAGGGCAATAACGGGGACCGCCATCGCAGCACCATTTACCCCAAGCCCCTCCCGGAAGACCGGCTCTGGTTTTACGCCGAGGTGGACACCGTCATAACCTTCGGGGATTTGCACGGCCAATACGAGAATCTGGTAACCCTGCTTCGCCAGCACGCCATCATCGACGATTCCCTGCGCTGGCAGGGCGGCAAAGCCCACCTGGTTTTGCTGGGCGACATCTTCGACCGGGGGCATGATGTTATCAAAACCCTATGGTTTATTTACCGCCTGGAGCGCGAAGCGCATCTGGCCGGGGGGCGGGTTCACCTGGTGCTGGGCAATCACGAGATCATGGTTTTCCTGGACGATCTGCGCTACGTCTCGGGCAAGGAACAGTTGATCGCCCGTTACCACGGCACCACCTATGCCCGGATGTTTGACATGCACCAATCGGTTCTGGGCGAATGGCTGGCCGGAAAGCCGGGGATCATCCGCATTAACGACGGGTTGTTTTCCCATGGTGGCGTCAGCAGGGAATTGCTGGATTTTACCATCCCGGCCTTCAACGACTCCCTGCGCCGTTACCTGTTCGAACCGGACTTCCTGTCGTTGATCGACGAACAGGCCCTCAAGCGCCCCCAAAAAACCGGGGCTTACGTGCGGCGCCTCAATTTCTTCTTTGCCGAATACAGCGCCTTCTGGTTCCGGGGCTACGTCAATACCAACGACTTACGCCTGGCCTTAACGGAGGTGTTGAAGCGTTTTCAGGTGGATTTTCAGGTGGTGGCCCATACCCCGGTGGATTATATCCGGACCTTCTACGGCGGGGAGATTATCGCGGTGGATCTCAACCGTCCCGCTACCGAAATGCTGATGCTGCTGCGCGGGT
The DNA here is from genome assembly GCA_020434205.1 of Calditrichota bacterium. Taxonomy (GTDB): domain Bacteria; phylum Calditrichota; class Calditrichia; order RBG-13-44-9; family J075; genus JAGRBF01. The sequence continues at coordinate 4,658 of JAGRBF010000528.1, read as the reverse complement.
CCGATGGCGGCCAACAGCGCTACCGCTATCTGATTGGCGGAAAGGAAAAACCACTTTAGTTCTCCCCCAAAACCCTTTTTTTTACCAAAATAATTCTGTATGTTTAGGCCAGAATAGTACTATTTGACTGAGTTTGATGACAATTGATTGAGCTCGAAGACGTGTCCTAGTGAGGAGGCAGTATGAAAATCAAAGAGTCTGTAGAAGGAAAAGTGGTTGTTTTAACCGTGAACGGCAACATGATGGGCGGTCCGGAAACAACCGAGCTTCACGATAAGGTCAAAAGCCTGATCACCGATGGGCTAACCAAAATCGTGATTGACCTCAAAGGCGTGAAATGGATGAATTCCTCCGGTCTGGGTACCCTGATGGCCTGCTATACGTCCCTCAGCGAAGCCGGCGGCGCCCTTAAACTGGCCAGCGTGACCGAAAAGGTTCAAAGTCTGTTTATGATCACCCAGTTGATCAAAATGTTCGAAACCTACGAAACGGCCGACCGGGCCATTGCCAGCTTCGAAGATTAATCTCCTCACAGCCCCAGGTCATCTGCGATGGCCTGCATGGCCTCTATAACGAATTCAATATGTTCCTCCAGCGGCACCCCCAGTTCGGCGGCGCCGTTGGTCATATCTTCGCGGCTTACCTGAGCCGCAAATCTTTTATCTTTCATCTTCTTCCTGACCGATTTGACGGTGACCTCAGCCAATTGGCGGCTGGGGCGTACATAAGCCACCGCGGTGATGAAACCGCTTAGCTCGTCAACCGCAAAAAGGGTTTTGGCCATCAGGGTTTCCCGGGCTACCCCGGTGTAATCGGCGTGTCCCAAAATGGCCTCGGTCCAGCTTGCCGGCACCCCTTTCTCCCGCAACATGTCCACCCCTTTGTAAGGATGCTGGTCCGGAAAGGCCTCGTAGTCAAAGTCGTGCAGCAACCCCACCATTCCCCAGCTTTCCACATCCTCGCCGAATTTGGCCGCGTAGGCCCGCATGGCGGCTTCCACCCCCAGGGAATGTTTGATCAACCCGTCTTTTTTGGTGTATTCATTAAGCAAATCGAAAGCATCTTGCCGGTTCATGAAATGTCCCCTGGTGGTATGGTCATAGGTTACATGGCTATGTGGTTATTCGGCTGCGCCGAATGGATGTTTCTTTCGCCGGAGGCGAAATCCACCCACCCATCCGGCCGTATAACAGCTGTCTTACCGCAAAAACACCCATTTTTGTTGAATGGTGCCGTTGGGGCTGGTTATGCGGGCAAAATATACGCCCGATCCCATCAGATGGCCGTGGGCGTTGAGGCCGTCCCATTCCGCCTGATGGCGCCCCGGATGGTGAACTTCGTCTTTGAGGGTGGTAACATAGTCTCCGTGCAAGGTGCACACTTCCACCCGCAGATGGGTTGCGCCGTATACCTTGTAGGACATTGAGGGCGTTTGGCAGACCCCGTTGCCGTCCCGCACCGTTTTGATGGCCACGTTGGGCAGCACCCGCTTGCGTTTGATAGGCTTTTCGCGGAAACCGAAGGCCTCGGCGTGTTTGCGCAGGGTCTCCCGCATGTGCAGATCGGCAAATTTCCAGGTGTGGTGAGCGTCGCTGCTGAGAATTAAGGACGAGGCGTGATTGCGGATCCCGTAAAGCTGAAAGAGGGTTACCAGATGCACATTGCGGTCCCGGTTGCCCTGATGTCCGTCCGAAGAGGCGCTGCGCAGGTAAAAGCGGTTTTTCTCCAGCCGGGCCCGGGTTTCGGAAGGCATCTTCTCCAGCAAACTCAGGGGGTTGTACAAATTCATGTACGCAGCGTCGTAACGGCGTTTTCCGGTAGGTCGGAAAGCGGGGGCGAACATGCCGTCCCGTCGCATCCACAGCCGGTCGTCCGGTCGTCCGGTCTGCCGCCGCGGATCGTGCAGGTTATGGAACATATAACTGCCGTCATAGCTGCCCACCGAAGAGAACAGCTCCGGATATTTAATGCCCATCATTACCGCGGTAAAGCCCCCCAGGGAAAAACCGTCTGCCCCGCGGTAGCGGGCCTGGGAACGGGTTCGCCAGGTGGCGTCGATATGGCCGATGACGTCGCGGGTCAGGTAGGTTTCGAACAACCCGCTTCCGATCCCTTCCACCCCCCGCGCCAGCCGGGGATTGACGAAGTTAACCCCTAATCCGTAGATGCTGCCGTCTGCGGAGGTTAGACCCACCCCCACGATGATCATCGGGGAAACCGCGCCGGAGAGAATCAATTCGTCCGCCAGATGCTGGATGGCGGTCCCTCCCCGGCTGTGATCCTGATAGGGATCGAACCATTCTTTTTCGTGTCCCCGGAACAGGTAGAGCACCGGATAACGCCGGCGATCCTGATAATAACCGGGCGGCAGATAAATATTGTAGGACTTATCGATACCCAAAGCCGGGCTGAAAAAAGTGTGGTGTTCTACAGTTCCGCCGAGCAGGCCGGTGGTTTGTTCGGTAAGCTGTCCGCTGAGCAAAAGAATCCGCCTGAAGGTTTAAATCCGTTAATGGAAATAATAAGCACGGACAATATGAAATTCAAGCGGCAGCACAACGGATTAAAAATGAAACCGGGCGGCAAGGTTAAAGAATCGCCGGGTGTAAATGCGGGGAATGCGAACCGGAACACCCGGGCCCAGGTAGATAAACTCGTAGGCCGCCACATTGATGTGGTTGAAGACGTTCAGCACCTCGGCAGTGAGGATGACCTGCCGGTCGTGGAAAGCCTGTAACCGCGCGCTTACCCCCAGGTCGAAGCGCTGAAAAGCCGGGAACTCCCGCCGCAGGTCGTTTTCCACCACCGCCAGCTGCCCCTCGGCGTTCTCGGAAAATTCGGCCTGATTGTAAAGGTAGCCGCTGCCGAAGAGGTAGCGAAGGTGGGCCTGGATGTTGGGCATCCGCGGCACCCGGTCCTGGAAGAAAAGGCGCAGGGTGTGGGTTTGGTCCAACGGGCGGCGTTGATAGTTTTTGGTCCCTTGCAGGCGCTCCCGGCTCTTCAGGTAACCGTAGCCGATCCAGCTTTGCATCCCGGGCACCAGTTCCCCCTTTAACTGCCAGTCCCAGCCGTAGGCAAATCCCTGGTATGCTTCTTCGGGCCGGTAAACCAGCTGCAGCTCTTTGATGGAATAGGGGATGAGGCGGCTCAGGCGGCGATAAAAAGCCTCGCCCTCAATGCGCAGGGTGGGGTGAACCTGCCATTGCCAGCCGCCTGCCAGATGATGGGAAAGCTGAGCCTTGAGTTTCTCGGCCAGGGTTTCCTCCCCGCGAAGCTCATAAAAGAGAGGCGGCTGGGCGTAAGTCCCGCCGCTCAGGTGAAAGGCGTGGTGGGGATGGGGAAAATAAAAAAGACTCACCCGCGGCGAAAAAAGGGTTTCCCCGTTGGCGCGATTGTGAAAGGCGCGCAGCCCGAGGTCCAGTTGCCAGCTTTGCCAGTCGAACTGCTGTCGCACAAAGGCGCTGCCGGTCCACCAGTCCCGGTTTTGGCCCCCGTCCCGAACGGCTGGCAGCAGTAAAACGGCGTTGCTGTCGCCTTGCTCCGAAAAATTTTCCTGAAGCTGCTCCCGAAGCTGATAGCGGCGCAGATCCATGCCCAGGGTTAAATGATGAGCGCCCCACTGCCGGGAAAGCCGCGGGGAAAGGTCGAGATTCTCCAGCTCCAGGCGATTGTCGACGTCCTCAAAACGGGATTTCAGGTAGGTGCGATTGTCGTTGGGCTCCCGGGCGTCCGGGATGTAAAAAATATCGGAGGCAAGATCGCTTTTTTCCACCTCGCGGGATAAAAAGCGGCTGACGCCCAGACTGCTTTTCCAATCGCCCCAACTGCCCCGGTAACGCACCCCGGCCAGATTGTTGCGATAGCTGTAAGTCTTATTCCCGGTATAATCGATGGCCACCTCGGAGACCCGCAAAACCCCGGTGGTATAATGGCCCTGCCATTGCTCCGGGGCCACGTCGAAGCGGTTATCACCCAGGATGAAAATGGCTTCCAGGTCCTGTCCCTCGGATAGGCGGTAGCGGCCGATCCACTGAAAATCCCGGAAAAGGGGTTGATAATCGCCGGAGGTCTGCAGGCGATCGGCGAACAGGCTGGGGTTGCTGTAGCGGACGCCCCCCTGCCAGGCAAAGCGGCTGCGGCGATGGCGAAGGGCAAGCCCCGCCCCGAAAAAGTTGAGGCGCGCTTTTCCGCCCCAGCGCAGGGTGTCCGGATATTCGTAGCGGGCTTCCAGCGCGGAGGAAAGACGCTCACCGAGATGGGCGGGGAAGCTGCCGCTGTAAAAGGTCAGGTTTTCCACCAGATCCGGGTTGAGAAAGGATTGGTTTTCCTCCGCACCGCTGCGCAGCAGAAAAGGGCGGTAGACTTCGAAGCCGTTCAAATAGATAAGATTTTCGTCGTAATTGCCGCCCCGAACGTTGTACGCGCTGCTCAACTCGTTGTTGGAAGAAACCCCGGGCAAAATTTTGAGGCTGCGCAGCACGTCCCCGAATGGCAGGGGCTGGTTGTCCATATCCCGCACCACAATTTGCTGGGCAGTAGGGCTTTCGGTGGTGCGGTTCGCCGTTACGTTGATGGCCTTTCCGGCCAGCACTTCGCCGCGCAGGGAAATCTCCAGGCGCCGGGCGGGGTTGTCGGCCGCGAGTACCACGGTGGTGCGG
>JAGRBF010000527.1 GCA_020434205.1 Calditrichota bacterium | reverse complement strand
CTCCTTCTCAAGGTATGACCTCCCCCTGCCCCTCCTTCTCAAGGAGGGGATAGGGGAGGTCACCGCGGGGTAAAGCGGTTTAGCAGCCCGATTTTCCAACCGGACCATCCCAGCGGTTCGGTATTGAGGGTGCGCATGTAATTGCCGGTGAGCACCCAGCGTTCGCTCAGGTAAACCCACAGCCCGGCGCTGGCGGAAAATCCCCGAAAATCATAGCGAAAATCGACCGGCGGACCGTCTAATCGCGGGCCGTTTGGATCCCCGGTCGGGTTCTCCAACCGATAGCCGTTCAGGGTGGTAATCCCGTACAGGTAATCTGCTCCGAGGGAAGCCGAGAAGGGCCCCCAGATGCGCGGGTTAACCCGGTAGCCGGCCACCCCGGCAAACTGACTATAGCGATCCAGACGCGTCGCGGACTGGCTGTTGAGGCCCGGACCGAGCGGGTCGCGGGTGATGTTCTCCAGGAAAGTGCCGTTCAGGAAGGTAAAGCCCAGGGTAAACAGGTGCTCCCCGCCCAAACGTGCGGATTCGAACAAAAACCCGTTAAAGCGCAGGTCAAAATTGAAGGCGGGGGCATTGCTCAACTCCCTGAAGGAAGCAAAAGTGCTTTCCAGAAAATTGCCGCTCACCAGAATCCCGCCCATTCCCGAGAGGTAGCTCTGGCGGTCGTAGGCCATCTCCCGGTCGGAAACATAGCCCATTGCCTCTCCACCGCGTCCCAGCTCCGCCAGCCTGGCGGTATCGGCGGGGGCGCTTTCCAGGGCAGCGTCATACAGAAAATCGGTATGTTCCCCGATGCTGATCTCCCGCAGGTGGGAAACGTATCCCTCCCCGGCATCGATTTCCAGAAAATAATCGCCGTAGGGGAGGATCAACACCAGCGGGGTATGTCCCTTTTCTTCTCCATCGACGGACACCCGGGCCCCATCCGGACGGCTTCGGAAGGAGATCGCTTTTTCGATGGCGATCGTGGTGCCGGGCACCAGGGGGCTTTTGGCCAGATTGAGCTGTTCTTCACGGGAAATACTGGTTTGCACGTAGGAAAAGGGATCGCGATGACGGTGGTCCTTAATGATCCCGAAATGAAGGTGGGCCCCGGTTACCCTGCCGGTGCGTCCTGCCTGGCCGATCTGCTGACCGGCTTTGACAAATTGATCCGCCTTCACCCCGATTTTTTTGAGGTGAAAGTATTCGGAAAAATAACCGTCGGCATGGGAGATGCGAATGATGTTGCCGGCCGAGGAATTGCGCCCGGTGAAAACCACCCGGCCGCTGCGCCAGGCGTAAACCGGGTCGCCCTCATCGGCTTCGATATCAATACCCTTGTGGAACTGGCGGAGACGGCTTTCGCCGGGCCGGTTGCGCGGGCCGTAGGGACTGTTGACCGGGCGCCATTCCCCAAGCGGATGCACCGAAAGGGCCTGCTGGGCCAGCAGAGATCCCTCCCCGGGCGTCAATCCCCAAAAAATCAATACAACAATGCTGAAAATCCTGACCATGTATCGCCAAACTAAGGGAAGGGTTTGCGGATTTTTATGCGCCAGATCAAATTATTTTAACACTTCCACTTTGACGTCTATAATCCCGGATTGAATAGCTCCGATTTCCTCAGCGGCAATGTAAGAGAGGTCTACCACCCGTTCGGGCTTGAAAGGGCCGCGGTCGTTGACGGCCACCACCACGCTTTTGTCGTTGGCCAGATTGGTAACCCGGATTTTGGTCCCGAATTTGAGGGTGCGATGGGCCGCCGTGTATTTGGCCCGGTCGTATAATTCGCCGCTGGCCGTTTTACTGCCCTGAAAACGGTCGCTGTAATAGGAAGCTTTCCCCATTTGTACCTCGCCGGTGGTTTCCCCTCCACCGCCGTTCCCGGAAGAAGATCCGGCCCGGGGATCTGCCGGTGCCCCGCCGCTGTTGTTGTCCAGGCCCTGCCCGAGCAGGGGGGCGGTCAGGCGGTCGTCGCTGCCCCGGGAAATGTCCGACCCGGACCCACCGCTGCTGGCGCCGGAACTCCCCGATCCGGTCGAAGAAGCGGCAATTTGGGAAGAGGTGGTGGAGGAGATTTCAATGTCCGCCAGAATCAGGTTCTGGGATTTAAAACTGCTCCATTTTTTCATAAAGTCATCGCGCTGGGCATCGGCGTAAATTTTTTGCCGGGTGGTTCCCGGATGCCAAACTCCGGCGTATTTAAAGGCCCCGCCGTCCGAATAACGCTCTACGTCCACCAACTTGTAGGCGTCGTTTTCCATACGCACCCGCAGGTTGTTGAATTCCGTCCACCCCAGACCGATCTGCACGATGTAGTCCAGGCGGTTTTGATGCCAGACCCCGGCGAATTCCCGGCGGCCCTTGTTGAGATAAGTCTCGATATCGACCAGTTGAAAACCCTGATTGTGGTATTTATTGTCCAGATCGACGAACTGGGCCAATCCCACATCCACCACCAGCTTGTGGTCGTTTTCTCCCGTGTGCCAGATGCCGGCAAAACGCTGCTGACCGCCTTCGAAATACACTTCGATGTCGACCAACCGCTGGCCCTGGTTTTTGGCCTCGTTCCAGGTGCTTTGCAGGGTATTCCAGTCCATGCTGACCCTCAGGAAGGATCTCCCCGTTCCCGGCAGCCAGAAGCCGGTAAAGCGCGGTTGCCCATTCAAAAAAGACACTTCCACGTCTTCCAGCATGTAGTTCTGCAAGCCGAGCTCCTGATCCTTGGCCAGAAAGCTGGCGATGTCCGCGTTGGTCCACAGCTTGTGGTCGCTGCCGCTGTGCCATACCGCGGTTATGCGATCCTGGCCCAGGGCGGCGCCGCAAAGAAGGGTGAGGGCAAGGTAGAGGGGTAAGGATTTATCACCAAAAACATGCATTATCTGAAAAAAGCGCTTAAAGTACATAATCATTCTTTCCGATTGTTTTTTATATACCTAAGGATAATCAAACCAAAAATCCTCACAATTTCAATAAAAAACCGCACAATTGTGGTTAAACAGGTGGGAAATTCCCGACCTTTTTGGGGGAACTACCGCACCCAAATGCCCGTAAAGATTCTTAATGATGCGGATTGGCAGCGGTTCCATACAGGTGCGGGGAATTTTCCCCGGAAGGTAAATCCGGAAGGCGTTGAGGGACGTTTTCATGAAAGAGGATCGGGAGTTGGGACAATAAGTCGGTTTAGGGAAATACCGTAAAGGAGGGACTAATGAAAGCTCGGGTGGAAATTCCGGTGGAATGGTGCAGCGACAAGGACATTGTGTTTGGGTATCTCAGCTTTGAGGCGGCCCGGGCAATCAGCGAATCGGATCTTCCGGAAAATTACCAGATTGATTTGTTTGCCAACAGGGGAAGCCTGCCCACCGGGAAAACCAGTGCGCCTGCCGCTGCGGTTCGGGCAAAATTTCTCGAAGAAATTATGGCGCAGGCCATAAAAACTTTGTAAAATAAAACGGGCCAGGATGTGCCAATCGCATATCCGGATTTGCGGATCTTAAGTGAACAGAGGCAATCGGTGATTCCCTTTCACAACCCCTTTTCTCCGCTGTCGTTCCTGGCAGAATTTCGTTCTGATACGCAACGCTCTTTTGGCCGGCATCCGGAAAAACCGGTGTGGCTGTGTTGTTCCGGAGGTTCCCCGACCGACTGATGCGTATGTTTGGGTCTTTGCCATTACGCCGGGGTGGGTATTTGACGCACCGGTCGCTTCAGCTTTTTAGGTTTTATCAAATGTCGGGCCCGTAAGGGTCATATAACCAATCATTTATGCTGAAGGAGGTCCACTATGCAAGCGACGATCACTGCACGGCGCTTTAATCTCGACAACTCTCTGCGGGAATATATTGAGGGGAAAGTCGCCAAATTTCGTCGGTTTCATGATGGAATTATCGGGCTTGAAGTAATCCTGGGCTGGGAAAAGGCTTCCCGTTATACCAAGTTCGTGATTAACGTGCAGAACAAACAAATCGTCATCAAAGAAAACGCCGAAGAATTACGCGAATCTTTTGACCTTGCTTTGGACCGGGCTGTTGTGCAACTGAAACGCTACAAGGATAAGGTGCAGGAAGGCCGAAAATCGAAAGACAATTTTAACGCCGCCTGAGCCGATTCCGGCACATGGTGCCCCAGATTTTAAGCAACCTCATGGCCATTCCGGAATCCCGGGATGGCTTTTTTTCTGAAAGGAGAATTGAACCGATGCGCGAGGCTTCCCTCGATTTTCTGAAATCGCTGATCGCCGCTCCCAGCCCTTCCGGCTACGAACAGCCGGCAGCCCGGGTGTGGCGGGACTACGTCGCCCCTTATGCAGAACGGATCGAACACGATCTGCACGGCAACAGCATGGCCTTCCGGGCCGGACAGGGTGGACCGCGACTCATGTTTGCCGGACACTGCGACGAACTGGGGTTTATGGTCTACAATGTCGACGAAAAGGGCTTTATTTACATCCGAACCATTGGCGGGCACGATATTTCCCTGATCCCCGGGCGACGGGTGATTCTTCTCGGGACCAATGGCCCGGTGCCCGGGGTTACCGGCAAAAAGGCCATCCACCTGATGGACGCCGAGGAGCGTAAAACGGTGCCCAAACTGGAGCAAATCTGGATTGATATCGGCAGCGCTTCCCGCGAGGAAACCCTGGAAAAAATTGCCATCGGGGATCCCATCATCTACGATACCGGCTACCAGCAGTTAACCGACGACCTAGCCACCAGCCGCGCATTTGACGACAAAGTAGGGGCCTTTGCAGTGGCGGAAGCCCTGCGCCTGCTTCAGGGGAAAAAGCTGACCGCCGAGGTGGTTAGCGTGGCCACCGTTCAGGAGGAGATCGGCCTGAGGGGCGCCCATACCAGCACCTATTCGGTCGACCCAACCGTGGGCATCGCGGTGGATGTAACCCACGCGACGGACTACCCCCAGCTGAGCAACACCAAATACGGCGATACCCGCCTGGGCGGGGGACCGGTGATTCTGCGCGGCGCCAACGCCAACCCCATCGTGGTACAACGGTTGATGGAGGCCGCCCGGGCCGAGGATATTCCCTTCCAGGTGCTGGCCTTTCCCCGAGGAACCGGAACCGATGCTAACGCTATCCAACTCACTCGCGGCGGGGTGGCCACCGGCCTTATCGGCATTCCGTTGCGCTACATGCACACCCCCTCCGAGGTGGTGTCCCTGGCCGATGTGGAAAATACCGCGCGGCTGCTGGCGGCTTTTGCCGAACGGGTCGAAAAGGACGCGGATTTCCGGCCGCAGTGACGAACTACAGATCCTTTGATCTTATGATCTTAGGATCTTAGGATCTTAGGATCTTAGGATCTTAGGATCTATCCTTTCCTAAATCCCGGCATTTCACTAATTTCGGGGATATGAACGCAACAACATCCGTGCAAAAAATCGCGGTGGCCTCTTTAAATCCCGTCAAGATCCGGGCTGCGCAACAGGGAATTTCCGAAATTTTCCCGGAACGCCGCTTCCAGGCCGGCGGATTGGCGGTGCCCTCCGGGGTCAGCGATCAGCCCATGAACGATGCGGAAACCTACCAGGGCGCTTATAACCGCCTGGTGCGGCTGCGCGAGGCGGTTTCCGATGCCCGCTTCTGGGTGGCCATCGAAGGCGGGGTGGAGGAGCTGGACCACGGTCTGAGCGCCTTTGCATGGATTTTGATCAGCGACGGCAAGCGTCTGGGACGCAGCCGCACCGGGAGCTTCTTCCTGCCCTCTGAGGTCAGCGAAATGGTGCGCAGCGGCGTGGAACTGGGCCATGCCAACGACGCCGTTTTTTCTAAACACAATTCGAAACAAAGCGGGGGCGCAATCGGTATTCTCACCCATGGGGTGCTGGATCGCACCGGTCTGTATCGCCATGCCGTATTGCTGGCCATGGTGCCTTTTATCAACGAAGACCTTTTTCATCCGGTTTTATAGCCCCTGCACACCGGATCAGGATTTGGCAACTTGAACGAACAAACCTTCCGCAGCCTCAGCAGAATACGCGCTTTCGGTGAGCAATGCCTCGCCCGGAAAATCTGGCGCGACCGCGAAATGCTGATGAATGTCGCGATCGCAACGGTGGGGCTGGCGGTCTGGTTTACCGCCCTCCACAAACCCGGTGGTTATTACGTTCCGGGCATTCTGATCTCCCTTTACGGCCTGTTTCGCTTCTCCGAAAAACTGCAGGACTGCGGCAAGCTGCCTCTGGAGCTGTTGCTGGGAGCGGTATTTGTGCTGCTGTTGCCCATCAATGGTTTGCTGTACTGGATGGCCTCCTTCGAAAATCCGGACCAGCCCGGATTTTTCCTGCCCCTTCTGGCAGGGCTGCTGCTGGCCCTGGCCCTGACCCTCCTGGTTCTGCTGATCCTCTTTGGGGAAAGAAAACGCTCCGTCGGCCGGGTTATTGCCGTCCTGATGATGGGAATTCTGTTTAACCTGATTTTCCCCGACGGCAGTATCTGGCTGCGCATTTTCTTTCAACTAATGCTGGTTCTGCTGATTCTGCGCAGCACAGTTTGGGCGGAGGAGCTTAACCACGCCGAAACCTGGCTTTTCCTGGCCGTGTCCCTTCTGCTGTTGAAAGGGTATCACGAAATCACTTTTTACGGGGATCTGGGCCACAGTCCCTTTGGCGATTCGCAACTGCTGTTTGCGGTGCCCGCTTTTCTCAATCTGCTTTTCCAGAGTTACATCTTTGCCCTGATTTTCCGCCTGCCGGTGGTCATGATCATCAATCACTTTTCCCTGAAGTCCAAGCTGTCCATTGCCGGGGCTTTTCAGTCCTCCCTGCCCCTTTTGATCCAACTGGTGTTGCTATCCGTGCTGTTTGTGGTGTTCCTGAGCGCCTGGCAGGCCCAGAACCTCAATATGGCCATCCGCCAGGCGGCGGTCGAGGCATACCGCAGCCCGGAGGCCGCTTCCTTTCCCTTGCGCAAGTTCAATCCGGAAAGCGGGTTCGAGATCGATTTTCCCGGACTGGAAGGAAAAGTGTCCCGGGATCTCCCCTACGGTTTTTCCGCCCTAGAGGTTCCCCGCAAGGGCGGCGAGGACAGCGCCGGGATTCTTCTGTTCTACCGGCCCGTCGCCGCGGATTCCCTGCCCGAGCAGCCGGTGATGGTCCTGGTGGTGGATTCCCTTTTCCTGCGCGACGTGGCGACCCGCATCAAGGTGCTGGGAGGCAGCGTGGTGGGGAGCTTTTCCACCGAAAGCCCCGAGTGGCAGGATTTTACCCGCCATATTCCCTTCTTCAGCAGCTTTGCCTCCCTTTCCGATGACGATAACTGGAGTATGTCTCCCTTTATCGGCTTGTTCGATTACCGGCAAAACTACCCCCAATGGGCCCCGATCTGGCCGGTTGGCATGGACGGGCAGAGAGAGGGACTTAATATTGATATCGACTTTTCGGATGAAGCGGAGGGCGGTTCTGCAGCGGATTCGAGCGCCCGGGCCGGCAGCATAACCACCTTCGGTTTTGGCCGGGTCTACCTCCCGCGGGAAACCCTGAGCGGAACCTCCGCCGGTTACCTGGTTCTGGAAGTGGGCATGAACATCGTCCAGGAAGCCGGCTGGATGTGGCTGATCCGCATTGGGGTGGTGCTGCTGGTGATCTATGCCGTTATCAACTTCCTGCTGGTGACCCAAATGATCAACTTCGGGCGACTTATTCACCAGGGCATCGTGCGTAAATTTGAGAAACTGCGGGGGGGAATCGAGGAAATCTCCCAGGGCAACCTCGATTACAAGATTGACCTGGAAGGGGAGGACGAGTTTCAGGAATTGGCCCAGCGCTTCAACCAGATGAGCGATCGCCTCAATCAAAATATCGCCGAATTACGGGAAAAAGATCGCCTGCAGTTTGAACTCAACACCGCCCGCACCGTGCAACTGAGCCTGCTTCCGGAAAAACTCCCCGAAGTGCCCGGCTACCGTATTGCCGCCGATCTGAAAACCGCGACCGAGGTAGGGGGCGATTTTTACGACCTCATTCCCTTGGATGATCACCGCTTTTTGTTCACCATTGGAGACGTTTCGGGAAAGGGCACCTCGGCGGCGCTTTACATGGCCCAGTGTATGAGTCTGATCCGTTTCGGGGGACAGTTTACCGGGGATATGGCGCAAATCGCCCGTCGTTTGAATGCCTTTTTTACCACCTCCATCAACGACCGGCAGATTTTTGTGACGGCTATTCTCGGCATTCTGGACACCCGCCGGCACCTGGTCGAATGGGTGCGTGCCGGACATAATCCGCCCCTTTTTATTCCCGGAGATGCCCAAAAATCCATCCATTTTATGAATTCTCCCGGATTGGGAATCGGGCTGACCAGCAGTGAATCGCTGCTGGAACAGGGGCTGAAGGTGAATCACTTTTCCTTCCAGCCCGGCGATACCTTTCTGAGTTATACCGACGGCGTGGTGGAGGCCAGTAAGCCGGTGAGCGGCGGCGGTGGGGAAAATCGCGAGGCTTTTGAGGAGCAGGACCTGATCGCTTCGGTAGAACCGCTTCGGGATCGCGATCCCGCTACCCTCCTGCAGCACCTCAACGCTCGTTTGAAGACATTTTACGGGAAATCCCCGGTGGTAGACGATTATACCCTGCTGATTCTGCAGCGGCAGCGGTAGGGCGTGTTGACAATTCGAAAATTCAGGTGATGATCAAAACGCCCAAGTAATAATCTGTCAAGCGTGTTTAGCCTATTTGAGACCTCTTGACCGTCACCCCGGTATGC
>JAGRBF010000526.1 GCA_020434205.1 Calditrichota bacterium | reverse complement strand
ATGCGCTTGCTGACCGAATCCCCGGAGAACTGAAAAATACCCAGGGTGTCCCGCAGGGCCAGACGGTGACTCTCTGCCGCGGTTTCGGCGACTTCCTCGAGAACATTGCGGGAGAGGTTGAGGGCGTCGATCTGATGCTGGGCGTAATAGCCTATTTTGGTGCGTTCTCCCAATGCCAGATTTCCCTTCTGCGGCCGAAGCTGATGGTTGATCAGGCGGGTCAGGGTGGTTTTGCCGGCCCCGTTGATCCCCACCAGGGCGATTTTTTCCCCGCGGAACAGCTGCAGGTTTACCCCCTTCAGCACCCAGTCTTCTTCATAACGAAACCACAAATCCTCGATGTTGAGCACTTCCTTGAAACTGGCGGTTTCCACCTCGATGCGGAAGCTGATGTTCTTCTTCTCAGGCGGAATCTCCAGCTTCTCCATCTTTTCCAGCTGTTTGACGCGGCTTTGCACCTGAGAGGCTTTGCTGGCCTTGTAGCGAAAGCGGTCGACAAATTTCTGGATGCGTTCCCGCTCTGCTTTTTGCTCCTCAATACGTTTGACGAGCAGCTCCAGATCGGCGGCTTTTTTCTCCTGATAAAAAGAATAATTACCGGCGTAAACCGTGAGCCTGCCGCGGTAAAGCTCGGCAATTTCCTGGGCCAGGCGGTCGATAAAAAAACGGTCGTGGGAGACGATCACCAGGCTGCCGTCGAAGCTGCGCAGGTATTTTTCCAGCCATTCCAGGGATTCCAGATCGAGGTGGTTGGTCGGTTCGTCCATCAGGAGCAGATCGGGATTTTGAAGCAGGAGGCGGGCCAGATGCACCCGCATCCGCCAGCCCCCGCTGAAGTCGCTCATGGGGCGATAGATATCGTCCGGGGCGAAGCCGAGCCCGCTGAGAATGGCCTTGGCCTCCGTTTCCAGGCGATAGCCCCCCAGGCGTTCGAAACGCTCCTGAAGGGCCCCCAGTTTTTCCAGATCCGCGGGATCGTGCTCGCCGGTCAGGTGGGTCTGAAGGTCGTGAATCTGATGCTCCAGCTCGATCAGCTCCTTGTGCCCCTCCAGAACAATGTCCAGAATGGGGCCCTGGACCGCCTTTTTTTCCTCCTGAGGCAGGTAGCCGATCCGGTAGCCCTTCGGTTTGCTGATGTTCCCGGTGGCCGGGGTCAGCTCCCCGATCAGAAGGCGCAGCAGGGTGGTTTTGCCGGCCCCGTTATGGCCCACCAGGGCCACCCGGCGTCCGGGGCGGATTTGCCAGTTGATGTGGTCGATCAGCCGGAAATCGGCGATGTCGTAGGAAAAATCGTTCAGGCTTAGCATAGCAGATCTGTCGTTTTAGACCGGAAAATGGATTGGCCGGGAACCCATTGTTCCCGGGTGAATATCAAAAGATCACAGTTTAATACCGCTAACGTGGCCGGCCAACAGCAAAATGCAATTTCTCTTTTCCGGCTTTGCTTGGTTCGGTAAGCCGGGACGGGTATATTGATGGTTACATGATTATTCGGCTGCGCAGAATGGGTATGGGGGTGTGGGAGTGTCGACGTTTGGGGGTAAAATCCCATTACGCCGATCCTCGACACCACGATACCCCGACACGCGCCGGAGGCGCTACGCCGCAGGCGTCTAACGGGCCACAGACTCACACTACCCTGGAGGATTGATTTTTATGCACGAAAAACCGCCGTTTGATCTCAACGATTTCCGGCCGCGCATGTTTCCACCCCGCTACATACCGATTGTGGTGGCGGTGGGATTGCTGCTGCTGGGCATTTCCACCAGCGTTCACCGGATTGAAGCCCAGGAGGTTGGGGTTGTGCAGCGCTTTGGCAAGTTTAACCGCATTCTGGAACCGGGACTCAATTTTGCGCTGCCCTTTTTCATCGAAAACGTGACCCGGGTTCCGGTCCTTCGCCAGCTTCAGGAGGAATTCGGGCTGATCGGCCAGGCCCGCGAGGAAGATTCCGGATTCTTCAGCAGCCGCAAGGTGGTTCGCGGGAACATCAAGGACGAATCGTTCATGATTACCGGAGACCTCAATGCCGCGGAAATCCGCTGGGTGGTCCAATACAAAATCAGCGATCCTTACAAATTTCTGTTCCGGGTGCGCAACGCCGTGCTGACCTTCCGGGTGATGAACGAAGCCCTGATGCGGGAAATCGTCGGGGACCGCACCATCAACGAGGTTATCACCTACGGCCGGCGGGAGCTGGTGGCCTCCCTGGAGGACAAGCTGCAGGCCGTTTGCGACCAGTATGAAATCGGCATCGAGGTGGAGCGGATCAACCTGCAGAACGTAACCCCGCCGGAGCCGGTAATCCCGGCCTTCAATGAGGTGAACGAAGCCCAGCAGGACCGCGAAAAGACCATCAATCAGGCCCAGGCCGAATACAATAAGGTCATTCCCCGGGCACGCGGAGAGGCGCAGCGGGCCATCGAAGAAGCCCGCGGTTACGCTCTGGAACGGGTCAACGAAGCCCGCGGGGAGGCGGCCCGTTTTGACGCCCTCTACGACGAATATCGCAAGGCCCGCGAGGTAACCCGCCAGCGTATCTATCTGGAGACCATGAACAAGGTGCTGCAGCGGGTGGGTAAAAAGGTGATCACGGATGACAAGGCCGCCGGGGTGCTGCCCCTGCTGAACCTCAACGGGGGAGGGCAAAAATAATGCAGAACCTACGCCAACTTTCCATTATCCTGGGCATTCTGATCGTGCTTTTTATTATGGTTAACGCCAGCTTTGTGGTGGACGAAACCCAGCAGGTGGTGATCACCCGCTTCGGGGAAATCCGCGGGGAGCCGATCACCGAACCGGGCCTGTATTTTCTGGTGCCTTTTATCGACGAGGCCAATCGCCTGGACAAACGCTTCCTGGAATGGGACGGGCGCCCGGAAGAGGTTTCCACCCTCGAGAAAAGCAATATCATCATTAATACCTATGCGCGCTGGCGCATCAGCGATCCGGTGTTGTACTTCCAGCGCATCCGCGCCGAAAATGTGGCGCAGAGCCGCCTGGGAGAAATCCTCAATGACGAATCCAAAACCGCCATCGCCAAACACCGCCTGGTGGAGCTGGTGCGCACTTCCAACCGGGAAATTATTCCCCCGGAAGATCTGCCGCTGGATGAGGAGGTGGCTTTCCCCGAGATCGAGGTGGGGCGCGATAAAATAACCCAGGAGATTATCGAACGGGCCGCCATGAAGGCCAAAGAACTGGGCATCGAACTGCTGGACCTGCGTTTCAAACGCATCAAGTATGTGGAATCGGTTCAGCAGAAAATTTTTGAACGCATGACCACGGAACGCCGCCGCATTGCCGATAAATTTCGCTCCGAAGGGCAGGGGGAGGCTTCCAAAATCCTGGGGGACAAGGAGCGCGACCTGAAGGAAATTCAGTCGGATGCCTTCCGCCAGGCCGAGGAAATTCGCGGGAAGGCGGATGCGGAAGCAACCGCCATTTACGCGGGGGCTTACAATCGCAACGACGACACGCGGGATTTCTACCGTTTTCTGAAAACCATGGAGTCCTACGAGGAAACCCTTTCGGATAAAGATGTGCTGATGCTCTCCACCGATTCGGAGTTTTATAAATTCCTGGAGGGGCAGAGAGGGCGTTAACCGCCCGGTCCTCCCGGGTATTTTTGAAGGCAATCGCAGAGTTTTGGAGCCCATCCTCGTAACCACGGGGATGGGCTTTCTATTTCCCATCCTGCTTTCTATGATCAGGGTCACCCGGATTTTAGGGGGTGTCGTAAATTATCGATTAGCTTATGGCGCAGACTTCCCTTCCGATAATAGTCAACTGACGGATAATCCGAAGAGCATTTCGGTCTGTAAAAACGACATGGAAGCCGCCCCGTTACGGGAAAAAATATGATTACTTGTCAAAAATGCCATACGCCGAACGACGGCGATCTTCTGGTTTGTCGAAAGTGTAAATCCTTCCTGGGATTCGATAAAATTCCCGATCAGAAAGAACTTGAAGAGGAATTCGACAAACTGTTCTCCCGCAAAAAAGCCGGCCAATCATCTGCTCCCGAATCCTTCGAAACCCGGGAGTTTACCACCCAACCCATCGAGCTTCCCCCTTTTCAGACCGAAATCGAAGCGGATTTTCCCCCGGACGAAGAGACCACCGTCGAACAGGATGCCCTCCCGGAGGACCCCCTGGCCTTCGACGAACCCGGACTGGTGCCGGATTCCGAAATTTCCGAAGCCGAAACCCTCTCCGAAGACCCATTGGAATATCCGGAAGAGGATTTAACGCTGGACCTGGATGAATCCGACCAGGACGATACCGCCTATGAAGTGGACGATGATCTGGCGGCCGACTGGCTGGATCAGATCGCCCCGCAGGAGGTGGAGGAATCGACCTGGGATGCGCCGGAGGCACCTGCGGAAAGCTGGAGCGAAGATGCGGAACCCGCTGCCGAGGTGGAAACCCACTGGGAAGAAACCGAGGACGATGCGGTAACCGCCCCCCTGTCGCAGGCGGATTTGGCGCCGGAAACGGCGGAAGATCTCCCGCAACGGCAGGAAAATCCGCTCCCGGAACCCGAAGAATCGCTGGAACACCCCTGGGAGGAGCAATCCTCTCCCGAACAGATTGAAAAAATTGTCGAGGCGGACTTCCGCCGGCCCTCCGGGCCCGAAAACTATCGTGACGAAGAACTTCCCGAAGCGGATCCCGTTGCCGGGAAGGAAACACTCACCGCCACGCCGGAAGAAAGCGCCGGAGAGCGGCAACTGGAAAAAATCGCCCCGACGATTGATGCGGAAGAGAAACCCCGCATTACCTTTTCCCGCAAAAAAATCTGGCCCTGGGTTTCCGGGCTGGTGCTGGTGTGCCTGGTGCTGGGATGGGGGGCCGGCCGGGAATTGATGACCGTTCTGCCTTCCGGCTTCGGCGGCAAACCGGAGATTTTGCTCAAGGAAGGGCATCAGTTGCGGGATAAAGGCGATTATGAGGGCGCCAACCGGATTTACCACTCGGTGGTGGAACGTTATCCCGAAAGCAGTTCCGCCATGTTTGCCGAAATCGCCATGGACAAAATTAACGCCCGTAAACGGGCCGATGAACTGGACAGCATTCGAACTCAGCAGCGGGTGAAACGCTATCTGGAAAATGCGGAAAGCGCTTTTAAACGCGGCAATTACATAATGCCTTCCAACGACAATGTCCTCACCAATCTCTCCATGGCCATGACCCTTGCCCCGGACAACCTCGAATTAATCCGCTTCCGCGGGAAGGTGGTTACCCACATGGCCGAGAAAGCCAAGGACGCCCTCAGCCGGGAAGCCTTTGGCGAGGCGCGCGATTATTACCGCGTTTTGCTGGTGATGGATTCCACCCAGGCCCAGGCCCGTAAAAACCTCAACCTGGTCGAAGATATCCTGGCCGGCGAAAAGAAAAAGCGATAGGGCTCTTTACTTCCCGTTTCGGATGTCGTTTTCCAGTCGTTCGATGATCGCTCTGGAAATGCTGATCCTCGAGGAAACCACCGGCAGATTCTCCACCCCAAACCACTGCGCATCTTCGATTTCCTCGCCGTCTATGGTGATGTCTCCCCCGGCGTAATCGGCCAGAAAAC
>JAGRBF010000525.1 GCA_020434205.1 Calditrichota bacterium | reverse complement strand
TGCCGGAGCTTGGGGTAACCAACCTGCGCAATCGCCTCAATGAAGAAATCGATATCCGGGCCGCAATCAATCCACCCCTTACCCTGGAATTTTTTGATTATCGGGTGGGCGCCGATTCCCTGAGCGGGCGGATTCGCCTGGAAGCGCTGCAACCCCTTTCCGGAGCCTTTCTGCGGGTGGCGATCGTCGAAAAAAATATCGACTATCAAAATCCGCCCGGTAGTAATGGGCAAACCCATTTTATCGACGTTCTGCGGGCTTTCTGGCCTGAACCGCGGGGTACTTCCCTGACCATGAACGCCGGGGAAAAACGTTTTGTGCCTTTTGCTGTTCCGCTGAACAGCGCCTGGATTTCCGGCCAGCTCGAGGTGGTCGCCTTTGTTCAGGTCGGGTCTCACGAAATCCTGCAGGCTGCCTCAACCCAATATCCCTGAAACGAGAAACACCGTTTATTACCCTTAAAGGACCTGGTTTGATATGCGATCTCTGATTCCCATTGCGTTTTTTTTCTTTTCCATATTGGCTTTTGCTCAGGAAGAAACGGGGGTGGATTTTACCCTGCCGGACCTTCAGGGGAAGGATTTTAGGCTTGCCGAACACCTCGGCGATGGGCCGATCCTGGTTAATTTCTGGGCCACCTGGTGCATTCCCTGCAAGGCTGAGATGAAGGAGCTGAAAGAGATTTATCAGACCTATCAACAACAAGGCCTGCAGATCCTGGCCATTTCCATAGACGATCCCAAAACCGTCAGCAAGGTGCGCGGGGAAGTCCGGGTTAAACGCTATCCCTTTACCATTTTGCTGGATACCAACAGCAAGGTTTTTCAGCAGTTTCAGGGCACCAATCCGCCCCTTTCCCTGCTGATCGACAAGAACGGCAAGGTGGTTTACACCCACACCGGGTTTCGAAAAGGGGACGAAAAGAAACTGGAGGCGCAGATCCTTGCCCTTCTGGAAAAAAAGGACTGATGCCGGCATGTTTTCCCGCTCTCTTTCGCCCGGAGAAACGCCGTACCTGCTCCGCATCACCCTGCTAATGGTTCTTTTCGCCGGAATCCTCAATGCCCAGGAATATCGCTACGGGGTACTCAGCTATACGGAAAGCGCCTGGTCGGATACCAGTATCTCCCGCTATTTTGAAAGCTGGAACGATGTGTATCTGGAACGCGGTCCCCTGCGGGCCTTTGCCCGGCTGGGCGCCCATAATCCGGCCGCGGATTTTGCCCAGCAGGCGGATTCCCGGGGACTGGAACAGCGGTATCTCTCTTTCCAAAGCAGCGGGTGGGACATTCGCCTGGGCCATTTTTACAGCCTCCTGGGCCGGGGGTTGACCCTGCGCTCCTTCGAAAGCAGAACCCTTCGCTGGGATTCCAATCTGGATGGTTTGCGCCTGGCCTTCCGCCACGATTATTTTTCCACCCAACTTTTTGCGGGAAAACCCCGCAAAACCCGCCTCAGCATTTCCGAGCGGGATAAAAACGATCCCCCTGCCGCCGGGGAGCGATTGCCCGCCCAATACGGCGGGGAAGTCCGCATCAAACCCCTCACCCCGATCGCCCTCGGTGGAACCTATGTGTATTCGGATAATGGGCCGGATGGGGGAGAGGGTTTTTCCCGCGGCTCGCTGTTTGCCGAGGGCAATTTCTTACAAGGTTCTTTCTATGGAGAGGTGGCAGCCCTCCCGTATCCCGCCGCTTATGGGCAGGATGATGGCCGGGCCGCCTATTTTTCCGGAAACCTCTTTCTGGGAAATCTCATCCTTCTAGGGGAATACAAATACTATCGCAATTTCGGCTTCTTCGACGGATTGCTCAATAATCCCCCTTCGGTGATTCGCGAACATCTCTACACCTTGCTCAACCGCCATCAGCTGGTCCAGAACGCCAACGACGAACAGGGCTACCTGGTGGAAATGAGCTATCCGGTGCTGGATCGCGGGGTGGCCCTTTGGAGTTTCAGCCAAACCGAAGACAGCCTGGGCAATGTCGCCTATCGGGACTTTTACGGTCAGGTGGAACTGGACCAGTTCCTCGGGGGAGAATGGGTCCTCGGCAGTGGTCAGCAGCGGGAATTTAGCCGGCGTTACTGGAATCTGGTGGGCAGCGCCAGCTACCCCTTTCGCGATTATTTCGCCCTCAAGGTGGTTTATGAGCACCTTTACGCCCGCGACGACGCCACCTTTCCCAATCGCCGCTATTACGATCAGCTGTTGACGATCGGTCTCAGCAAGGCCACGGGATGGACCCTCTCCTTTATCGGCGAGCACAGCACCGACCATACCGTGGGGGACAATTATGTCCCCGGGCAAACCCCTGTCCGCCACTTTTATTGGGGTGGTGGGCAACTGGACCTAAGCCTCTTTGGGGCGGTAGATCTGTCGCTTTTCGCGGGCAGCCGCAGGGCCGGCAAGGTTTGCATCGGCGGGGTGTGCGTGGTTAAACCGGAGCTTAAGGGGGTAGAAGCTACCCTTACGGTGCGGCGGTAAGGAAGGCTGCGGCGCAAAATCTTTCTTCCTTGAGGGCTGGTATCGCATCGTATTATATTCTCTCAATGTGCCCATCAACTTTTCGGAGTCTGGTTTGAAAGGCAGTTGGTTTTATAAGATTCTGGTCCCCTCCGGCGGGCTGCTTCTGGTTCTGATTGGCTGG
>JAGRBF010000524.1:1180-1731 GCA_020434205.1 Calditrichota bacterium | reverse complement strand
TCCCGCATCAAAGGCGGGCAATTGGCCCGCGCTTTTGCGCCGGCAAGGGTGATCAGCCTGATGATCTCGGACGTCATCGGCGATCCGCCGGATGCCATCGCTTCCGGCCCCACCGTCCCCGATCCCGGCACCTTTGCCGATGCCTTAAAGCTGGTGGCAACGCTCCCGCCCGGTTCCGTGGCGGATTCGGTTCGCCGGCATCTGGAAGCCGGCGCCAGGGGCGATCTGCCCGAAACCCCCAAACCCGGGGATCCCCTTTTCGGGCATGTGGAGAATATTATTCTGGGCAATAATCGCCTGGCTTTGGAGCGTATGCGGGAGGTGATTGCGGCGGCGGGCTTTGCGGTGGAGGTGGTTACTGATGTCCTGGAAGGCGAGGCGCGGGAAATCGGCCGGCATTGGGCCAAAACCGTTGCCGCCACCCGGCCGGGATATGGCCAGGTTTGGTTGTTCGGCGGGGAGAGCACCGTAACCCTCACCGGAAACGGCAAAGGGGGGCGCAATCAGGAATTGGTTCTGGGGGCGCTTCACGCCATGAGCCAGATCCCCCA
>JAGRBF010000524.1:0-1131 GCA_020434205.1 Calditrichota bacterium | reverse complement strand
GCGGGGGCCATCATCGACGAAACCAGCCTCACCAAAAGCCGCCGCGCCGGACTGGACGCGGCAGACTATCTGGCGCGCAACGACGCCTACCATTTTTTTGATCCCATTGGCGGACTGATCAAAACCGGGCCCACCGGCACCAACGTGATGGACCTGGGGATGATCTTCGTGCCCTGATAGAAGGCCTACGGGACTTAAGGACTGTTAGCGCCGGTTGGCCCGCAGCTGCAACTGCACGTACATCTCGCTCCAGCCATCCTCGCCGCGGGTAACCTCTATCGCCCGTTCAAACTGGCGGCGATAGCCGAGGAGAATATGGGTGCCGCCTCCCAGATCGAAGATCAGCCCCGGAGACACAAACTGGTAGGTATTACCAAAGCGAATGGTGGTGTTTTCCGAGGAAAACACGCTTCGGGAAACGTCGAAGAAGGTTTTGTTTCCCATGCCCAGATTCAGAAACACGTTGACCGGCCACTCCTTGACCTTGCTGTTGACGGTAAACATGGCATAGAGATTGGGATGGGAATCCCGCCCGCGGAACACCTCGGTGCGGGAGCTGTCGCCGTTTTCCGGCTGGACATCATAGGTTAACCGGTAGGCCATTTCCTGGATCATCACCCCCAGGTCGACCCGCCAGGCCCAGGTGGGCAGATCGTCGTTAAAAACCCCGATCCCCAGATTGCCGCCCCAGAAATCCCGGGTGCCCTGACTGGTATAGGTCGCCCCCAGGTTAAAGGCAAAGGCGTTTCCAGCGGTAAGGTCGATATTCAATCCTGAAGAATAATCCGGCACATCCCAGGAGAATCCGGCGGTCTGCTCATCTTCTTCGATAATGCCCGACAAATTCTCATCGCTTTGCAAAATATTGACATAGGGACGCACGTCGATATCGCCGGACTGCTTATCCATGGTTATTTGGGGGAGCTGATGATTCGGGGGGCCAAAAACTTCGGCATCGGTAAGGCGGTAAGTCGGAATACATCCACTGGCGAGAAAAAACAAAAGCAGCAACAACAATCGAAGTGTAACGGATTTCATCATGACACTTCTCCTTCCAATGAATCACTGTTTAGCCGGGAGCCAACTCTTCATAAACTGCCTTTTTTCCGGGAGTGTTTCAATGTAAAAAAT
>JAGRBF010000523.1 GCA_020434205.1 Calditrichota bacterium | reverse complement strand
GGTGCCCCAGGTTTTGGTGGACGCATTGGTCGCCAATGCCAAAAATCTGAGCAACGTCGAAATTACCCACATGCTTCATTTCGGCCGCGCCGAATATATGAACCCGGAATACGCCGGGGTGTTCAAACACAATTCGCTTTTTACCGGCAGCAACGCCCGCAAAGCGGTTCAGGAAGGCCGCGCCGCTTTTACTCCGGTTTTCCTGTCCGAAATTCCCAAACTGTTTCGCGAAGGATTTTTACCGCTGGACATCGCTTTTGTCCAGGTTTCCCCGCCGGATGAACACGGTTTTTGTTCCTTTGGGGTGGAAATCGGCTGTACCAAGCCGGCCACCGACGCCGCCAAACTGGTTATTGCCGAAGTTAACAAAAAAACCCCGCGGACCCTGGGAGACAGCTTTATCCACGTCCGCGATATCGATTATTTTGTGGAAACCGATTACGACCTGCCGGAAAATCCCCAGGGGGGAACCTCCCCGGTTCACGCCAAAATCGGGGAACTGATTGCGGAAATGATTCCCGACGGCGCCACTCTGCAAATGGGGATCGGCAGTATTCCCGATGCCGTTCTGGCTAATCTGGGCAATCACAAAAACCTGGGCATCCACACCGAGCTTTTTTCGGACGGGGTGGTGGAACTGGTGGAAGCCGGGATCATCAACGGGGCCAAAAAAACCTTGCATCCCGGCAAAGTGGTGGCCGGTTTTCTGTTCGGCAGCAAAAAACTCTACCATTTCGTACACGACAACGCCATTGTGGAAATGCATCCCACCGATTACGTCAACGATCCCTTCATCATTTCCAGAAATGAAAAGATGATTTCCATAAACAGCGCCATTTCGGTGGACCTTACCGGTCAGGTTTCGGCGGATTCCATCGGCCCCAAAATTTACAGCGGGGTAGGGGGACAGGTCGATTTTATCCGTGGTGCGGCCCGTTCCAAAGGCGGTATGCCTATTATAGCCCTTCCCGCCACTGCCAGGGGGGGTATTTCCCGGATTACCGCCACCTTAACGCCCGGTAGCGGGATTACCACCAGCCGCAACGACGTGCATACCGTGGTTACCGAGTTCGGGGTTGCCCATCTGTTCGGCAAAACCATTTCCGAAAGAGCGCAAGCGCTGATCAATATTGCCGCCCCGGAAACCCGGGAAGAGCTGACCCGTCAGGCGCGGGAATTAAATTATCTGTAGAAGATGACTGAAAGAAAATATGATGTAAAAAATCCATAAATCACAAGGGGGAGAAGCGGTGGGCGCCTCTTCCCCTTTTCTCAGGTTCCGAGCAAATACAAGGGGTTATTATGACTGCTACAAAAACCAAACCCAAACCCCTGGTCATACCTGAGCTTTGCAAAGGTTGTGGCCGGTGCATTGAGGCCTGTCCTCAAGGCTGTTTTACCCTCGGTTCGGAGATTAACCCGGAGTCCGGTTTGATTCCCGTGGTTCTGGATCTGGAAAAATGCAATGCCTGCGGCTTGTGTTTTACCGCCTGTCCGGAGCCCTTCGGATTGACCCCCGTAGCCGATATTCCGCATCCGGAAGATGTGGATCACGAAGCGTTCATGATGGGAGAAGCAACTATCAGGGACGATCATTATCCGGATGAAATTCCCCCTCAAAAAATCCCCATGCCAGATTTACCGCCCCTCTTTATCAAGGGCACCTATGCCTCCGCGATCGGTGCGCTGCTGGCCGGTTGTCGCCATTTCTACGGCTACCCCATCACCCCTTCCACGGAAGGCGCGGAACTGATGGCCAAGGTGCTCCCGGACCTGGAAGGCACTTTTGTCCAGGCGGTTAGCGAAGTTGCCACCGTCAACATGATGTACGGTTGCGGAGGGGCCGGATTACCGTGTATGACCTTCACCTCCTCTCCCGGCTTTAGCCTGATGCTGGAGGGCATTTCCTATATGATCGGCGCCGAGGTGCCGGGGGTGTTCGTTAATATTATGCGCGGCGGCCCGGGGTTGGGCAACATCGCCCCGGAACAATCCGATATCAAACTGGTTAGCCGCGGCCTGGGCCATGGCAATACCCACGCTATTTCCCTGGCGGCTTCTTCGCCCCAGGAAATGCTGGACCTCACCATGCTGGCCTTCGAACTCACCTTTAAATACCGCAATCCCGTTGTTCTTCTCGGCGACGGTTATCTCGGCCAGATCTCCGGCAAGGTAACCCTGCCCCGGGAAATGGTGAAACCGGGACTGCCCTCCTGGGCGGTTTACGGCGATGCCGAACACCGCAAAAACCTGATCTGTTCCATCGCCCTCTCGGAAAAGGAACTGGAAACCCATAACTATAAGCTGACCGATAAATACCAGCGCATGATCGACAACGAGCAGCGGGCAGAGTTGTATCGCTGCCACGATGCCGAGGTGCTGATTATCGCCGCCAATACCCCGGCCCGTATGGCCCGTGGGGCGGTGGGACAGCTTCGCGAGAAGGGCATCAGAGCCGGTTTGTTCCGGCCCATTACCATCTGGCCGTTCCCGATTGGCCTGCTCCTGCCGCTGCTGGACCAGGTGAAGGAAATTGTGGTGGTAGAAGCCAGCAACGGTCAGTTGGAAGACGAAATGCGCCTGGCCCTCAGCCACGAACACGTCGTCGACCTTCCCCTGATCGATCATATCCGGCACTTCGGAGGCGTTTTGCCTCAGTTGGAGGAAATCGTGGACCATATCAGCAAAGACAATTTGTTTGAGGATTCCGAGAAAAATGGCAATGCCTGGAAGAAAGGAGGCCGGTCATGAGCGTATTTTATCAAAAATTTACCCGGCATGCCGAAGGGCAGGGCCTGAAAGGTCGTTCCACCCACTATTGCCCCGGATGCGGACACGGCCTGGCCCACAAATACCTCTCCGAAGCGGTTGAGGAACTGGGCATTCAGGATCGCACCGTGGCCATTTCTCCGGTCGGCTGCAGCGTTTTTCTCTATTACTACATGGATGTCGGCAACAGCCAGGCCGCTCACGGACGCGCACCGGCGGTGGCGATCGGCCATAAAACCGCCAATCCGGAGTCGATTGTCATCAGCTATCAGGGCGATGGCGACCTCGCTTCCATCGGGCTGGCGGAAATTATCCAGGCCGCTCAGGTGGGCATTCCCATTTCGGTTATTTTTATCAACAATGCCACCTACGCCATGACCGGCGGTCAACTGGCCCCAACCACCCTGATGGGCATGAAAACCACCACCACCCCCAAAGGCCGCACCCGGATGATGGGCGAGCCGCTGAAAATGGCGGAACTGATCGCCCAGCTGGACGGTCCGGTTTTCGTGGAAAGGGTGGCTCTTTACGACAACAAACAGCGCAATCGCGCCAAAAAAGCGATTCGCAAGGCCATTCAGCTACAGGTGGACAAAGTGGGATTTTCTTTCGTGGAAGTGCTGGCGGAATGCCCCACCCACCTGAAAATGTCCCCCACCGAAGCATCCGAGTGGGTTAAAAATGAGATGACCGCCATCTTTCCGCTGGGCGTCAAAAAAGAGGTCAAGGTGGAGCCGTGGTACAATCCCGG
>JAGRBF010000522.1:1546-2778 GCA_020434205.1 Calditrichota bacterium | reverse complement strand
AACGGCTTGTGCTGGCTGGCCACCCTGAACGGCCTGTTCAAGGCCAACCTCAACACCAAGGGATTCCGGCTTTTGAAGCCTTACGGCGAGGCTCCCGGGAAAAATAAAACCCCGGCCTTGTTCCAGGAGAAAAACGGAACCATCTGGTTTACCACCAACCGCAATCTTCATCATTATGATGAAAAGTCCGGGCGCTTCGACCAGGAGGTGCAAAAACGGGACATTCCCGCTCCCTTCAGCACCTCCTGGGTTAAAACCATGTTCCAGGACAGCCGCGGCTGGCTGTGGTTCGGGCCCTACAAATCTCCCCCCTTTTATCGCGACCAGGAGGGCGGCTGGCACGGGATCCCCATTGCCACCGGCAACCGCACCCTGATCCGCTCCATTACCGAGGACCACGAGGGCAACATCTGGTTCGGCATGGATTTCGAAAACGGCGGGGTGATACGCTACCATCCCCACAGCGCTAAAATCGACACCTTTCGGCACGTTCCCCAGGACAGCACCTCCCTCAGTTCGGATCAGGTCTGGCGAATTTTTCCGGACAGTCGAAATCGCCTCTGGATTACCACCTGGGGTGAGGGCATCAACCTTTTCCGCCCGGAAAGCGGGAGCTTCGTACGCTTCAAAGCCGATCCCCGCAATCCCCACAGCATTGCCGGCAATTACGTCACCGATGTCGCCGAGGACGCCGAGGGCCGCATCTGGTTCGGCTCCTGGAATTCCGGGCTTAGCCGTTTAATTGAAGGCGATCCCGACCATCCCGGGGACCTTCGCTTCGAGATCTTCAATACCAAAAACGGTCTGGGCGACGACCTGATCTGCACCCTTTTAACCGACCGTAAGAAGCGCCTTTGGATTGCCCACGGGATAGGTCTGGCCCGGTTCGAATACGGTAGGGAGACCTTCAAAAATTACCTGGCGGAGGACGGGGTGGAAGGTATGCCCTTTTTCGTCAATTGTATGATGGAAACCCAGAGCGGGCAGCTTTATTCCGGGGCATTAGGCGGGGTGGTCAACTTCCACCCGGACAGCCTGCAGGACAATCCCCACATTCCCCCGATTCAGCTAACCTCCTTCAAGATATTTGAGAAGGAAGTAGCCCTGGACACCCAAATCGTCTACAAACGCCAGCTAACCCTGCCCTACTGGCAGAACTTCCTTTCCTTTTCCTTCGCCGCCCTGGATTATACCCAGCCCACCCTCAACCAGTATCAGTACAAGCTGGAGGG
>JAGRBF010000522.1:0-1366 GCA_020434205.1 Calditrichota bacterium | reverse complement strand
TCGCTGTATGCCCTGATGAGCATCGGGCTGGTGGTGGCGGGACGTTGGGTGGTGGCCAACTGGCGCTCGCTGATCAACATCCGGGCGCGGCGGATCTCGCATTTCAAGTTGCTTTCCCCATTGGGAAAAGGCGGAATGGGCGAGGTTTACAAGGCTCTGGACCTCAACACCCGGGAATTTGTGGCGATCAAACTGCTGCATCCGGAGATCATGAAGGACACACAAAACCGCAAGCGCCTCACCAACGAAGGGCGTTTGCTGGCCTCTTTCAGCCACCCCAATGTGGTGCGGGTTTTTGAACTGGGGGAAACCGGGCGGGAGATGTTCATCGCCATGGAATACCTCTCCGGGGGAACCCTGCAGGAATTTCTGGAGAAAAATCACCCCATTGAACCGGCGCGATTGCTGGTTCTGCTGCGGGAAATTGCCGGGGGGTTGGCGGCCATTCACCGGGAAAAGATTGTGCATCGCGACCTCAAACCCGGCAACCTGATGCTGGATGAGCAGGGGCAGGTGCGCATCATGGATTTCGGATTATCCAAATCCCCCCTGGTAACCACCATGACCTCCCTGGGCACGGTGCTGGGCACCCTGGGCTATGTGGCGCCTGAGCAAATTACCGGGGCCGGGGTAGACCACCGGGTGGATATTTTTTCCTTTGGGGTGGTGATGTTCGTGATGGCCACCAACAAGGCTCCCTTCTCCGGCGAAAATGAAATGGCCCTGATCCACGCCATTTTCAATTATACCCCGCCTGATGTGCGGGACATCCGCACGGACCTCCCGGAGGGCTATTCTGAAATGGTGCGGCGCTGCCTGCAGAAGGACCCTGCGGATCGCTACCCGGATATGGCCGCCATTTTGGGGGCGTTGGAAACGTTGTAGATGCCAGGCACGCCCCTGTCTGATTGTACAGACAGGACCGTGCCCCGTCCGTCTCATTTATCAGACAGAAGCCCCGCCCCGCCCCCAGGACTTCCGGAATCCCCTGGCCCAAACGATCTTTTGTGAACGACTTTAATCTACAAAGAAACAAGAGCTTACTACCAAACCACCCTACCACCGAACCACCCTACTGCCCCAATTGGTACTCCATTTGATATAGACTGAACGTCTTTGCCGGGAAAACCCACGAATTAACTTATTTACCCACGCGGGCGGTGCCTGCAGTTGCTTTCAATGGAGGATATTTTATGAGACGGACCCTCAATCTACCGGTTCTGTTGCTTTGGATGTGTTTTTTTACCTTAACCGCCTGGGGGCAGAGCGTCTCCTGGACCAATGCCGGTGGGGGTCTCTGGAGCGACGGGGCCAACTGGAGTAGCGGCCTCGCTCCCCAACCCGGAGAAGATGTGGTGATCGATCT
>JAGRBF010000054.1:7297-18863 GCA_020434205.1 Calditrichota bacterium | reverse complement strand
TTAGATGATTGTCAACACGCCCTTAAACAGGAAGGCATTTATGCACTTCGCAGCAATCCCCTTTTTCCGCCATCACCCGCTCTTCGCGCGGGCAGGCATTTCCGACATTTCCACACAGGCCGAAAAACCGCCCTAAGGCCGGCCTTCGCTAAGGACAGATACCTTTTAAACGGATTTTTTTGGTAAACCAATCATCAAAACGGATTTTTATCCCGGAGTCTGACATGAATCAATCATTTAGCAAATCTTCTTCAACACGAATCCCTTTACGGCATATTCTGGCGGCGCTGCTCCTGCTCAGCTCGTTGCTTTGCGCCCAGTTTCAAATAGAAATCAACAAAATCGGCGGCTATACCACGGGTGTTTTTGCCCAGGGCGCCGCGGAAATTCTGGCTCACGATCCCGATACCCAGCGCCTGTTCGTCATTAACGGCGCGCAATCCTCCATTGATGTGCTGGACATCAGCAATCCCCACGCCCCCGCCCTGCTGTTTTCCATCGACCTTACCCCTTACGGGCATCAGGCCAATAGCGTCGCGGTAAGCGAAGGGTTGGTCGTCGCCGCGGTGGAAAGCGATCCCAAACAGGACCCCGGCAAGGTTGTCTTTTTCGATACGGATGGCAATTACCTGCGGGATTTTCCGGCCGGAGCCCTTCCCGACATGATTACCTTCAGCGATGACGGGAATTATGTGCTGGTGGCCAACGAAGGCGAACCCAGCGACGACTACTCGGTGGACCCGGAAGGATCGGTGACCATCGTGTATTTGCACCGGGGCCTCAACCATGCCTTTGCCAAACAGGTGGACTTCCGCGCTTTCAACAATGCCACCCTGGATCCCAGCATTCGCATTTTCGGCCCTAACGCCACCGTTGCCCAGGACCTGGAGCCCGAGTATATCGCCATTGTTGGCGATGAAGCCTTCGTAACCCTTCAGGAGAACAACGCCATTGCAGTGGTGGATATTCGCCGCGGCGTGGTAAAGAAGCTGATCGGGCTGGGTTTTAAGGATCACAGCCTTTACCGCAACAGCCTGGACGCCAGCAACGAGGACGGCGGCATCAACATCGCCAACTGGCCGGTTTGGGGAATGTATCAGCCGGACGCCATCGCCAGCTTCCGCACCTTCTTCCAGCATTTCCTGATTACCGCCAATGAGGGCGACAGCCGCGACTACGGCGGTTTCAGCGAAGAAGAGCGCATGGGCGATCTTCCCCTGGACCCCACCGCTTTCCCGGATGCCGCAACCCTGCAGCTCGATGAAAATCTGGGCCGGCTTAAGTCCACCATCACCATGGGAGACGATGACAATGACGGGGATTACGACCGCCTGTTTTCCTACGGCGCCCGTTCCTTTGCCATCTGGAATACCCGCGGCCAAAAAGTCTACGACAGCGGCAATGAGCTGGAGCGGATTACCGCCATGCTGGAGAGCGATAACTTCAATTCCGATGACGAAGAAAACGGTTCGTTCGACGATCGCAGCGACGACAAAGGCCCGGAGCCGGAAGGCATCGCCATCGGACGTATTTTGTGGCGGACCTTTGCTTTTATCGGCCTGGAGCGCGTCGGGGGCATTGTCGTCTACGACGTCACCAATCCTTACCACCCCGAGTTTTTGCAGTATATCAACACCCGGGACTTCAGTGGGGATCCGGTAGCCGGAACGGCAGGAGACCTTTCCCCGGAAGGGCTGCAATTTATCCCGCACTGGCAGAGTCCCACCCGCAAACCGCTGCTGGCGGTTGCTTATGAGGTAAGCGGATCCACCGCCCTTTTCGAGGTCAACCTGACTCTGGGCGACCAACCGATCGCCGACATCGATGCGTACGCCCGCGCCCAGGAGGCGGATGAATCCGGGCCGGAGCCGCAATCCTTTTCCCTGGAGCAAAATCATCCCAATCCCTTCAACCCCACCACGGACATCAGCTTTTACCTGCCGGAGCCTGGCCAGGTAACCCTGAAGATCTACAATCCTCTGGGCCAGGAAGTGCGCACCCTGGTCAGCGGCATTCAGGAAACCGGTGCTCATACGGTCCGTTGGGATTCCCGGGACAACGCCGGCAATCCGGTATCCAGCGGGGTGTATTTTTACAAACTGCAGGCCGCCGATAACGTCGTTATCAAGAAAATGAACCTTCTCCGCTAATACCTCGGGTTCGGGAATTCCGGCGGTTTCCTTTCCGCCGGGATTCTTTGGCCTTCGCCCCCTTTTTCGAAATGCGGGTGGATAGGTGGATAAATTTGCTTGACTTAGGGACCTAAATCCAACAAATTTCAACCACTCAACCACTCAACCACTCAACCACTCAACCACTCAACCACTCAACCACTCAACCACTCAACCACTCAACCACTCAACCACTCAACCATTCAACCATTCAACCACTCAACCACTCAACCACCCTTCCGATATGACGAAAAACGTTCCCGCCCACTGGAAAAAGATCCGCAGCGAAGCCGGTCCCGATTTTGTGATTATGAAAGCCCGCCACGACTACCTGGAACATCCCCGCTCCCATCAGGTGATGAAGCGGGTGGTCTTCGAAAGTACCGACTGGGTCAACGTGGTAGCCCTTACTGAAGACGAACAGCTGGTACTGGTCCGCCAGTTTCGCTTTGGGGTGGAAAAGGTAACCCTGGAAGTCCCGGGAGGAATGGTAGATCCCGGAGAGGACCATTTTGAGGCGGCCCGAAGGGAATTGCTGGAAGAAACCGGCTTCGCCAGCGAGGACTGGCATTATCTCGGCTACGTGGAGCCCAATCCCGCCATTCTGGACAATCACTGCCATACCTGGCTGGCCCGCAAGGCCTTCCGGCAGCAGGAGCCCAACCCGGAAGCCGGCGAGGACATTACCGTGGAGGTGCTCGGCAAGGATGCGGTAAAACAAGCCTACCGGGATGGGGCCTTCCGCCACAGCCTGGCGGTTATTGCCGTCCTGCACGTTCTGGAACTGTGGTAAAACGCCCGGCTCTGTTCTTCTCCTTCGCCGCAGGCGAAAACCATCCGACCATCCAACCAAACAGACCGCCGCTCCCTCTTATCTACCCGGGACTCCCGTGATTTTTTCGTGACCCTCTTTTCACCCCGCCGTGAACCCTCTCCCCTGCCTGTTGCCTAATTTGAAAGTGCGTCTCTGTTCCATTCCAATCACCCAATTATCCACAAGGAGAATTGTTATGCGCCACTTTCAATTTTTGATCCTGGCAGCCCTGCTGTTTCTGGTATTCAGCGGCTGTGAACAGGAAAAAGGCATTGCCGGGGGAGATTCCTCCGGAAGCGAGTATGAGGCCGAATATTTGTCTCAGGACGAGGTAGAGCTACTGCGCAAGGACGGCCACGGCTCCTTCGGCAGTATCGTCACCGCCGACCGCGCTTCCGGCACCATTTCGGTAATCGACACCGATTCGGATGTGGTAGAAGCTACCATCGATTTACCGGACGGACCGAATCCCGCCGAGCCGATGTACGTGGTATGGACACCCTTCTCGGGCCGGGTGTTCGTCGGGGACCGCGCCAACAACCGGGTAGTGGTCTTCAACGATCGCGATTACAGCCTGGAGGGAACCGTGCCCACCGGCAGCGGGGTTTTTCACATGTGGGCGGATGCCCGGGAATCCCAGCTTTGGGTGAACAATGACATCGACAATACCATTACCGTTATTGATCCGCGCTCCCTGACGGTCCTCGCCACCATCGCCATTCCCGCCGATCTGGTGGCCATGGGCGGCAAACCGCACGACGTCATTCTCGATCCCATCGGGCGGCGGGCCTATGTGACGGTTCTGGGCCTCAGCGGCGCCAACGATTACCTGCTGCAATACAGCACCCGCAATTTCCGGGAATTGCGCAGGGCTCCGGTCGGCAAGGACCCCCATCTGTCCCTGACCTTTCGCAACCCCTATCTCTATATTCCCTGCCAGAACACCAACGAGGTCATCATTCTCAACCGCTTTAACCTGCGCCATGTCAAAACCCTCCCGGTGCCGGGCGCCCATGGGGCGGGAATGGCCCTGTTTGCCAATCGTTTTTACACCACTAACCTCCCGGGCGGCGGTGCGGACGGCCTGGTGGCCATCGATACCCGCTCCAACGAGGTGATCAACACCACGGACACGCCCTATGCCGTTCCCCACAACATCGCCCTCACCCCGGATGCCCGGCGCCTGTACATCACCCATTCCGGGGGAAGCTCAGACAAAGTCAGCGTTTTCCAGGTTGGCCGCGGTGGGCAACTGACCCCGGCAGGCGACATAACGGTGGGATTTAATCCGTTCGGATTGTCTTTTGCGAGGTAATTGAAAGGACCTAGGGACTGAAGGATCTTAAGATCTTTAGATCTTAAGACTCTAAGACCATAAGAATCAACTACTTTTGGTCTTATGGTCTTAGGATCCAATGGTCCTTTGGTCCAAGGATCCAATGGTCCGTCCTTCCGTCCGTCCTTCACTCCTCCAGCATCTGCCAGATCGGATCCAGTAGCGGATAAGCCTGGCGGTTGGTACCCGAGCGAAAAAACTGGGTTGAGGCGCCGGGAGATTTTTCAAACCGGGTAACCCGGATGGTGTCGAGAACTTCCAGATGAATGGTCACCGGAAATCGCCGCGCATAAACATGGGCGGCGGAGTCCAGCGCCTGGGCGGTGCGATACTGGTCCGCCAGGCGCCTTACCTGTCCGGCCACGTCGGAAAAGACCGGCTCCTGATCCTTCTTGAGGCGAAACCTGGCTTTGTGCGCCTCAAAAAACCGGCGCGCCGCGCTGGAATCCGCCCGGAGGTTTTGCCGGGTTTCCTTGCGCATTTCGCTGTAGACCCATTTGTCCTGCCACAGGGGGATCTGTTCTTTCACAATGGGATGATCGGCGAGGTCCTCTTTTTGCGCTTCCGCCAGCAGGAATCGATCCCGGATTTGTTCCCCAACCGTCTGATGCAGGGCGGAGCGAAGTTCCACCTGCCCCTGGTATTTTTTGAGGAATCGCGCCGCATCGAACTCACCCAGAAAATCACGGGTTTGGGTAATCCGGCCCCCGGCGCTGTAAAAACGATCGTCCAGCATTTCCGCCAGCCGTTTCAGGCTGGGATCGGCCTGGCCGCCGGCCATAACAGCCGGGATAAACCCCTCCGGATCCTCCGGATTTTGGCGATCCCACCAGGCCAGCGCCCCGGCCAGGGCTTCGAAGCTTTGGGAACTCGTGCGCACCTCAAGGGGATTCAGCAGGGAGTCGCCGTAACTTCCCAGGGCCTTGATGTAGCGGGTCCAGAACAACTTCTGCTCAAACTCAGGGGCCCGGTTATCGTATTCGTGGGTGGTTACCCCGCTGCGGCGGATATCCAACACCTGAAAGATGAAATAGCGACCGTCCCGCAAAAGAGGTTGGGAGATATCCCCGATCGGGATTGCGCCGATGGCCGCCAGAATATCTTCCGGCACCGATTCGTTGGTGAGGTAGTCGGTGGTCAGGCGGGCCGGATCGATGTGCTGTTCGGGATTTGCCGCAATCAATTCGTCGACCACCGGGGAATAGCCGCGCCGGCGCATCTCTTCCGCTACCTTTTCCGCGGTGGCCCGATCCCCTTCGGACCAGTAGCGAAACTTGAAGGAAACCTTCGATTTGTTGATGGCTTCTTCGATCTCTTCCCGGGAGATCCGGATCCGGGATTTGACCTTTTCTTCCAGAAGGGCTTCCACCATCAGCTCATTGCGCAGGCGGTGCACCGCATCCCGCACCGCGGGGCGCTGCTCCACCCCCTGCCGGTATCCTTCCAGGGCCAGGAGTTTTTCCCGGATCATATCCTGCAGGATGGCCATTTTGGGATTGGGGCCGCGTTTCTGGGGGGAAATGGCGCCCTCGAAGGTCAGCCGGAAATCCTTTACCCGGATGCACGCTTCCCCCACTTCGGCCACCACGGCCGCCTCGCCGGTTTCCGGGGATTTCTCCCCGCAGCCCGGGAAAAGCAACAAGGAGATGGCCACCGGCAGCGACCATCTCCTGAGGTTTTTGTAAAACATTTTCAAATCTATCCTGGTTGTAAAACGTTGGCTGAGGTGTTTAGGCTGTAGGTGTTTAGGCTGTAGGTGCCTGGGCTGGAGCGAAAGGGTATGAACCTATAGCCTAAATTACCTACAGCCTAATTCCTTGCTACCTAAAAAACAATTCCCAGCGAAAAGCGATGGGCATCCTGCAAAACACCCCAGTCCGAGAAGGCATAGTCCACACGGAATCCCGGAATGCCCGGGGTCACGTAATCCACCCCGCCGCCAATGGTTATGCCGCTGATGCTGTCGCGCTCCCAAAGGTTGGCGTAACCGGCGCGCAGAAAGAAGGTATTTCCGAAACCGTATTCCGCCCCCAGGTTCACACTTTCGGTATTGTTGTTGGGGTGTTTGAGGTCCCCGGTCAGCAGAATCGAACCGAACATACCGACCTCACGCTGGTAGGATATCCCCGCCCGGAAGATCACCGGCAGCGGGGAACCGTCGGTGAGTATTTCTACCGGGATGCGGTCGATGCCGCCATTCTGCTGATCCGGATCGAAGGTAGAGTGAAGATCGCGTCCGGACATGCGGATTTTCCCACCGAAATTATTGATGCTCATCCCCATTCTTAATCCCTGCACCGGGGTATTGTAAAACACCCCTACGTCCATGGCCATGGTGCCTCCGCTGACGTTCCAGATTTTCTGGTTGACGTATTTGGCGGAGATTCCGAAGCTAAACTGGGTGGTCATTGCTGAGGCGTAGGATAGGGTGACCGCGTAATCACGACTGCCGTAAAGTTCTCCGGTTCCGGTGGGGCGTTCCACGGTGCGCACCTTCTGCTCGCCGTAGTCCACCATGGTCATGCTCATCCCGATCGACGAGTTGAAAAAACCCAGGGGCAGGGTTGCGGCGATAAAGTCGAAATTGGTGTCTATCAACCATTCATTGTGCATCAGCTCCAGTTGCATACGATCCGACCAGACAATGCCGGCAGGATTGTAATAAACCGCCGTGGGATCGTTGGCCAGGGCCACATAGGCCCCGCCCATCGCCATGGCCCGGGCCCCTACCCCGATTTCCAGGAAGGGCGCCGCGGTGGTACCGACATTGGAGACGTTTGTTTCGAACTGCGCCCTTACCGTGGTCAGGAAACCGGAAAGCAGCAGCAAGCTCAGGGTAACTCCGCAAAACTGTTTGATCATCTTATTCACGCTATCAATCCCTTCTACTTGATAATGGCGAACTTGCCGGTTTTGGTGCCGACCCCGGGAACCTCTACGGCGTAGAAATACACCCCGTGGGCAATTTCCAGCCCGTCCTTGGTGCGCATGTCCCAGGAGAGGCGGCGGTTATCATCCGAGGCGGAATAGTTGAGCTTGCGGACCATTTTTCCGGAAACCGTGAAAATGGTCACCGTGCATTGCCGCGGCAGATTCACGAAATCGATCCGCCGGTCGCCTCGCCCCTCTTCCGGATTGAGCACCTTGCGTTCCAGGGAACTTACCCCGATGTAGGGATCGGGCACCACGTAGATGCTGTCCAGATCGGTAAGCGCCCGGCGTTGGGTATATTCGTTCCCCACCAGGGTAAATTCGAGAACGTCGCTTCGGTCGAATTCCTTGGTTGTGTAGATACTCATGACATCGCCCTCCTCGGGAAGTCGCCAATCGGCGCTGTCCAGATCGGCCGGGAACAGGAATTCCCAGGTCCACAGGTCTACCCGATTGCTGCCGGAAGGAACGTTGTAAATGATAATGCGGTCGCCGTTGTCCAGAATACCCCGGGCACCGAAATCGCGGTGCAAAAAGGGCATTTTAATCTCGTTGCCGGGATCGGTAACGTCGTACACCGAAAAGTTGGCCGGGCGGCGGATCACCGAGGTATCGGCATTTTCGGCCCGGATCCGCACTTCGTAATCCCGGGCCACCCCGGTGCCCCCACCCTGGGTCCGGTTGATGTCCACCAGGTTCATGTTACAATCTCCGGCGCTCCAGCCGGTCCGGGTGGAATCGACCCAGTTCTCGTCGTTAAACATGACCACCCGGAAACCCTCGGCGATCAGTTCTTCGCTGCGATCGGCATTAACCGGGTCGTTGCGGATGTACAACACGGTTCCCTCGGTGAGGTTGGTCAGGGTAATTTGATTGGTCAGACCGGTCAGGTAACTGGGATCCAGGGGCTCATGAACCCCGTCATCACCGAATTCCACCCGGTAGCGATTGCCGGATTTAACCTCAAGGGCGCTGTAGATTTCGATTGCCACGGACCCGGTGGCGTCGCCGGACACGTGCTCGATGCCCGCTTCGCTAAGGGTGGGGGGCACCCAACCGCCGGATCGCTCGGTGGGAATAACCTGGGCGGTGTTGCGATCGAAGGCAATGGCCCGACCCAAAGGATCGGTCTGGATATTGACCGGACATTCGGTGGGAGACACGGCAAGCAGGTTGTCGAGCTCAGAAATATTGGGATAAAAACTGGGGTGGTATCCCTGGTCAATGGAAGCCACCGCGTAGTAGTAGGTCCGTCCGTTGGTAACCTCTTCATCCACAAAATGATGCTGCAGTCCGCTGTCGGTTCCCATATTATAGGTAATCCCCAGATCACTGCCGCCGCCGAGCTCGCTGCCCAACCGCACCGGGTGAGCTCCGAACAACCCGTTATCCAGATCGAAGATAGCCAGCGGTTTAAACAACAGAGGGTTGCCAAAGGCGTCGGTAATCGTTTTGATCTCCTTGAAAGCCGGCTCGGTACTTTTGTAGATGTAATAAGCCTCGAAATCGAAACCGTAGATGGGATCCCGGCTGCGTTCGGCCAGATTGTCCCAGGCCAGGAACACCTTGCCGTCATCCGCGGTAACGGTCAAATTGGGCTGCAGGGGCGGCTTGGTGAAGTTGTAATCGTTATCGTAAATCTGCTGCATGGTGCGTTTGTTGCGCAAAATGTCGTCCAGGTCGTTGCCGAACAGCAGGGCAATGGCATAGCGATGGGTGCGTTCCGTGCCGGCAAAGGAAACAAAGCCGCTGCCGTAGGTAAAGGCGATATCCCGCTGATAGCCTTCCTGCACGTTGAAAATCCCGGCGCGCAGCTCCAGATCCCAGAATTCCTGGTCGTTGGCCATGCGGGAACCGGTGTCGCGCAGGTACCAGGAGGTCAGCCCCACCTGGTCGGATTCGTCGTTATCGGTAAATTCGAAATTGGGCTCGAAGGGATCCGGCCGGAAGTTAAATTCGCCCTCGTCCGGTCCGGGATAACCGAAAAACTGGGGCCCCAGGCCGTCGAAACCGACGTCGTCGTTCACCGGCTCGATATCCAGCAAACCGTTGCCGTCTATATCCTCTCCGGGGTCCAGCATCCCGTTATAGTTGACGTCCTCGGTGTCCCAGACCCCGTTGCCGTTCAGGTCCTCTCCGGCAATCCAGTCGCCGTCGTCATCAATGCCGTTTTGCTGGCTCTCGTCGACCAGCCCGTCACCATCGTTGTCGATCCCGTCCTGACTCAAACCGGGGCTTTCCAGGAAGGCAAATCCGAAATAGCCCAGGGGCAGCCCGTTGCTGGAAAGGAACAGTTTGTTCCAGGTATAAGTGATGTCGTCCCTATCGTTGAAGTTGGCGTCGTCGTTGGTAAAGCTGCCGCCCATGTCCGGGTCCACATACATCCCCACTACCACCTTATCCAGGTCTTGTCCTTCGTTGGTGATGTCGTAAATGGCGATCATGATGTCCTCAGCCAGGCGGGCGTTCCACTGGTAAACCCGGGCTTCGGTGGTAATCCCCAAACCGCGACGACCGTCCGGCCAGGGGCGCGGATCGCCGAAGGGATAATAGTCAAATTCGTCGTTTTCGCGGTCGTCCATAACATAATAGGACTCCTGATCGGCGCGGATATAGGCTCCGAATTCCCCGTTCCACTTCTGGGCCCGCGGGCCGCCGAAGCGATCTCCGGGTTGGCGGGGATCCCCGGCGTAGGAGCCAACCGGCCAGTATTCCGGCCAGGTTTCCTTGCGGTGGGTAATAGCCAGCCAGTTCACCACGTTCTGAAGGCGGGTATCCAGAATTCCATTGCCGTTGATGTCCTCACCCGACTGAAGAATCCCGTCGCCCTCGCCGAAGTCGTTGGTGCCGTACAAACCATCGGCCCCGACATCCTCGGAAACCCCGTAAACCAGCGGTGTTTCGGTGGCATTGGGAGAATCCAGGTTGAAGTAACCCGGCAGCGGCATGGTCCCGTAATAGTGGGTTCCGTCCGGCGAGCGTTCCTCATTAACGCGGTAATTATCGCTGACGATGGCAATGGTGTCGCCGTTGGCGTCCGTCACCTCGGCGGCCACGTAAAAATAGGCGCCGTAGATATAGCTGGCCGAAAGGGAGCCCTTGGGCCAGCTGATCCGTGGCGAGTTGGACACCTGGGAAAAAGACAACAGGCCGGAATTGATCACCCCGCCGGTTACCAGGTTCCCGTCGTGCTGGGCGAAGCGCAGGTATCTGGCATGTCCCTGGCTCTGCAGAATATCCTTGGAAAACCGGGAATATCCCCGCGTGCCCTCAATATTGGGGCGCGGTTCGCCATGCCGTCCTTCAAATTTATCCCGAAGTTCCTGCCCCGGGAGCGGAGAAAGCATCATCAATCCCGACAAAAGCAGGAAAAGGGAAATCGCCTTTCCCCGGCCGGAAAAAAAGTTACTGACCAATTCTTTCATGAAGCCGTGTCCATTCGATGTTAGATCTGAGGTATTGCCGGTCATTTTCGTTAGAATTTCCATTCGACCCCCAACTGCAGCTTGCGCGGGGTGGAGAAAAAGTGGGGGCGAATATCGGTTTCCTTGAGGGTCAGGAGGCCGCGGCCCTGAATTTCCTGGACAAGCAGTTTGGCGACCTCAGGTAAACGGGCAATCTGGTCGGCCCGTCCCGTGGAGGAAAAAACGTTCTCTTCGTTCAGGTTGTCGAAAAGGTTGTCCACCTTCAGGAAAAGGCTGCCTTTCAGGCCGAAGAACTTCAGCTGCTTTTTGGCCTTCAGGTCAACATTCCAGATCACCGGTTTGTTGCCCAACGAGCGGTACTCGCGGTCGCTGAGGTCAAAACGCTCCACAAAAGTAGGGCTGTAAGGCTGTCCGGAATACATATAGCCGACCAGGCCAACGCTCCAGTTATCCTTGCGCTGCATGTTGATGTAGGCGTTGAAGGTATGGCGCTGGTCCCAGTTCAGGGGCAGGATGCGCCGTTCGGCAAAAACTTCGCTGTCTCCGCCGATGGAGATGGCGGTGTTGATCAACTCCAGGGAGTTGGGATCCGAGGAACTGCCGTCGGAAAAGGAAAAGGCGTAGTTGGCCCCACCGGTGATCAACCCCCCGCTTTTGGTAATCTCCAGGCTAAAGCCCTTGCTGGCCCCGTAATCCCGGTTGACGTAACGCTGATAGGCGATATTGTCCACCGTGGTGAGCTGTTCGATCCCCAGCAAATTGCGGAAATCCTTGTGGTAAACGGTCACGTTAACCGCCACCTGGTCGTTAACCGCCTGCTGAAGGCCGATTTCGTAGGCGATGGTCCGCTCCGCTTCCAGATTGGCGTTACCCATGGTCCGCCCCTCCA
>JAGRBF010000054.1:0-7193 GCA_020434205.1 Calditrichota bacterium | reverse complement strand
GAAATCGGGAAGGAAACCCCCAGGCGGGGGCTCAGCTGATACTTGATCGTGGCATCTTCCAGGTTACTGCCGGCGCCCAGATTGAAGGATTCGGTGCGCAGGTTGATCGGCACCACCTCGTTGGGTTGAAAGATATCCGCCCGCAGGCCCGCATTAACAATGATGTCCCCCATTTCAATTTTATCCTGCAGGAAAAAGGCCATTTCCATGGGATAAATGTTGAAATCGCGGAAATTGCCGGCATCGTCCGCTTCCACCTGGCGGTAGCGCACCGAGTTGGTGTTGGCTTCCCAGTTGCGCCAGTAATCGCTCATGATGTTCCAGTATTGATCGAAGGTAATTCCCAGAGGACCAATCAGGTTTTCGAACTCGGGCAGCCACTTGGTATCCCGCCAGACCTCATTCTCCAGGAATCCGCGGGCATAGATGTTAATAAAGTGCTGCTTCACCAAAAAACCACCCTTGATGAAGTTGCTTTTGTTGACCTGCCAGTTGAAATCACCGTTCAACAACCATTGGTCGACAAAACCGCGATCGTCCGCCCCGCCGTAAAAAATGGGGATGGTGCCGATAGCGTAAGGGCCGGTGAAGGAGCTGAACAGCATAATTCCGTCGTCACCCGGGTAACGGGCAATCTTGTTTTCCTTGTTGAGGTAGTATTCCCCGTCCTCGTGCTGGTAAGAGGCGCCCAGGTTGTAGAAGAAATTTTCCGAGGGGAAATGCTGAAAGCGGAAAAAATGCGAATACTGCCAGGAGCGCGCCGTGCCGTAGCCGTCCGGCTGAAAACGCCGCAGGAAATTGGTGGCCCGCAAATCCGCACCCGGAATGCCCTCAAACTCGCGGGTGGAACCGAAAGTCTGGTAGGTAAAGGACACCTTGGGATGCGGCTGGAAGAGCAGCTTAAAGTTCATGGACATGTTTTCGGCGGTCAGGAGCGGACCGCGGGAGCCATCGCCGGTGGTCAGCGAATCGGGAATGGGAATTACCCCGCTTTCGTCCAGATCGGACTGATTGGCCTGCACAAACCAGCGGTCGTAGGCCGCCACCCGCCACCCGTCCAGGGGACTGTAGCGTTTTTCGTACCAATCCGGCGACTCAAAAAGACTGTAACGACCCGAAAAGCTGAAGCCCAGTTTGTCCTTCAGGATCGGCCCGCTCAGATTTAGCTGCAGGTCGCGCTCGGCCAGGGGATCGAAATCGCTGATTCCCAGGTAAACATCGTCCTGGTTGCTGAGGTATTCGCCGATGTAGGTTTCCACGCTCCCCGAGAACTGCCGGGCGGGGCGTTTGGTGGTAATATTAACCACCCCGGACTGGGCCTGGCCGTATTCGGCGTTAAAGGTTCCGCTGATCACCTCCAGCTCCTCGATCATGGAATTTTCCACCA
This sequence comes from Calditrichota bacterium, assembly GCA_020434205.1. Lineage (GTDB taxonomy): Bacteria > Calditrichota > Calditrichia > RBG-13-44-9 > J075 > JAGRBF01. Next base: position 5,806 of record JAGRBF010000054.1, on the reverse strand, counting down.
CCACGCTGTTGCCGCCATCCTGATTAAAAGCGTTGGTAATCGGCACCCCGTCCACAATGTAGGTCACCTCACGGGCCCGCCCGCCGCGAAAGTGCAAATTGCCGTCGCTGCTCACCACCCCGGCCTGTAATTCCAGCACCTCACTCAGCTCGGTTACCGGCATCAATTCCACCGTTTCCGAGGAAACCACCGAGGCGCTGTGGGTGCGGTCCATCTCAATCGCCGGTCGCTGCGCCTCCACCAGAACCTCTTCGCCGGCTACCGTTTCCGGGCTCATGGTAACGGTTATGCGGGTGGTCCGGTCTACATTTACCCGCACATTTTCCACCACCACCGTGGCATAGCCGACGTAATAGGCCATCAGGGTGTAGTTACCCGGGGGAGCATTGATGATCGAATAAAATCCGTCCACATCGGTAGAGCTTCCCAATTCGGTACCGTCAAGAATGACGTTGGCCCCGATCAGCGGATCCCCGGTCTCCTTGTCCACCACCGTTCCGGTGATTTTTCCGGTATTACCACCGTAAAGTGAGGAAATGAGCAGCAGCAACAGGACCCAATTCCATGATAGGCGATTCCCCATTCGCGGTAACCTTCCTTCGATTAAAGGTTAAAACTGAAACAAAACGATCTCTTTTACCGTAGCCTACAAGTTTATGGCTTTATCCCCTATTCGTCAACCCCGGATTTGCACTTTCGCTCAAACTTTTTGAAAAATGAGATGTGCTATGGGCATTTTTATGTCCGGATTGAGGGAAATTGCTTGTGCAACAAATTCCCCCGCCTCACGTTTTTATAACTGACGTTACGGCCAGAAGCGATTTGCGGCCCATTAACCGCGAAATCACGAAATCACGAAAGCTGAAACCGAACGGATCTGACCCTGCACCGGAAAATCTGCTTGTCCTTTCGCGGCTTCGCGGCTTCGCGGTTAAATAGCAAAAATGGGTTTGGTTGCGTAACATGAGTTATAAAAAATTCGGACTTAACATTGGTGGAGAAGCGATGAAAACTTTCAGACGAAATTTTTTGCTGGTCCTGGCGGGACTGCTGCTGTTTAGCTGCGTCCAGGTGAATACTCTGGTCACCGTTCACAAGGACGGCAGCGGAACGGTTCGCCAGGTGGTGATGATCAAGCAGGGGTTGTCCAACCTGGTCAAGTTATTTGAAGGACTGGGGGATGATGACCTGGATTTTCACTACGGCATTTATGATGTGGAGGACCTGAAGCGCGATGCCCATGATATGGGTCGGGGGGTGCGTTACGTCAACAGCAAGCCGGTGCGCAAGGACAATTATGAAGGGTATTCGGTTACCTACGAATTCGACAATATCAACGAACTGCGCATCGATTCCAAAAAACACAAGGACAAGGGTTTTGAAGGCATGGAAGGCATGACCTTTCACTTCGAAGGCGGCTCCTCCCCCACCCTCACCGTCAATATGGATCACGATATGAAAGGGGAATCCGATATTGACGTGGACGAAGACGGCGATGGAGACCTGGACATGGTCAAAGGATTCCTGGAAGGCATGCGCTTTTCCATGCTCGTGCAGGTGGACGGCAACATTCAGGAAACCAACGCCACTTTTCGGGACGGCAACAATCTGATTCTTTACGACATCGACATCGATAAAATCGAAAATCCGGAAGCCCTGGAACGCCTGAACGGCGCCCACAAACGTTCGATCAAGGAGACCCGGGAGGTGTTAAAGGACCTCAAAGGGGTGAAGGTGGAACTCCACGATCAGATGGTGGTGACCTTTAAATAGAGGTTGACAAGTTGGCCGTAAGCCGCCGGGAATTTCCGGACGGCGGACGGCCAACCGCCAACGGCTGGCTTACGATTTACTCAGTTCCTTGTGGAGATCCTTCAATTTGTCCTTGATGTCCGAGAAGCTCTCAAAAGGCCCGTCCAGTTCCGCATCGTTGTTGCGTTTTTCCAGATCCACCAAGCCCAGACCGGCATAGTGGAGGGCCTTGCTTTTGTCCCCCATTTCCCGATAGGCTTTGGCAATCCAGTAGTTGCATTCGATGGCAAAACCCAGGGCGCTGCCGGGCTCTTTGTGAAGGCCGCGCAACATCTCCTCAAACTGCGGGATAGCCTCCTGATAGCGCTTTTTGGCCATCAGAAGCCGTCCGTGATAGTAGTAAGAGGTCAAAAGCTTGTAATCGTAACTTTCGTTGTACCAGGCCAGCGCTTCTAACCCTTCGTCGTATTTCTCATAGTCGAAATAAGCCACCACCAGACCCAGCATACATTCCGGTCGCGAGTAGCGGCCGTGTTCCGCGGCAAAGCGGATTTGTTTGAGCCCCAGGTCCCGCAGATCGCTCATCCAGAAGGCCACCACCCGGATAAATTTGGAACGCGCGGTGCGCCAGTAGTGATAAGACCCCAGCCCCAGATACACGTCGTAGATCTCCGGATTTTTATCCAGACAGGTTTCCAGGTTGTCAATCCCCTTGCGCCCGTCCAGATAAGCCCCGATAAAGTTAAAACTCAACACCTTAAAAAAGGCCCGGTATCCGTAGGCTGCGCCAATGTAAAAATTGAGCCAGGGATCTTCCGGACGGGTCTCCAGCAGTTTTTCCCCCAGGCGAATGGTCTCGTTAACGTGCTTTTCCAGGGGCTCCTGATAAGCGCTGATGCGGTAGGTGCCCATCCAGCTCTGATAGGTGGCCGCCAGGAAAAAATGCGGCCCCGGTTGCTCCGGATAAAGGGTTAGAATGCTGTCGTAATAGGCCACCGCCTCCTCATACCGGTCGGCCAGAATAAATTTTCGTCCCGCTACCAACGCCGCATCGAAAAGGCTGTCCTGCGCGCCGATCACCCCGGCCGGCACCTGGGGAATGTCTTCTACCCCACCCCACAGGTTGGCGATTAGCAGGGAAATCCAGATCAGTCCGGCCAGACGTTTGGTTATACTCATATCGATATGCTTTCCATCCGTAAAATGAATTTTGGTTTTTCCTGTCGTTTGATGCACCCCGGGCACATCAGGCGACGGATTTTTTTCGCTTTCCCTTCCCTTAAACGGTTGGTGGGCGATTCAACATCCCTTTTACACCGTTTTGTAACACCGGGTCCCGTAATTTTTATTCATGTTAATCGTTTATCACAACATCACCGGGGACAGGCCAGAACGTCAGACATGATATGTCTGGTCCGCCATCCCTGCAATTTTTTGGCCGGGATCCATCGGGCAATTTTCTCATAGACAACACCCCGGGCCACGCTCCCTAAAGAAACGGAAGGTCGAAATGCGCAAAGTTTTGTTTATCGGCGGATCTATTAACCAGACATCCCAGATGCACCAGATTGCCAGGGAACTCCCCGAATTCCAACCCTATTTTACCCCCTATTACGCGGATAAGGGATTGGAAAAATTTTTAACCAAAATGGGCCTTACCCGAACCACCGTTTTGGGCGAAAAACTGGTTAATCGCTGCAGGACCTACCTGCAGGACCACCGTCTGAACATCGACTTCGGGGGAGAAAGCCACGATTACGACCTGGTTTTTACCGGCAGCGATCTGGTGATCCAGGAAAACATCCGCCATCTGCCCATCGTCCTGGTTCAGGAAGGGATGACCGATCCCGAAAACTGGCTGTATCATCTGTATAAGAGCATGCCTTTCCTGCCCCGCTGGACTGCCGGCACCGCCACCAACGGCCTCAGCGACGCCTACCGTTATTTTTGTGTGGCCTCGGAAGGCTACCGGGACCTCTTTATCAGCAAAGGGGTGCAGCCGGAGAAAATCCGGGTAACCGGCATTCCCAACTTCGATAATTGCCAGCGCTATTACGACAACGATTTCCCCCACCGGGACTTCGTTCTGGTTTGCACCTCGGACGCCCGGGAAACCTTCAAATTCGAAAACCGGCGCCGTTTTATCGACCGGGCGGTGGAAATTGCCGCGGGACGCCAACTGATCTTCAAACTTCATCCCAACGAAAATTTCGCCCGCTCTACCGCGGAAATCAACCGTTGGGCGCCGGGAGCCCTGGTTTACACCTCCGGCAGCGCCGAGGAGATGATTGCCAATTGCCAGGTGCTCATCACCGCTTATTCCACCACCGTCTACGTGGGATTGGCCCTGGGCAAGGAGGTCTATTCCGATATTGACCTCGAGGATCTCAAGCGCCTCACCCCGCTGCAGAACGGCAATGCCGCCCGACAGATTGCCGAGGTGGGACGCGAATTGCTCAACCCGGTCCACGCCCAGGCGTGCTAAGTGGTTAGAACCCTTACGACTTAAACCACTTCGCCAGCCGGTTATAGGTGGCGCCGGGAACCCAGGCCCCCTCGATTTCTCCCGCCCCTTCTTTCTCCGGGGCGTAGAGGCCCGAGCTCTTCAACAGCGCCGCAAACCCCTCCGGGAAAGCCCGGTAGCCGAGATCCTTGCGCAAATGGCGGTAGTAGTGATAGTGGTTGAAAAAATGGCTGTTGGGAACCCCAAATCCCATAAAGAAACTGAATTTGGCCCCCTCGAAACGGCTGCCGGTATGCAAAACCCGGGGATCGAAGATCACGCAGTCGCCGGGTTCGGTGGCCACCCACTCGGCGAAGTCCTCCAGAAAGTCCTTGCCGCTGAGCATCTTCACCCCGCCGGCCAGGGTCCCGGAACGCCTTTCGATTTGTTTGTGGATTTCCGGATCGAGGTGCTCCGCCGGACGATGGCTGCCGGGAATAAGGCCCAGCTTGAAGCCGCTGCCGGCAAATTCCTGCAGATAGGTCCCCACCCGCACCAGCCGGTAGGGTTCGATGCTCTCGTCCCAATCCGGACCCACTCCGAAAGTGCGGTTGATGCTGTCCCGATGCCAGGCCGGGGAGGAAAACCCAACGTGCAGATCGTTGTGCTGGAGAAACGCATAACCTTCGCCATCAAACAAACTCTCCAGTACCCCGTGCAAACGCGGATTGGTTACCGCTTCCCAAAAGGCCTCCGTTTGGGCCACCCCATCGGGAAGGGTCCAGCTTTTCTGATAATTCCCGGCCATTTCCACCAGGATTTTCTTGTAACGGGAAACCCGATCCCCCTCCAGAACACCGCGCAGCACCACAAATCCGCGGCGCTCAAATTCTTCCTTTAAATGCTGGAATCCGGCCATCTCAGCCTCCTCACTTTGAAAATGATTTTTTTACCGCAATACTGCCAGAACCCCGGAAAACCCGAGGGTGCGGATCCTTATAAATCCGCGGCAACCGGCCGGGAAACGGGCAAAACCACTTCGAGTTGGTCGTTTTCGATCAGCCATTCGGCGAACGCCCAATGCACCTCAGTATCGATGTCGATGCCGTAGCGGGCATCGATATGCAGGGGCAACACCTTCTCTCCGCTCAGGGAATGTTTATAGACAATGGTCTGGCGGCGGATCACGTCGATGTGCCCGGTTTGCCAATAGGATTCCGGCAGGGCCTGGCGGGGTAAATTGAAGGGTTCCGGGCAGCGGAAGTCCATTAATTGCCGCATAAAGGTTCCCTCTTTGCGCCACATCTTGTAAGGATTCTGACCGGCGGGAATAACCCCCCGCAGGCTGTCCGCCCGGGGTTCTCCCTGCAGCGCGGCAACCGCCTCATCGACCATCCCCGGCCAGCGAATCGGCGAGGTGGGACGCAGCTGAACCAGAAAGTCCGGATAGTAATCCTCGTTTTCCGCCAGCCAGGTGAGGGCGTGGATAAAAACCGGAAAATCCGGGGTGTCGTCTTCGGCAATCCCCGGCGGTCGTAGAAAGGGCACTTCCGCCCCGTATTCCCGGGCGATTTCCGCGATTTCCGGATCGTCGGTGGAAACGATCACCCG
>JAGRBF010000521.1:7186-8136 GCA_020434205.1 Calditrichota bacterium | reverse complement strand
CGGCGGCCAGCAATACGGTGGCAGGGCCGAAAGCCGCGGCAGGCTGATAGGCGCCACCCGCCCGGAAGGTGGTGGGCAGTTTGGTGGCGGCGCTGCGCAGTTCGTTCATGCTGCCCAGGTGTTGCAAGGCCGCGGCAACCGTAATTTGCGGATTGAAGTGGTAGCGCAGTCCCAGGTCGGCGGCGTATCCTCTGGCGGTGTAAACAAAGATCTTTTCAAACAAATAGCGCAGGTTTAAGCCCGCCTCCAGCCGCTCGCCGAAGGGACGGGCATAGGTTATTCCCATGGCGGCATAGGTGGCGCTGGTTTCGTCCAGCGGGACATCGGTGGGCAGATCGCGCACCGGAATCCCGGCTACTCCCATGGTTTGAACATGCAGGCCAATGGCGGATTTCTGCCGTTTGAAGACCACCGCACCGGCCTGACCATCCACGTCCAGCAGCCAGGCATTGTGGGTGAGCTGCAGGTTGCTGCGTTCGGCCCCCAGGATGCCGGCCGGATTCCAGAAAGCGGCATTGGCGTTGTTGGCAACCGCGGTTACCGCCTCGCCCATTCCGGCGGCCCGGGCGTCCACCCCGACCTTCAGAAAGGCCATCCCGGTGGCGCCCTCGTTGGCGTCCTGGGCAAAAACGTTTCCCAGCCCAATTGCCACCAGGAGAAAAACAACTGTCATTTTCATCATTCCGTTTACCCTTGTTGAATGGGGTATTAAAACACAATCAGCCCAATATTACAAACTCATGTCAGGCAACCAAACCCAATTTTGCTATTCAACCGCGAAAACGCGAAGGCGCGAAGAATTTATGTTTTTAGGTTTTGCCAGGCACTGAACTTCCGTGCCCACACCTGCTTTGGAGAACGGACGTACACCAGCTATCCATGTTGGTCCGCGGATAACCGCAGAACGAGCAGATTTTCCGGTGCCGGGGCAGATCCGTCCGGTTTCAGTT
>JAGRBF010000521.1:0-6991 GCA_020434205.1 Calditrichota bacterium | reverse complement strand
ACGAAGGCGTAATCCAGAGCCATTCGCAATCCCTGAATGGCGTCAAAATCGATGCCCCCACCGGCGGTAAAACGCCCGTCGTCGTAGCCGACCCGGCCCACCGCATAGTCCGAGCTCAGCTCCAGACCGGCGTGCTGTTTTTCGGTTCCCTTGTCGTTCCACTCAAAATCGTAGGCCAGGGCGGCCCATTTGAGGGGGCTGATCCAAAACAGACCCACTTTCTGAGTGAGGGGAAAGGCATTGTCCAGTTGTGATCCCCGGGTAAAGAGGTCGTTGGTATTGGAGGACAATTTCGACCCGAGATCCTTGATCTGGTAACCCAGGGACAAGGAGGCGACAGGCCGCAGCAGCACCCCGAAATCGACCCCAACCCCGTTGGCGGAATAGTCAAAATCACCTTTATCGGAAATGTCTTCCTGTAAAAACTTCACCGCCAGACCAATGCTGAGAAAATCGGCCGGCACCTTCTTCAGCGCCCCGTCCTTTTGGGCCATGGCAATGGGTTGGATGGCAAAAGCCGCATAAACCGCATTGGTGCCGTTTTCCACCTCACCGACATCTTCCCCGTTGGAATTATAGGAGCGCAGGTCCTTGACGCCGCTGTTTATCCAGCCGAAAGCCACCCCGGCAAAAGGAGGAAGGGGGGTAGATATCCCGATAAAATTGAAGCGCCGGTCCAGGGACATATTGCTCAGGGAAAGGGCCAGCTCCCGGTCTTTCAGGTGGGCAACGCCGCCCGGATTGTAGAACAACCCGTAAATATTGTCCGAAGTGGCCACCTGGGCATTCCCCATGGACAGGGCTCGCGGACCCAGGCCGACCCGGAGAAAGGAGCCGGCGAATCCCCCGCTGCCCTCCGCCAGGACAAAGCTGCCCAGGCACAGAAGGCACAGGATCGATTTCCAGGTAATTCCGATGTGGTATTTCATATTATCCTCAGATTTAAAACCATCAACAAAAAATCTATCACCCTGATCCCTAATTAATAATTACCACCTTGCCCCAGTTTACCTGGCCGTCCACATCGGCGCGGAAGAAATAGACCCCGTTGTCCAGGAGGCGGCCGTTGCTGTCCCGCCCATCCCAGGCGATGGAGCGATCGTTGCCGGCCACTGCCAGGGATCCGATTTCCGCACTCAGGGTCACCACTTTTTCCATGGCGAAATTATAAACTTCCACCCGGGCGGTTCCGGCGCCGTCCACATCAAACTGGAAACGACAGGGACGATCGGTTTGGGTGGGCGAAAAAGGGTTGGGATAGGCGTAAACCGCGGGATCCTGCCTTTCGCTGCGGGTGCTTACGAAACTGCGGTAAACCGTCCAGTCGTAGCCGCTGTTGGCGGTGGCCCCCAAACCATCCAGGGAACCGGCCCAGAAGCGATGTTCGGGACCGGGCGCCGGGGAGGTCGCCACGGAATAGAAGGTGGTGGTGTAAAGCCCCTCGCCGGAGACCGCATCGCGGATGGGGGGCATCAGGAACCAGTTGGCCCCGTCGTCGATACTCTTGAAGATGCCTTTTTCCGTGGCCACATACACCGCGGAGTCGTAAAAGGCCACCGCGCGGGGAAAGGTGCCGTCGGAGAGTTCCTCAGCCAGCATAATGTCCCAGCTTTGCCCCTGATTGCCGGTGCGGCTGATAGCGTTGAATTCATCCGCTTCGGTGCTGCGCAGGGTGGTGGCCCAAATGCTGTTGTCGTAGGGATTGTGGAAGAGGCCGATAACCCAGTTCCCGGAAATGGGCTCGCTTTGATTGGTGTAGGTAAAACGTTCCCAACTGTCGCCGCGGTCGGTGGAGCGGCTGATTCCCTGAACCGAACCCACCCAGATGGTGCCGCTGGTATCGGTGATCACCGCAAATCCGCGGTGGTTAAGCCCGTAAGCGGCGTTCAGCACGTCGAATGGCTGTCCGTCGGTGGTGACCACCCGCCAGGTTGCCCCGCGGTCTTCGGAAACACGAAGCCCCCCGCCGAATGTGGCAATCCACACCTGGCTGTCGGTTACCGCCACATCAAAGGTGACGTTCTGAACCCGGGTGGTGGTGGGCTTCATACCCCCTGCCGTATCGGTAACCGCATCCACCGGTTGGGAAATAAATCCCCATTCGGTGGCCCCGGGCGCCAGGTAGCGCAGTCCCCCGCCGATCTGCAGGGTTTCCCCCTCCTGAACGGTGGTATCGTAGGCCGTGGCGATCCACAGGGTCCCGTCCGGTCCCAGGGTCATGGCGGAAACCCCGCCCTTAAAGCCGTAATCCGCCGGGGTGTAGCTCTGCCAGGATTCTCCCTGATTGGGAGAGATGCTGATCCCAAAGCCGGTGCCGACATACAGGCTGCCGCTTCCGTAGAGCAAATCTGTGACGGCGTTGCCTACCAGACCCCCGCGGTCAAATATCCCGGGCTCCAGAAGCTGGAAGGTCTTGCTGACCTGTCCGAACAGCAATGAGGCCGGAAGGAGCAGGAGTAATACAAAACGAAAATTGCGCATAATCAGGATCTTTATGTTTGATGACGATAAGTTTCTAACCACCCTACCACTTAACCATGCTACCACTCTCCTACTCTCCCGTCAAAGGCACCGTTTCCCCGAGATTCACAGGCGCGCCGGAGAAGGGGACCAGAACCAGGGTGTCCTGCACAACCACCGAGGCATTGCCGGCCTTGTCCAGCGCCAGATAATCGAAGAAATAGGTTCCCGGGGTATTGGTGGAGGCCAGTTGAATAATGCGGCCGTAACGGCCGTCGCCCGCGGTCAGGTCGCCATGGTCGTCGAAATTGCCGTTGTCGAACATTTCGATACTGGCGCCGGGGGTTCCCCCTTCCAGATAGACCGCAAAGGAGACCGCATCCAGATCGGCCAGGCTTTGGGGATCTGCGGCGGAGATTTTCACCTGAAGGGTGTCGAAAAAACCGGTGGGCGGCAGCATCAGGCTATCGGGCAGGTTGCTGGCAAATAACCGGGGGGCGGTATTTTCCAGGGTGATGTTCCTTTCCGAAAATCCGGAGCTGGTCTGGGAAGCATCTTTGGCCTCGAACGCCAGGGTGTAATCCCCGCTGCGCCCCGCCGCAAAGCTGGAGTCGATACTCAGGCCAAAAACCGCGGTGTCGTTCCCCGAACTGCTTTCCAGGGTCATGGGGCGATTGATGATTTCCTGGCCGTTGCGCCGCAAATACAGGGTGGCCGTGGCGATATCCTCCACCCCGTTGCTGTCCTGAACGGTAAGGGTCAGGGTGAGCGGTGCGCTACCGGAATAAAGGGTGTCCGGTGCGGAGAGGGCCACAATCCGCGGGGCCTTGTTGTTGAGCACGGTCAGGGTCTGGGCCGCAGCGGAGCGGGAATCCCCCCCGGCATCCACCACCACCCCGCTCAGGTCTACATCGCCAATCGGAATAACGGTGGAATCCCCGGCAAAGGTATTGGAAAAGATCCCGTCCCCGGCGACCACGTCCCGATGGTCCGGATCCAGGCCGCCGGTATCAAACAAGGGCAGGGAAAATACGGTCGAACCGCCCGCGGAGAAATCCGCCCGGACTTCGCTGATCGCCGCCAGGCCTTCGGGATGGGTTACCCGAAAGGAAACAGCGTAAAGGGGGGCGTCCCCTGCGCCGCGCGCGCTGATCGCCCGGGGTGCTTCTACCAGGGCGATGGCAAAATCCGGAGGGGTATCCCCGGGTTCCACCACTTCCTCACAGCGCCAGGTCACCAAAGCAATTATCCCCAGCAGCAGGAGCCACATATTTTTCATAATCATTCTCCGCAAAAAAGGGCCGTTTTCAGCCCGCGTTCGGATGCAGGGGCGTCCAGAGGAGCGCCGCCCATTCGTTCAGATTTAAACGCTGCGCATTCTGCCAGCCGGCCGCCTCGTAGATATCAAAGATGGCGGGCAGATCGGTTTGCAGCAAGCCGGACAGGATCAACAATCCTTGCGGGGCCAGATATTTTTGGAATTCCGTGGCCAGTTCCCGCAGCACTTCAAAATGGATATTGGCCAGAATCATATCATAAGGCCCGGCGGCATCGGCCAGGGTGCCGACCCGGAAGTCCACCCCCGCTACCTGATTAAGGCCGGCATTGTGCCGGGCGTTGTCGATCGCCTCCGGATCGTTGTCGATCCCCAGGCAGGCCGAGGCCCCCAGTTTGGCGGCCAGAATGGCCAGAATCCCGGAGCCGGTTCCCAGATCGAGGATTTTTTGTCCGGCCGGGGGATGGTCCATCAGGGTCAGCATCATCAGCCGGGTGGTTTCGTGGTGACCGGTGCCAAAAGCCATTTGGGGATCGATAATCAGGCTCTGGCCGCTCGCTTCGGCGGGGAGCTCCTCCCAGGGGGGACGCACCCACACCTCCGGCACCATTTGCCGGGGCACAAAGAACTTTTTCCACTCCGCATTCCAGTCTTCGAAGGGCTTGCGGTTAAGCTGGATCCCGGAGAGGTTCGCTGCCGGCCACTGGCGCTGCAGGGTTTCCCGAAGACTTTTGAACTGATCGGCCTGCCAGTCCCCGGGAAAATAAACCGTCCACAAATCCTCGGCGACTTCCTGGATGCCCAGGCAACCGGCCTCCTGCAACAGGGCAGAGAGCAGGTCCCCGTTTAAACCCGCCAGCGGCAGGGCCATTTCCTGATATTCACGATTTTCCGTCAATTTTAACCTTTTTGGTTAACCGCCAGGGCGCCGGACGCCCGGAAATAACATCCCCGGAGAAATCCGCGGTTCGATCGGCTTCCCGCCTTCCGGTCCTCACGTTCCCCAGTCTTTCCGTCCGGCGGTTTACCGGATCGCGATGTTCACGTTAATCCCGAATTCCTTATACGAGGTCACCCCGGTGCGTTTGTTCTCGGAACTGCCCTGCTCGTAAAAAGCGGTTCCGTTGACCTTCTGGCTGAAACGATAGGATACCGAAGGCCGCACCTTCCAGCTTTTGGCCAGATCCAGCTCGGTAAATTCGTTGCTGTTGGGTTTACGCGAATAATTGGTGTTTTCGTTGGAATCGAAGGCCAGTTGGAAGGTGATTTCGTTATTGAGTTTTTTGTTGGCCAAAAACGGCAGGGGCAGGCGGAACCCTTTGTTGACCGCATAGGAGGCGGTGAAGTTGATCCCGGATTGCTCGCGGCGGGTGGCGGCCCCGGCCGCCTGATAGTCCACGGTTACCTGACGGTTGGAGCGCAGGGAGCTGGTAATCCCCCACTTGGTATTGACCGTCAAACCGATCAGCGGCTGGTAGCTGTTGGAAAAACCGAAGCTGTCCTTGATGCGTTCACCCTCGGTAACCACCCCATCACCACCATCGGTAGCCGCGGTGGTGAAGCGGGTTTTTTCGTTGTATTTACCGCTGCGGGCGTGCTCCAGGGAGGCGCTTTTGGCCCAGCTCTTAAACATGGGCAGGTTCTCGACCCCGTTTAAACTGAAGCGCCAGTCCGGCACCAGATTCCACCAGTCCTTGGTATCGCTGCCCGGATCCCCACCGGTAAAAAACACGGTATTGGCAACGGTCTCGCTGTTGTTGGCGTCGGTAATGGTGGTGGCCTTCTGACGGTTGTATTTGAAGTTGGACTTCAGGTTTTTGAAAAGATCCACCTGCATATTACCGTCCACCGAATTGGTGCTGCGGATGCTGGGGGCGATCAGGTTTTTGTTGAAGGATTCGTCGTTGCGTTCTTCAAAAGGAATATCCGGGGAAAAGCCGAACTGAAAGGCGTAGCTGGGCATGTCCACCAGGTTGGAATAGCCGTAAGCATCCTGGTTTTTGAAATCCAGGGTGAAGGTTTTGAAGGAACTCAGCAACTGCCACATCATAACCGCCGGATTGGGCAGGCTAAGGCTGGGGGCCTTGCGGGGAGCCTTTTCTTCGTCCTCAGGTTTGCTGCCCTCTTCCGGATTTCCCGATTCCGGATCCTCTCCCCCACCGCGGCGCCCGCTGCGGCCCTTGGGGGCGGCCGGGCGGTTAGTACCGCCCTTGGCTTTGGGTTTGGGCTTCCAGATTTTTCCCATCAAAGTGGCCATTTTAAAATCCAGACGGTAGTCCTGGTTTACCGAAAGGGTAGCTGCCCGGTCGTTGATGCTGGGATCCCGCAGGGAATAGGAAAAATTGCTGGCGTAGCGATAGTTGCCGTTCAACCAGCTCAGCAGCTTGGGCGAAAAGGTGGTGTTAAAGGTCTGGTTGATGTTGCGGTCCTCGCCGAAATCCAGCTCGGTGATGGCCTTGCGCACCAGCTCCCCCGCCCGGTATCCCTTCTGATAGGCATCGCTGGAATAGTCGCGCCGCACGTCGAAGGTGAGGCTCTCCAGCATCTTGTAATTGAAATTGAGGTTGCGGGTGGAGGTTACCGTTACCTTCTCGGTAGGCGAATTTTCCTTGCGATTTTGCGACAGGCTCTGGTTGTCCACGAAATTGGCGCTCACCGATCCGGTGGAAGGCAAATAGTACAAACGCTGGTTGGAAAGTCCCCGCAGCAGGGCGCTGTTGCCCAGGAAGGAAAGGGGCTTGAAATATTTCTCCCGCCCGAAGGGGAAGGTATAATTGAAGGACCCGTTGAGTTTGGTGGCCTCCTGAATGAGAACAGTGGGACTGTAACCGCCGCTTTCCGAATAATCCAGATCCAGACGCACTTGGTTGAGGGTCCATTTCAGATACCAGGGGTCCTTTTGATCCCCCTTGCGGGAAAATTCCCCGCCGATTGAGCGGCCGTCGTTGTATTTGACCTGGTCGGACAGGGTGGGGTCCACATTATCCAGGCCGAAGAAGGCGCTCATACGATCCCCGAAACTGCCCAGCTCGTAGCCGGTGCGGCGATCGCTGTTGTAGTAATACTTGGGCACTTCCAGGCTGCGGTTGTACTGCATAAAAAGGGGAATATTGAGATTCCACGAGGAGGGCAGCAGCTTGTGCAGGCCAATTTTAAAGTTGTAACTCTGTTTCTGAACGGTCTTGTCCTTGCCGTCCGTGGAGGCAAATTGATCCTCCAGGCGCCGGAAGTCCGCATCCTTGAGCTCCCAGTTCC
>JAGRBF010000520.1 GCA_020434205.1 Calditrichota bacterium | reverse complement strand
TAACCGCCGAGGCAACTTCACCGTCGATAAAGGCTTTAACAAGGTAATTGCCCCCTTCATCATAGCCCAACAGGTCCGGCAGCCGGATTCCGCAGGCCTTTAAGCGATGATAGGCGCCAACCTCCAGCATTACCTTATTGTTCTCCCCGAAGTCATAATAGGGGCAGGGTTCATCGTGCATTCGTTTCAAAACGACATCACGCCCATTCAATTCGGCCAGATAAGAATAACCGGACTTACCCTTGCCGAGCAGCCGCTGAACCTCGCACGGTCCCAGTGCTGTTTCGAACCTTTTCTGCATAGTTGAAGGTTAAACCGTTGTCTCTTAGTTTCGCCGTTTCGTACCCTCGTACCCTCGTTTCCTCGTTTCCTCGGTCCGCAAGCTACCCCAGGCGATACCCGTTGGTAATCGGAAAACGCCGGTCCTTACCGAAAGCCCGCGGGGTAATTTTGATGCCCGGAGCGCCCTGACGGCGCTTGTATTCGTTGATGTCGATCAGCCGGATAACCCGGCGCACCACCGCTTCGTCATACCCCCGACGGATAATTTCTTCCACGTCGAGGTCTTCTTCCACATAAGCCTGAATGATAGGGTCCAGAATTTCGTAAGGCGGCAGACTGTCCGTGTCTTTCTGATCGGGGCGCAGTTCGGCGGAAGGCGGTTTGGTGATGACGCGCCCGGGAATCAGCTCCCGGCCGGCTGCCTGATTGCGATGGCGGCACAGCTCAAAAACCATCATCTTGGGAACGTCCTTGATCACCGCCAGAGCCCCCACCATATCCCCGTACAAGGTGCAGTAGCCGGTGCTCATCTCACTTTTGTTGCCGGTGGTCAGCACCAAGGCACCGAATTTGTTGGAATAGGCCATCACGATATTGCCGCGAATGCGGCTCTGCAGATTTTCTTCGGTCACATCGGCTTCCCGACCGGCAAATAACCCGGTCAGGTTTTCCTGGAAGGTGTCAAATAACTCCCGGATCGAAATTTCATGAAAGGCGATTCCCAGGTTTTCCGCCAAAATCCGGGCATCGTCTTTGCTGGATTGCCGGGTATACTGGGAGGGCATGGAAATGGCCGCCACGTTTTCCGCGCCCAGCGCGTCCACGGCAATGGCGCAAACCAGGGCGGAGTCTATACCTCCGGAGAGGCCCAGGACAATCTGCTGAAATCCGTTTTTGCGGACATAGTCGCGAACCCCCAGAACCAGGGCGCTGTACACCTCATTCATGGGTTCCGGCAAGGGCAGAATTTGCGGTTCGGCAATGGGATGAGCCGGCGGTTTTTCGAAGGAAGGTAGCTCAATGTGGATGATGCTCTTGCGCTCGGGGACGAAGCGTTTTTCCTTGCGGCGACGGGGATCGTGCAGACGCCGGCTGAAGACGTTGTCCGGATGCAGGTCGGTTACCAGCAGATGTTCCTGGAAAGCCGGGGCATTGGCCAGAACCTTGCCCCCTTCGGAGATGATCAGACTGTTGCCGTCGAAAATCAGCTCGTCCTGACCGCCGATCAGGTTGACGTAGGCGAGAATTACCTCGTTGTCCCGGGCGCGCACGGCGAGCATCTCGTTGCGCTCCTGAACCTTGCCCATCACAAAGGGCGATGCGGAAATATTGATGATGATTTCGGCGTTGCCGTACAGGGCCTGGTCCTTGGTGGGACCACCCGGATACCAGATATCCTCGCAGATGTTAACCCCGATATTGATGCCCCGGTAGTGGAAAACGGGTAACTCCACCCCTTCCTGAAAGTAGCGGTTTTCGTCGAAAACGCTGTAATTGGGCAGGAAACGTTTGTGATAAACCCCGGCCAATTCCCCCTGGTGCAGGATCCCGGCGGCGTTGTAGATATCGTCGCGCCGGTCCACAAATCCCAGAATAATGGTGATCTCCCGGCTGTAAGGCAGGAGTTTGGCGAGGTATTGGAGGTTATCGTCGATGAATTCGGGGCGCAGCAAAAGATCTTCGGGCGGGTATCCGGTAAGGGCCAATTCGGGAAAGGCGATGATGTCGGCATCCTGGCGAATGGCTTCCTCAATAAAAGCGGTAATTTTGGCAAAATTACCCGCCAAATCCCCAACGGTGGCGTTCATCTGCGCCAGAGCGGTGCGGAGAGTCCTCATATTAACCTCATTCTGATCAGCAAATTCTTGTTGATGCAGAATATAGGGCCCGGAGGGACAGCAATCTACTGGAGAATTTGAAAGAGCAGATCCCAGGTTCCTTAGATGCTTAGATCCTTGGATCCTTGGATCTATTCTTCTTAGGATCTATTCTTCTTTGGATCTATCCTTCTTAGGATCTGCTCTTTTCGCCTCCTACAGCGCCCCAAAGGGCATCAGGCCTTTGGACTCGAACTTCAGGTCCGATTCTTCTATGGCATTAACCGGGCAATACTTCAGGCAAATGGGTTTGCCGCCGAAGCCGACGCAATCGTTGCAGATATGCGGGTCGATTTCGAAGAGCACTTCTCCGCGCGAAATGGCCTGAACCGGACATTCCGGTGCGCAGATGCCACAGCCCAGGCATTCTTCCGTGATCAACTGAGCCACTGGTATTCTCCTTCCTTAGTTAGATGCTTGGATCTATCCTTCTTTGGATCTATCCTTCTTTGGATCTATCCTTCTTTGGATCTATCCTTCTTTGGATCTATCCTTCTTTGGATCTATCCTTCTTGGGATCTATCCTTCTTTGGATCAGTCTTCCGCGGAGAGAAAAGAGGGGAGGGGCGGTGTGGTTGTCCCGATTTGTTCCGATATGCCGTTCCGCTACTACCCGTATTCGCTTCCGTAAGGACAACTGTTTTAGCACCCCAAAGAAATAGAATATCTGTCTTAAAATCGGTCAACTCTGTCACACTTGTGCCGATGATATTTTTAAATTGAACCTATGGCGTTTCCCATTGGAAGTTTTCTCCTCCGCGTTCACCTGCTGAAACGTTTCTAAAAAGACCTTGATTTACTTGTCCTTGAAACCTAAGTTTAAAGTCGCTCTACATTAACGCCGGGCCCATAGCTCAGTCGGTTAGAGCGACCGACTCATAATCGGTTGGTCCCAGGTTCGAGTCCTGGTGGGCCCACAACAATTGAGGATCTTTAGTTTTGAAATGCAGGAAACGAAAAGCCCGCTTGCTAGCGGGTCTCATTTTCAAGAGCGAATATTTTCTTAAATAGAAAGGGTGCACCGAACCATAACGGTGCACCCTTTTTTTATGGGGCCATTCAAAGGGATGGTCAGGTATTTAAAAGGAGGATCGTTTAATGATGAAAGAAGTTCTGGCTAATCTGGTATCCCTGCAGGAATACGATTCCAGATTGGACCATCTCAAAATGCAGAAGGGCGATTTGCCGGTGGTTATCGAAGATCTGGACCATTCTCTCCAGAACAAACAAACCCGCGCCACCGAATTGGGCTCTCAAATCGAAAAGCTTCAGGCGGACCGCCGCATTTTCGAACGGGAAGCCGAAGCCAGTAAAGCCCAGCTGAAAAAGTATCAGGATCAGCTTTATACCGTTCAGAACAACAAGGAATACGATGCTCTGGGCACGGAAATCGATACCAAAAAGCTGGAGCTGGAAAATCTGGAAAACAAAATTCTTCAGACCATCGACGATGAAGAATCGCTCAAGAATGAGATTGAAAGCCTCAACGGCGCCGTTTCGGATATCGATTCCCAGTTGAAGGAAAATCGCCTGGAACTGGAAGAAATCGATCAACAAACCCGCACCGAGGAAGACCAGATTCGCAGCAAACGCGACGAAATCGCCGGAAAAATCGAAGAGCGCTATATCCGCAGCTATGAGCGGATCCGCAAAGCCAAAAGCGGCCTGGCGATCGCCCCGGTAGAACGCAATTCCTGCGGGGGATGTTTCTCCGCCATTCCGCCTCAGAAGATCGCCGAAATCCGCGAAGCCAAACGCATCCATAATTGCGAATACTGCGGACGCATTCTGGTCTGGACGGAAAAGTCCGAAAGTTAATGGGGAACGGCCGGAGAATCAGGCGATCGCCTCGTTCCCTGTGGAACGGGGAGGAAAGTCCGAACTCCACAGAGCAAGGTGCCCGGAGTTAATCCGGGACGCCCGCTGCGTAAGCGCCGGGCGAT
Source organism: Calditrichota bacterium (assembly GCA_020434205.1). GTDB lineage: Bacteria > Calditrichota > Calditrichia > RBG-13-44-9 > J075 > JAGRBF01. Next base: position 424 of record JAGRBF010000520.1, on the reverse strand, counting down.
GGAAAGTGTCGCAGAAACGATACCGCCCCGATTTTTCGGGGTAAGGGTGAAATGGCGGGGTAAGAGCCCACCGGCCGGTATGGTAACATCCGGGACGGACAAACCCCTCCTGGAGCAAGGCCAAATAGGGAAGGATGCTTCGGCAACGAGGCTGCTCGTCTCGTTTTCCGCTTCGGCGGAATACACTTCCGGGTAGGCCGCATCAGATAAATGGTCGCCCCCTGCCAGGCAGGAGACAGAATTCGGCTTATCGATTTTCCGGTCGTTTCCCCATTTTTTTACCTCGAATTGCTTTGTCTCGACCGCAATTTTCTATAGTACTCTGTCAACTGTGCTTGATCTGGTTGGGACCTCATGACCGTCACCCCGGTCCCGGCCTAAAACTTACCGGGATGACTGGGCCGGGGCGGGATGACGAAGTAGC
>JAGRBF010000519.1 GCA_020434205.1 Calditrichota bacterium | reverse complement strand
GACAAATCCCGCATCAACCTCCGCTTCAACCGTCCGGTAGACCGGCAATCGGCCGCGGAGAGTGGCAATTTCTCCCTTATCCCGGACGGGGAGGTGCGCCGTTCCGAACGGGACAGTCTGGACGCCCGTCAGGTCAATCTTTTCCTGGATCCCGCCAATCGGCTCGGGCATCTGGGGGTGGGATACCGAATCCGCGTAACCGGCTTGCGGGACGAACAGGGGCAGCTTCTGGACCAGCAGGAAAGCAACGAGTTGCCCATATCAACGGCAGTGTTGCATTTGGATGAAGCCCGGCCTTATCCCAATCCCTACCGGGTGGGGGAGGCGATCAACCCCCTGATGTTCGGAAACCTCCCGCAAGGCGCGACCATCCATATTTTTGATGTACAAGGCCACTGGCTGCAAACCCTTACCGAGGAAAGCGGTTTTGGGGGCGTTTCCTGGGATTTAAAAAACCATCTTGGCAAACCGGTGGCCAGCGGAGTATATATATATCGGATTCGCGCCGGGGCGTTGGAAAAAAACGGCAAATTGATGATCATTCGATAACGACTTTACAGGGACAAACATGAAAGAATCGGAAACCCTTTTAATCGGCATTACCGGCGGAATCGGCACCGGGCAAACCACCGTAGCCAAACTTTTTGAAAAATTCGGGGCACACCTCATTAATGCCGACCAGGTTGGGCACTACCTGCTCAACAACGACGAAGAGGTCAAGGAGGCGGTACTGCGGGTTTTCGGAAAAAAAGTATTTGATCAGAATCAGCATATCAACCGCAAGGAACTCGGCAAAATCGTATTCGGGGACGAAAGCCAGCTGCAGCGGCTCAACCGCATTATGCATCCCATCATGGTTACCCACATCATCGAAGCGATCGAAAAAGCCCGTAGCGGGGGCAAATTCCCCATGGTGGTGCTGGATGCGGCGTTGATTTACGAGATTCAAATGGAACAGCTTTTTGACGCGGTGGTGGTGGTATCGGCCCGAACCAACCTGCGCATTGAGCGGGTAAGCGCCCGGGACGAAGTGGATGAAGTGGAGGTCCGCAACCGGATGAACCGCCAAATTCCCATTACCGACAAGGTTAAATGGGCAGACTTCGTTATCCATAACAACGGCGATCTGGCGAGCCTGGAGGACAAAACCCGCAAAATCTACAACCGGATTCTGGGACGCATTAAAAGCATGGAAACCCGCATCCAGAAGCGTCGTCGCGGCCCCTCTCGCCGGGGCGGAAGGCAGGATAATGCCGCCAAAAAGTAAAAAAATATTTTTTTTCTAAAGTTTATTCAGATGGGGGCCGAATCTGTTTAACAATATGTGGATCTTTTGCTTCCTCCACATAGCCTCCTCCAATGACATTGCCCCTTTGAACTTGCGGTGAGTTTAAAGGGGCATTTTTTTGAGGTTGCGTTACCCGGCTTCCCTCACTAATATCCAGCCATTATTGGATTAGCCACACGAAACAGCGCAATACCAAAGACCTTTCCGGGAGAACATCACCATGCTGAAAAAAACGGCGTTGTATGAGGTTCACGTGGGTTTGGGGGCCAAAATGGTGCCCTTTGCCGGATATAGCATGCCCATTCAATATCAATCCATTTTAGAAGAGCACAAGCGGGTGCGTGCCAC
>JAGRBF010000518.1 GCA_020434205.1 Calditrichota bacterium | reverse complement strand
ATGGACATTTCCACGGTAAGCCGGGTCTGTAAGGGCAAGTATGTGGAAACCGATTTCGGGGTTTTCGAGCTGAAATATTTCTTTAACGAAGGTATGGAAACCGAGGACGGCGAGGATATCTCGACCCTGCGCATCAAAGAACGGCTGAGCGAGATCATCAACAACGAGGATAAAAAGAAACCCCTCAGCGACGAAAAGATCTCCCAGATTCTCCACAAGGAAGGCGTTCCGATCGCGCGAAGGACCGTCGCCAAATACCGCGAACAGCTGGACATCCCCAAAGCCCGCTTTCGCCGCGGCATTTAAACCGGGGCGGCCTGTCCCGCCCCGCAGACTTCACCCGCCTCAGTCTACTCCGAACGACTTTCCCGGCTGATGGTATTGCCGGTGGTGTGGATAATCGCCTCTTCCAACAACTCGTATTTTTCCTCCAGCAAGGAGGCAAAACGAAAACGCTTGCGCTGCGGATCAAACACCCTTTTATCCTCACTCCCATACATAAAATATTCGGTCCGGGATTTAAGTTTTTCCCCCAGAGGACTGGCCGCCGATGCCTGGTAAAAGATGGTGACCAGGGAGAAGAAGGCCGGGTGGCGTTTGATGTGGTGTTTGCTGGCCAGAGCCAATACCCGCCGGGCGACCTCGTTGTTGGAAATCCGCCCTTCCAGGAAGGGATCCAACGGACTTTCCGCCAGCAAAGCCGCCAGCAGCATAATCTGGGATTTACCGAAGGGCAAATACTGATACAGGCGCTCCACCACCTGTTTGTTGACCTGTTGACTGCTTTCGCTGTATCCCTTGATCAACTGCAGGGCCCGCTCAATTTCCTTAAAGGCCAGGGCAATACGCAGCAGATTCAGGGTTTGCGGATAATTTTTAAACACCTGGGCGAAGTGGGTTTCAAAATCGCGCACCACCAGCCACAGGCTGGATTCCAGACGGAAACCGCGGCCATCCGCCCCGAAAGCGCCCTTACATTCCGGCCACCGCTTTAACAGGTTGATAAAACTGTTGATATCCAGTTCCTTGGCGGCAAACAGAATTTTCAGGTGGGTGCGATCGGACAGGTATTCCCCCTGGGAGCCCTGGGCATTCCGGTAAATCAGCCAGGAGCGCTCCCCTTCCCGATAATAAACGGAAAAGGGCGTTCCTCTCGGGATGGTCACCGACAGGGCCCCATCCGTTTCCATGTAAAAAGCCTGCTTCTCGTAGTAATTGTTGTTGGCATTCAGGGCGTAAATTTGCTCCGGCTTATAGCGGATTTTACCGGTCATCCGCCCCGGAACGGTGGCATGAGCTTTGATGGTTTTATCCTCGATGCTCACCGAAATAGCGGGGTGCGGATCGAAGAAACAGCCGCCGTCGATGCGGATCCGGTTGGCCATGGGATGGTCCCCGCCCAGCAGGTTCTCCAGAACGCTTTTTTCCTGCTCGTTGCGGCAAATGATCTCCAGCCCCACATCGTTCAAATCCACCACTCCGGAAATGATCAGCTCCTGCTGGGATGCCCGAAGATAGGTGGCAAAATCCCCCTGATCGTATTTCTGATAGAGATTGACAAAATCAAACCGGGTAATGTTGTCCGTCCCGTTTCCGTAGACCGCCTTTCCGGTGGCCAGATTCTGATCGCTGATCTGGCTGAAGTGGCCGTATTTGCGCAGAAGCTTTCCGGCATCAAATTTAAAATAAACCGGCACCGGACACTTGGGATCTCCCTGTATCCGCCCGCGCCCGAACCCTTCCACATGCCATTGAAAAGGCACCAGAGGCCGGAAATAAAAACGGATGGTTTCCCGAACCGCTTCCGGTGTCTGGTGCAGCAACCCCGGCCCGGCCAGATCGACAAACTGCCCCTTTCCACGGCGGTAGAGGGCATTGCGGCTGAGCAAATGTCCCTCCCGCAAAATGCTGACCGCATTTTCCAGGCTGGTGTAATGGTAAAAACCGCGCGACCAGGGCGAGGAAATCTGGCTGAGTTTCTTGAGCAAAACCTCCGCAAACTCGCCGGACATCCCGGCTTCAAAAAGGGATTGGTTCTGGGTTGCGGTGGCAGCCAGCAGCAAACTCTCTGCGGGGGAATTGATCTGGTCGAATTGCTCCAGAATCTCCGGCGCCAGGGAAAGGCGCTCCATCGGCAAAGCTTCCTGCCAATTTTCCGGATAAAGGTCCAGGCACAGTAGTCTCTCGCCCTGTTGACGGGATTTTTCCAGAATTTGAGAAAGGCCCCGGCCCTCCGGGAGTTCGGCTACTTCCTCCTTAAAGTACCCGCGCAGCAGACTGGGATCGCTTTCCAGCACAAAGCAGGCTTCCTTTTCCACAATGCGGTCGAGCACCAGAAGGGGCAGGCGCTCGCGGCTTTCCAGGTCGATCAGGCGATAGATCTCCCGCATCGTTCCCAAACGGGGATCTCCCTCGCACATGTGGAAAGATTCCCGGCGACTCAACCAGCGCAAGCTTCGCACCAGCAAGTCCCCCTTCCCTGCAAAAGCGGGGATCAGCTCATTCTGGGGAAATTCGCCTTCACCAAAAAGAAAACCGCGCAGCCGGACCAGGGGCGAATCTTCCAGAAAAACCCCGAGCATCTTTAAAAAGGCCGTTTTGTCGCTATCCCCGTTCTGGTCCAGCCACAGTTCCAGCCAGGCCGGGAAACATTCGGCTTCCGCTTCCAAAAGGCTGTCCAGGGCGAATTTGCCGGGATAAACCTTGCCTG
>JAGRBF010000517.1 GCA_020434205.1 Calditrichota bacterium | reverse complement strand
GGAAGGGTTAACCCGTAATTGGGCACCGCGCCGGGATGCAGGGCTGCCAGAACCGGCCCCAGGGTGAGCCGGTGCAGCAAACTGGCCGCGGCGGCGCCCAGAAATTGGGCGGCGATGTAAGGGAGAATCTGGCCTGGCGGGAAATGCCGGGTAGCGGCAAATGCCAGGGTTACCGCCGGGTTGAGGTGGGCCCCGGAGAGGTGCCCGATGGCGTAGATCATGGTCATCACCACCAGGCCGAAGGCGGCGGCGATTCCCGGATGGCCAATGGCTCCCCCGCTGATCTGGTTTACCAGAATGGCCCCGCAACCGGCAAAGACCATGATAAATGTCCCGAAAAATTCGGCGATACTTTTTTGAAGGAGCAGCATGTTTTTCCTTTTGGGTTGTGGCAAATTCCCGTCAATATTATATTTCGCCAAATAACGAATCAAGGGAAATTATGCGCGACGCCCTGAAAATTTTTAAAGCCCTTGCAGATCCCAATCGCATCCGCATCCTGAAAATGCTGGAGCTGCGTCCCCTCTGCGTTTGCGAAATCACCGAAATCCTTAATCTGGCCAATTCCACGGTTTCCAAACACCTTTCCATCTTGCGGGAAGCAGAGCTGATCCTCGATGAGAAGGAGGGCAAATGGGTCAATTACGCCCGGAATAGCACCGCCGCAAGTCCCTATGTTCGGGACATTCTGGAATCCACGGCCCGATGGCTAACCGAAGATCCCCAGATCCTGGCGGATGCGCAATCCGCTAAAAAGGTCAATCGCGATGTCATTTGTCGTCGCTAACCCATCTGATACCGCACCCCGAGGCACATCATGAATTGGCGGGATGAATTTAAACCGTTTATCTGGATAACCGGACTTTTCCTGGGCGCCTACTTTTTGCCCTTGGAGAACCTCCGCTTCCGCAACGCCATTTTCGAAGCCCTGGATCTGGTTAACTGGTACGCCCGCGAGCACGTTCTCCTTTGCCTGATACCCGCCTTTTTTATTGCCGGCATTATTTCCGTTTTTGTTAGCCAGGCCGCCGTTGTGAAATACTTCGGCGGGGATGCCCGCAAATGGATGGCCTACCTGATCGCCTCGGTTTCCGGGGGAATTCTGGCGGTGTGCTCCTGCACCGTCCTCCCCCTCTTCTCGGGCATTCATAAGCGCGGGGCGGGATTAGGACCGGCAATAACTTTCCTGTATTCCGGCCCGGCGGTCAATATTCTGGCCATCATCCTCACCGCCCGCATTCTGGGATTGGAATTGGGAATTGCCCGGGTTATCGGGGCGGTGGTTTTTAGCGTGGTCATCGGGCTGACCATGCACGCCATTTATCGCAAAGAAGAATCGCAACGGACCGCGGCTCAAATAAATCTTCCCGCCGAGGAAACCCGCCCGCTCTGGCAAACCGCGCTTCACTTTATGGTGCCGGTGGCAATCCTCATTTTTGCCACCTGGGCCAAACCGGACACCGCCAGCGGCTTTTTTTACGGGGTATATGCGATAAAATGGTGGCTGGTGGGGATTTTTTCCCTGCTTCTGGCGGCCGTCCTGATCGGCGTCCTTGGCATTCCCTTTTCCAAAGTGGCCCTGGCTACCCTGCCGGTTTTGGGGGTCCTTTTCATACTTCCGGATTCCACGATGGCCGCCTTTGCGATCGGGCTCCTCTCCCTGGGAACCCTGCTCTATTTTTCTCCCGGGGAAGGGCAGGAGTGGCTGGAGGCCAGCTGGGGTTTTGCCAAACAAATTATGCCCCTGCTGGGGGCCGGGGTGCTGGCGGCAGGATTCCTGTTGGGCGGGCCGGCGGGTGGAAATGGCATCATTCCCGAAGCCTGGGTGGCGGGATTGGTGGGGGGCAATTCCCTGTTCGCCAACTTTTTTGCCGCGGTGGTGGGGGCTTTTATGTATTTTGCCACCCTCACCGAAATTCCCATTCTCCAGGGGCTGCTGGCCGGGGGCATGGGCAAAGGACCGGCCCTCGCGCTGCTGCTGGCCGGACCGGCACTTTCCCTCCCCAATATGCTGGTGATCCGCCAGGTTATCGGAACGCCAAAAACCGCAGTTTACGTTACTCTGGTGGTTATTATGGCCACAATAAGCGGAATTCTCTACGGCCGTTTCTTTTAGGGGGTGTTCGCCATCCCGGCCCGGTCTGAGTCTCACCGGGGTGACGCCCAGGACCAGGAATGTTGCGAATCATAATTTCAAATCGTTTCAGAACAAAGGAGGCAAAATGCTAAACATTCAGGTGGTTGGCCCCGGTTGCGCCAATTGCAATAAACTGGAGCAGCTGTGCCGGGAAGTGGTAGCGGAAAACGGCCTGGAAGCTCAGGTCGAAAAAATCAGCGACTATCGCAAGATTGTGGAATTGGGCATTTTGTTAACCCCTGCCCTGATCCTCAACGGCAAGATGGTCAGCAGTGGTAAACTGCCTTCCCGAAATACCCTTCTCCAGTGGTTCACCGAACAATCTTAGCTTCCCCCGGCACCTTCTGGTGCCGAAGTCCAACTTCGGCACCAGAGAGAATCAGATTCCTTATTTCATCAGCAGCATGCGGATGGTGCGGGAGTAATACGGGGAGCGGAAATTCAGAAAATAAACACCGCTGGGCTGGGCGACGCCAAGGTCGTTTTTGCCGTCCCACGTCAATTCGTATTGCCCGGCGCTGATCTGCCCGCTGTAGAGGCTCTTCACCTTTTGCCCGGCGCTGTTGAAGACATTCAGTTCCAGGGATTGAAGGCCTTCCACCCGGTTGGCGGGAACGTCAAAACGGATGGTGGTTTCCGGGTTGAAGGGATTGGGGAAATTTTCGTGCAGCTTAAACTGCTCCACTACCACATCGTTGGTGTTCAGGTCGGTACCTTGCACGTTGGGGGTCGCCTCAACCGGCTCGTTATAGCCGCGATGCCCATTGGCGTCCACATCCACCAGGCGATAGCTGTAGCGCACCCCGTTTACCGCAAACAGATCGGTAAAGCGATAGACATGCTCTTCATTGCTGTTGCCCTGTCCCGCCAGGGCTTCGGTATTTCGGTAACTGGCGATTTCCACGTAATCGCTGCTTCCCGCCAGGGCCCGTTCCACGATAAACCCCATATTGTTGACTTCCGAAGCGGTGCTCCAACGCAGCGCCACCTGACTGTCGCCGGCTTTGGCCTGAAAGGATCGCAGGCTAACCGGTAGCGAATTATCGGCATTGTTGGGATTATAACCGGCTACCGGCATGGGGCTGCCCAGATTGAAAAATTCGTACACCCAACCCATTTCCGGATAATCGGCGATCGGATTTTCCACCGGAAAGGCGGCTACCATGGAATTGCTGTTGTCAATAACAAAGCTGCTCAGGGCCACTTCCGCGGTCGGGGAGGAAGCCCAGGGGATGGAACATTCGACAAAATTAACCCCGCTTGCAGATGCGCCGCTCACCAGGGCAATCGGGACGCCTGCGCCCCACGTTCCGCCGTAGGAATAAATCAGCGCTGCACCCGAAGTTATCGAAAGTGCGAAATCGGGCTCATAGATGGTGTTACGGCTGACATTGTAGGTAACCTGGGAACCGGTAGGACCGGTGCTGCCACCGCTGCCGTCTACCCGATCCACGTCGCCCATTATCCACCAGGTTTCCCCGCCTGCCAGATCGATGCCGGAAATCCCCATATAGAGATTGGTAGCATCCCAGGTAACGTAAAAGGTGTAGCCACTCTGCGAATCAAGCGTTTCCACGCCGGTAAATCCGTTAGAACCATCAATTGCCTCGGTGCGATACGTCTGCGCATACATCAAACTCATCAGTAACGCCAATATAAACAGTACCTTTTTAATCATCACTAACTCCTGATAATAATGTTCTTAAGTCACATTTTTAGATGCTGGAATTCGATTCGTTTTTTGACAGAACGGATGTTGTTCTGATGTAAATTTTCGGTATAAAATTGAGGAATCTTAGAGGCAATTTTTAGTTTATCACGCCAATTGAATCAAAATCAGGCAGGTAAAACGGGGACAAGCCCCGGTTCCGATAACCGGAGCGAAAAGCGGCGGAGTTCTTCAGGCAGGGGTCAGTTCCCGGGTTGCAGGCAGGATTCCGCCAGGTTACGAAACCCTTCCCGATCCAGCTTGATGCCCACCCGCGGCGGGGATTGCGGCCACGCTAAAAAATGGCGGGGCACTTTTAGCCCGGGCAGCAATTTGCGAAGTTGCCGCTGCAGATGCGGCACATCGATTGGGGGGGAACAATCGATAAAAGCAACCGGAACCGCCCCATATTCCCGATCGCTCAGGGGAACCACCAAGGCCTCCCCTACCCCTGGTTGAGCGCGCAGGATTTGTTCTATTTCTTCGGGTTGAATATTTTCACCCCCGCAAATGAACATGTTGTCCAGGCGGCCGCTAACGATTAGCCGCTCACCTTCGTCGAGGAAACCGGTATCGCCGGTGTGCAACCAACCTTGCGAATCGCAGGGATCTTCGATCCGCCCGTCCCGAAAGTATCCCAAAAATCGCGTTTCCCCTCGCACCAGAATTTCCCCGTCTGGGGCAATGCTCAGCTCCCGCCCGGGCAGGACGCTTCCGGAAGTCAGCAGATCCTGCCAGGAACCTCCCGGACGAGTAGCGGTAATCTGCGAGGACATTTCCGTGGAGCCGTAGCTGGTAACCAGCGGCCAGCCCCTTCGGAAACCTTCCGCCAGCAAGGCGCGGGGGATGGCGCTTCCCCCCAGCAAGAGAACTTTGACGCCGGCCAGGGCGGCTTCGGTTGGATGTTCGTCCATCAATCGTTTTAACTGGGTCGCCACCAGAGAAAGGTGGGAAATTCGACCGGTGGCAATTTCCCCGATAAGGTTTTTTGAGGTGGGGATTTCCACACAGGCACCGGCCAGGAGGCAGCGCACCCAGATTGCCAGCCCGCCCACGTGGAAAAGGGGTAGCGGCAACAGCCAGGCGTCTCCGGGTTGCAGGGGAATATTAGCCGCGGAACCGGCGGCGCTGTGCAGGTGGTTTGCCAGGGTATGAACCGCTCCCCGGGGTTCGCCGGTGCTCCCGGAGGTAAAGATGATAGTGGCGGGACGGTGAGGGTCAAATGCTGTTAAAGCGTCTTCCAAATCGACACGCTGGCCAGGTTTTTCCGCTGCCAGGGATTCCACGGGAATGCCCCCCCAAGCCCCCCGCCGGTCGGGATCGCAGAGGACCAGGCGGCAATCCAGCATTTCGGTTAATTGCCTCAGCCGGGTTTCCGGCAAATGATAGTTCAGCGGGACCGCCACCGCCCCTATTTGCCAAAGGGCCGCCATTTCCAGCAGCATTTCCGGGGAATTCTCCCCCACAAGCGCCACCCGCAGGTCTTCCTCAATTCCCATCATGCGCAGGCGGCTTACCCTTGGGACGATCTCGCCCGGCAAGTCCCGGTAAAAAATTACCCGCTCCCCGTGGCGGATCAGCGTTTTCCCGGAAAACGTTTCGGCCAGCCGCCCGAAATCGAACTGTTGCAAGGGAAGTTTCATAAATTTCCGGCTCCCGCCTGCTGCCAGACCCGGGGAAGGATTTCCGCCTCCCAGAGTTGTTCCGGGCTCAGGTTACCTTGGTGCAGGGTGATGGGGCGGGTCAGGAGATCTTCTTTAAAAAAGGTGAAGGTTCCCAACCCGCAGGGAATAGAGGGGGGGATCAGCGCTGCTGCCAGGGAAGCCACCATCCGGAATCCAACCCCGGAGAGGAAGGCGCAGCTGATAACCGGCTTCACCCCCCGGGCCAATGCCAGGTTTACCCATTGGCGGGTTTTCAGGAAACCGCCCACCCGGCTGGGTTTGATAACGATGGCAGCGAGGCCGGGAAATACCTCAAGGCCGGGAAATGCCGC
>JAGRBF010000516.1 GCA_020434205.1 Calditrichota bacterium | reverse complement strand
GCGCGCCGTGGACCTACATACGCCGTGAACCTACATACGGAACACCCCGAATTTCTGATCGGGAATCGGGGCGTTGAGGGAGGTGGCAATCCCCAGGCCCAACATATTGCGGGTCTGGGCGGGGTCGATAATGCCGTCGTCCCAAATGCGGGCAGTGCTGTAATAAGGACTGGCCTCATCTTCATACTTTTGCAGAATGGAGGCCCGGTAGGCGGCGTGTTCTTCCTCCGAAACGGTAGCGCCCTTTTTCTCCAGAGAGCGACGGCGAACCGTGGCCAGCACATCCGCGGCCTGTTCCCCGCCCATCACGCTGATGCGTCCGTTGGGCCACATCCACAAAAAATTGGGATCGTAACCGCGTCCGCACATCCCGTAGTTGCCGGCCCCGTAGGAGCCCCCGACAATCACGGTAAACTTGGGCACCCGGGCGTTGGCGACCGCGTGCACCAGTTTGGCCCCGTTGCGGGCAATTCCCCCATGCTCGTATTCCCGCCCCACGATAAACCCGGTGATATTCTGCAAAAAGATCAACGGAATTTTGCGCATGGTGCACAGGTTAATGAAGTGGGCGCCCTTCACCGAACTTTCGCTGAACAGGACGCCGTTATTGCCGAGGATGCCCACCGGATATCCCATGATGCGGGCAAATCCGCACACCAGGGTCTGGCCGTAAAGCGGCTTAAATTCCTGAAAGCGGCTGCCGTCTACCATGCGGGCAATCAGCTCGCGGATATCGAAGGGCTTGCGGATGTCTTTGGGGATCACCCCGTAAATTTCGGCAGGATCGTAATGGGGATCCTCCGGGGCAATGCGGTCGATGGGAAAAGGCTGGCGCGGGTTGAGGTTTTCCATGAGGTTGCGGGTAATCTCGAAGGCGTGCGCTTCGTTTTCCGCATAGTGATCGGCCACGCCGGAAATACGGGCGTGAACATTGGCCCCGCCGAGATCTTCATCGCTGACCACCTCTCCGGTGGCGGCTTTTACCAGCGGCGGCCCGCCGATGTAGATAAATCCCTGCTTACGGACGATCACCACCTCATCGCTCATGGCCGGTTGGTAAGCCCCGCCGGCAGTACTGGAACCCAGCACCACCGCGATCTGGGCCAGACCGTCGGCGGACATGCGCGCCTGGTTAAAAAAGATGCGCCCGAAATGGTCGCGATCCGGAAAGGTCTCCGACTGATGAGGCAGAAAAATACCCCCGGAATCCACCAGGTAAACGCAGGGCAGTCCGTTCTGCATGGCAATTTCCTGGGCGCGCAGATGTTTTTTGATGGTCATGGGGAAATAGGTTCCCCCCTTCACCGTGGCGTCGTGAGCTACCACCATCACTTCCCGCCCGTGAACCACCCCGATCCCGGTAACCATTCCGGCGGAGGGCGCCTCATTGTCGTACAGGTCGTATCCGGCCAGTTGGGAAAGCTCCAGAAAGGGGGTATCCGGATCCAGGAGGCGCTCCAGGCGTTCCCGAACGAACAGTTTGCCCCGCTTTTGGTGAATGGCATGGGCGTGTTCGGGACCTCCCTTGCGAACGGTGTGTACCTTCTCGCGCAGGTCATCTACGAGAGCCTGCATGGCGTCCCTGTTTTCACGGAATGTTGCACTTTGGGGATCGATTTTGGATTCAATACGATACATAAAGCCTTTTCTCGATTTGGATTACGGGGAGAGTTTCCCCATGATCGGCATTTTCGATGACGAGTTCAACAAAATAACGGAAGTCGCGGAGGCGCCAACGCCATTCGGGAATGCGCCTCTGGTGCCGGGCCTTCCCCAAAAGCGAATAATATCGGAAAATAAGCTAATCACCCTGGCTAAAAAAGGAAATCTTCAAAGGGGGGAAAGCGGGAAAATCCGCGGGAGCGAACGGGCTCCCGCGGGGAGAATCATCCGAAATAATTACTTCAGCAGCAGCATTTTGCGGGTTTGCACCTTGTTGCCGGCGGAAACGCGATACAAATAAACCCCGCTGGCGACCCGAATCCCGCTATCGCCGGTACCGTCCCAAACCGCGCTGTAAGACCCGGCAGGTTGGGTGGCGTTCACCAGGGTTCGCACCTTTTGCCCCAGGGCATTGTAAACCGCCACCTGAACAGGCGCCGCTTCGGGCAGCTGATAGGCTATGGTGGTGGTGGGGTTAAAAGGATTGGGATAATTCTGCGCCACCTCGAAACGGGTCGGCAGGGTGGGATCGTCCCCGATTCCCACCGGCACCCGGACGTTGAAAATCACGTTGATATCCCGGACGGGATTGAGGAAATCGTTGCTGATAAAACGCAGGCGCCGGTTGATCAACGTATCCGAAGAAAAAACCGACGGATCGAAGGTCAGAGTGAGGGCCAGGGTTCCGCCGGGTCCGACCACGCCGGTATCCGGGGTAACGGTCAGCCAGGAAAAGTCTACCAAAGAATCCAGGACGTTATCGTATTCCCAGGCCCGAAAGAACAGGGAATCCCGGGTTCCGGCGTTGGACAGATTTACGGTGCGGTCCACCGGATTGCCGTCCTGAGAAGCGACGACCACATTGCCGGGGCTTATGTTAATGGCGGCAAATTCCGCCGGTACACCCGTTATGGTCCACTGGAAGTCATAATTCCCGTATTTGGAAATGCCGCCCCCGCCGTCATTGGTGTTGAAAATAGAGCGGGTAATCTGAACATAAACAGGCATATCCGTCGGGGCGGTCCAGTCCACCTCCGAACGCAGGTTTTCCCGGTTTGGCGGGCTACCGGGGGCGGCGGCGTTATCGTTGCTGGCAATTTCACTACCGCTTGCGTTGTACAAACGCATGAAAGTGTCCGCACCATCGCGAATACGTTGGGTAGAGAAACGATAGCTAACACCTGCGATTCCCTGCAGAACAAACCAGTCCTGGTCCCCTTCCGGGTAGTTGGTTATCCGCATGCGGCTGCGAAGGTTACTGTTGTCCAGAACCGTGGCACTGCCCTGCGAGTTATTGGGCTCCAGATCATCCGGGAAAAAGTGAACCCGGTGCTCCAGATATTCGATGGCCTGAAGTTCGCTGGCCTGATTGGGCGAAATATTGGCGATCCACAAATCGCGGAAATCTTCGTAGGTCAACCAACCGATAAAAGGCGGCTGGGACAGATAACTTTTGGTGAAATTCCACAATTCCAGACGATCACGGGCCATGCCGTAGCCTGCGTCGATATCATCATCGACACCCGGGGTAAAATCCGGGGTGTCGGCATCATCAACCAGGTCCCACAGCAAAGCCTGAACGGCGACCTCGTTGGCAGAGCCACCGTCTCCCTCGGAACCACCCGGGTTTTCGAGGTCGTAGGAAAATCCCAGGCCGCCATCGATCGACCCGTTGGTATTGATGTAAGCGCTGGGATGGTTGTAAGCCAGCAAATCACCGGTTTGCTGCAGGTAATAAACGCGGACCCCGGCGGCCCAGAAAGTCGGCCAGGCTTCTCCAAAAGAGAGGCGCGGATCCTGAAGGGCATCGCCGATAAAGTGCTGCCCGCCAATGTTATCACTAAAGTCGCCGAAGCGATCCTGAACCCAGTGCCCCATTTCGTGCAGCATAATGGTATCGTCGTAGCCGTAGCGGTCTCCCATATTAACCGAAGTGCCGTTATAGTAGGCAAAATCGGCGCCATTGGGATTAACGGTATGCTCATAAATGAGGATGCTGGGAGATCCGGGCGGGGTGTTTTCGCCAAAAACGTTGATCAGGTACAGACATCCGTCCACCGCCACGTCGAAAAGGTTAAACACCTCCCCACCCTGACGGTAGCCGGCCACCACTTCCCCGATGCTGATATTGGTATTGGGGTCGTGGCCATTTTCGGTGTACATCTGAAAGGCGTGAATGCTGCCGGTCCCGTTGCCGCCGGAGGAGGTGATGCCGCGGATATTGAGGGTCGCGGTACGAGCCGTGTTAGTGGTTACCAGGACCTGAATATTCTGCGAGGCGCTGGCGGAAACGGAGATGCTGAAAAAGCCGTTTTCATCGGTGGCGCCCTGGGCCAGAGTGGTGCTGCCGGACATCACCAGAACGTCGGCAAAGCGCACCGGTCGGTTTTGAGTCGTGCCGGTGAACCCGGAATTGCGGTGCTGTTGAAGATCTTCGTATTTAAAGGTTCCGGTGACGGTATAGTCGGCCATCACCCCGCCGGAGAGCAGCACAAGCAGTATCCCGGCCAAAACAATATTGCGCAAAAAATTCATACGATCAGGTCTCCTTCGGGTTTACTGCTTCTTTTGGGGGATGATGACGTTCAATTTGGAGCCGCCTTCGTAACCTTCGACGGTTTGTTCCCGGGTGGTGGCCATGTCTTTTTCACCGAGATCAATCTCGTAGGCGGTCCCGCGGGAGAGCGGCCCGTTGGGTGTTTCCAGGGTAACGGTGGCCCGAATGGAGACCGGTTTGTCGGTATTGACGACCGCGGACATCCGCATACGATGGGTCTGATTTTTTTCCAACGTGCCGGCCCATTCGGCATCACCGGCCTTTTGAACCATCGTCCCCGGCATGGCGAAAGTAGCCTTTACCGCGGCGACCTCGGCGTAGCGGGAGGTGAACATCAGCTCAAATTCGGCCGTTTCACCGGCTTCCGAGGGACTGTTCAGCAAATTGATTTTGAGATCAATGGGCGTCTGAACCCCAACATCGAGATTCTGATGATACGGCTCCGGGGTAAATTCTTTCTTCGGGTCTGCAGTTGCCAGATCGCCCTGATCGTTGCTGCAACCCGCTCCGGCAACCACCAGTAATGCCAACAGCATCAAAAACCGGCTGGATACGGTCTTCATCATAAAACCACCTCTTGGATAATTGGAATGTTGAATAAGTCAAAAAATTGAAAGCCTTGAAAAATTTTCATATTAATTCCAAATACAGACGAGCGAACTTCGGGGCAAACACAGATAAAGCTAATACCTCTGAGGAAGCAACTCCCCTAATATCTTTTATATCTTTTCAGAGCAAATATCCGGATCACCGGAAACACAATAATAAGGTCTTTGCCTTTACTTTGCAACACAGATATTGCAGTTTGACATTCTTAACAGCAACATGGAGAATCCATGCTATTTATTCCCGAACAACCTTTCCTGCCTGCCGTAAACCCCGCCCCGGAGGATGCCCACCGCGAAAGCCTGTGGTTTCCCTTTTCGGGACAAACCCTGCTGGTCGGGGAGTCCGGTGAAAAGGCCGCCCTGTTGAGCGGCACCCCCCGGATTCTGGGCGATTTGCCCATTCGCGAACAACATTTCCTGGGCTATCTGGATGGGGTTCCCTGCATTGCCGCGGATCTGGGGGAAGGGGCCGCCCTGCCCCCCGGCATGCGCCTGGAAAACCTGCGCCGCCTTTTTGAGGATATCGGGCCCACCCATTTCATCATCGCCGGGCGGGCTTTGCAGGTGGTGCAGTGGAGCAAAGATCATCACTTTTGCGGTCGCTGCGCCACCCCCCTGGCGTCCCTTCCCGGGGAAAGAGCCCGGCAATGCCCCGCCTGCAAACTGGTCGTTTATCCGAGAATTGCCCCGGCCATAATTGTGGGAATCCGCCGGGGGGATCAGATCCTTCTGGCCCGCTCGCCGCGGTTTCCAAAGGGCATTTACAGCGTTCTGGCAGGCTTCTGCGAAGCCGGGGAGTCTTTGGAAGAAACGGTCCATCGCGAGGTTTGGGAGGAGACCGGCATCCGCATTGCCAACCTGCGCTATTTTTCCAGCCAGTCCTGGCCCTTTCCCAATTCGCTGATGATCGGTTTTCTGGCCGATTACGCCGGGGG
>JAGRBF010000053.1:12229-26516 GCA_020434205.1 Calditrichota bacterium | reverse complement strand
GCCTTCGCGGTTAAATAGCAAAATGGGTTTGGTTGCGTAACATGAATTTATAATGGAAGTGGCACGCCCCAGGTTCGATCTCCGGTATCCCAAAACACATAAATACGTCGCCGTTTTCGCGAACATAAGCAGTGGGAATGCTATTCTGGGTAGCTTCAGTTTCGGATCTCTGACAATGCGTCTGGGGGCATTATTCGATAATTTCCAGGACCGCCCTTTTGCCGGTGCGTGCCGCGACCGCGGTTAGCAAAGTCCGGATCGCCCTGGCATTCTGACCCTTTTTGCCGATAACCTTGCCCAGGTCTCCGGGCCCTACTTTCAGTTCAAAAACCATCAGGGAATTGCCGTCGATTTCTCTGATCTCTACCTGATCCGGTTGATCCACCAGCAGTTTAATCATCATCGCGAGATATTCTTTTACCATGAGAAGTCCGTTGGGTGAGGGCGTTGAGGTGTTGGATCCGTTCCATTCTTCCGGGCATGAAAAACGCCTCGAAGATCGGCGTCAATCCTGGAGGCGTCTTTAATGACCGGGAGAAGTGGCGGGAAAATCACTTGGCTTTTTTGCGCATACCTTTTCGGATTTTCCGATCGCAGCCTTTGCAAATTCCATGAGATACGGGTCCGGATTGTGATCCCTTGCGAATCACCTTTCCACAATACGAGCAGATTTTCGTGAGCGACATCCTGAGATCCCTTCTTTTTGCGCTCAACCCCTTGTACGATAACTGAATAGCTCCGACTAACCGTCCTGAGAAAAGCCTCATCCGGAGCCTTAAATCAGTTGTCATGGAAGACGTTGGAAACTTGTTTCTGGAAATGATCGCTACATAAACCATTTCAAATCATGTGCCAATCCGAAAAGGGCCTGAATACAGGACCCGGTTAGGATCTCCTATGTTGTGGTGTAAAAAATGTGCACATTTTCGCGCAGATCCGGGGATTTTTACCCTTTTTCTGAAAAAGGGGTTCCGGCTGCTTTTTATTGAAGGGATTCTTGCCTATGTTTAGGCTATTCGTTTCGCGAGAAACAACCCTGCCTTCCGGGCGTAATACTGCAAAATAACGAGCGGGACGGCGCGGCCATTGCACGGAAGCATCACTCGCCAATGCGACCATCTCGTCAAGAAGACTTCCCGACCGGATTGGGTCCGGAAAAGCCCCAACGGAAACACCATGAGCACAGCCGACCATATTTCTACCTCACTCTCCGAGGGATTCGATTTTTACCCCACCACCCGGGTGCTGTTCGGCAATGGGGTCTTGCACCGCCTCTCGGATTGCCTGGAAGCAAACTGGGAAAAGGTTCTTCTGGTTACCGATCCGGGAATTGTAGCTGCCGGCCATGCCCGAATCGTAGAGGACCTTTTGCGCGGGGTTGGCCGCACCGTCTGCACCTTCGACAGCGTTTTCGAAAACCCCACCACCACCCTGGTCGATGCCGGGGTCGCTTTCGCCCGGGAAACCGCTATACCCGACGTGATCATAGCTTTGGGGGGAGGCAGTGCGATGGACACCGCCAAGGGGATCAACTTCCTGCTGAGCAATGGGGGCCAAATGCGAGACTACTGGGGTGTCGGCAAAGCCCACCTGCCCATGCTGCCGTCGGTTGGGATTCCCACCACCGCCGGCACCGGCAGCGAAGCCCAGTCTTTTGCGCTGATCTCCGATGCCCAAACCCATCAAAAGATGGCCTGCGGAGACGTCAAAGCCCGGTTTACCCGGGTTTTGCTGGACCCCAACCTGCTGCTTACCGTACCCCGCAGTGTGGCAGCCGTTACCGGTATAGATGCCCTTTCCCATGCTCTGGAAAGTTATGTTTGCACCCGCAGCAATGCCGTTTCCCGCCTGTTCTCCCGCGAGGCATGGCGCCTCCTGGCGGTCCATTTCCCGGAAGTTCTGGCGGATCCGAATAACCTTGATGCCTGGGGGAAAATGATGGTGGGGGCCAATTTCGCGGGAATGGCGATTGAGAATGCCATGCTGGGCGCCGCCCATGCCGCCGCCAATCCCCTTACCGCCAGACTGGATATTGTCCATGGTCAGGCAGTTGGGGTTATGCTCCCCCATGTGGTGGTCTGCAATTGGGAGGTCGCGGGAGATGGCTATCGCGAGTTGATGAACCTGGCCGGCATTCCCGGGGAGTCCGCTTCCGATTTAGCCGATTTTCTGACCGGGCTGTGTGAAAAGGCCGGGCTTAAGGTCAATCTCTCTTCCCTGGGCGTAGATGAAAGCCTGCTCATGCCGCTGGCCGGGGAGGCGGCACAACAGTGGACCGCCAATTTCAACCCCCGAGCGATGAACGCGGGAGATTTTGAGAACCTTTACCGGTCGGCATGGTCATGATATCAAAACGTGTGAATAAGTTGCTTTTCCTGATCCTGGCGAGTTGCCTGGCATTTTCCACTGCCGCCCTTGAGGCCCGGGACTGGCCGATGTTTCGCGGCGATCCCCTGCAAACCGGCTACTCCCCGGAAAACCTCCCGGAAAAGCCGGAGCTGCTCTGGCAAATCAAACTTCCCGAAGGTTTGGAAACCACCCCCGCAATCGTCGGAAACCGGGTTTATGCAACCGCCCTGGACAGTCACCTTTATTGCCTTCGTTTGGAAGACGGCGGCGAAATATGGCGTTACAAGGCCCGGGGACCGATTAAATCCTCTCCAACGGTGGCCGGTGAAACGGTCTTTTTCGGCGATGAAAGCGGGCGGTTTCATGCTGTGGATGCCAACAGCGGACGACCAAAATGGCATTTCGAGACGGAAGCGGCTATTATTTCCTCTCCCAACTGGCACGACGAAGCGGTTTTCTTCGGTTCCAACGACCAATTCCTGTACTGCCTGGAAAAGGCCAGCGGGCAACTGCGCTGGAAATTCGAAACGGAAGGTTACATCAACGGGAGCCCCGGTTTTTCCAACGGAAAGGTTCTGGTAGCCGGCTGCGACGGGTATTTGCGCAGTTTGAGCCTTGCGGATGGAAAAGAGGTGCGTCGCGCCGATCTCGGGGATTATGTCGCCTGTACCCCGGCGGTCTCCGGGGCGCGTGCTTTTGTCGGTTCTTTCGGCAATGAGGTTCTGGGCGTTTCTCTGGCGGATACATCCGTCCTGTGGCGATACCAACACCCTAAGCGAAAATTCCCCTTTTACGCTTCCCCGGCGGTTAGTCAGGAGGTGGTGGTTATCGGGGGACGGGACAAATTTGTCCATGCCCTTAACCAGGCCACCGGAGAAGCGCTCTGGACCCACCAAACCCGGGCCCGGATAGACAGCTCGCCGGTTATTGCCGGAACGACAGTATTCCTGGGGGATATGCGCGGCCTTTTGTTGGGGTTGAATCTTTCCGACGGTAAGGTAATCTGGCAGTATCAATCCGGCAGCGAGTTTATCGGTTCGCCGGCCGTAGCGCAGGGAAAGCTCCTGATCGGGGGAACCAACGGCGCCCTGTTTTGTTTCGGCGCCCCATAATTTTAGCGGGTGGACAGGCGGATGGGAATGGCAACCGAACCGGGCGGGGCGGATATTATTCTGCGCGCATTCAACGGTTACATGCAGGCTTTTCAGCAGATTACCCGGAGGGCAGAGCGGGGTTTCCAACTGCAAAATTGGGCCGCTCTGCAGGAGGACTCCCGGGAGAGACTGGGAATTTACCGCAAATTTGTCGAGCATACCAAAAAAGAGTTGAGAGCGGCCGGGCTGCAGTCGGCAACTGTGGACAAACTGCTCTGGGCGGGGATCAAAAAAGCGTATGCCTGGAAAATTGCCGCCCGTCCGGATCGTTCCCTGGCCGAAACTTATTTCAATTCCATTACCCGTCAGGTCTTTGATACCGTAGGTGTCGATCCCCAAATCGAGTTCGTCCGGGACGATTTTGCCGGTCTTCGCAAAGCCAATCCCATGGAAGTCTGTTTGGTGGGGGAATTTTCCGAAGGGGTTATAGAAAGATGGCAGGCCATACTGGCAAAACTTCCCTTCGGGGATCTGGTCCGGAGCCCGGCCCGAGAGGCCCGGCGCATCGCAGGCGCGGTAGACCGGCATTTGCATTCCGCCGGTATTGAAAATCCGCCCACCCGGGTGGAATGGGTCGGGAATCTCTTCTACCGGGGTAAATGGGCTTTTCTGGTCGGGCGTCTTCTGGCCGGTCCGCATTTGTTTCCCCTGGTGGTCTCCTTTGCACACACAGACGATGGCATAGTAGCCGATGCGGTATTGCTGGACGAGAATGAGGTTAGCATCCTTTTCAGCTTTACCCGCAGCTATTTTCATGTCGTTACCGAACATCCCAATGCCCTGGTGCGTTTCCTGAAACTGGTTATGCCACGCAAGCGTCTCGCCGAACTCTATATTGCCATCGGGCATAACAAACACGGCAAAACCGAATTCTACCGCGATCTGCAGGCGCACCTCAATTTCTCCGGCGAAAAATTTGAGGTGGCTCCCGGGAAACCCGGCATGGTGATGACCGTTCTAACCCTCCCGGGCTTCAATATTGTTCTCAAAATTATTCGGGATCGCTTCGAGGAGCCGAAAATCATCACCCGGGAAGCGGTCAAAGAAAAGTATCATCTGGTTTTTAAACACGACCGGGGTGGGCGACTGGCCGATGCCCAGGAATTTGAGCAGCTCGAATTTGCCAAACACCATTTCCCGGGCGAATTGATCACCCATTTAGAGGGAACGGCCTCCCGAAATATTAGCCTCACCGAAAGAAGCGTGGTTATCCATCATGCCTATATCGAACGGAAAATGATTCCCCTGGATATTTTTGTGCTTCAGGTTGAGGAGCAAACCGCCATCGACGCGGTTCGGGGCTATGGCGATGCCATTAAAGAGCTGGCGGCCAGCAATATTTTCCCCGGCGATATGCTGATCAAAAATTTCGGGGTTACCCGCCACGGCCGGGTGGTCTTTTACGATTATGATGAACTTTCTCTGCTGACCGACTTAAATTTCAGGGAGCCTCCCCAATTGCCTTCCGTGGAAGACCTGCTGGCGGGTGTCAAATGGTTTGAAATTGCAGAGAATGATGTTTTTCCATCGGAAATGCGCTTTTTCCTGGGGCTGGCTGGCAAATTACTTGAGGAATTTGAGAGGTTTCATGGGGATATCTTCCAGGTGGCTTTCTGGCGATCCATGCAGGAGCGCATTCGTTCCGGGGAAATTGTGCAGATCCTGCCGTATCCCCCCGAACTGCGGCTGGATGGGCAAAGGGCTCATTAAATGACCAAACACCTCCGTACAATTCCGTCCAAAGGTAAAGGGCTGCGCGGCCTCTTTTCGTCTGGCGCCGGAAATAAACTCGGCACCTTCGGCGGGGTGTTTACCCCGGATGTGCTGACCATCCTGGGCGTCATCATGTACTTGCGCCTGGGGTGGGTGGTCGGCAATGCCGGCTTGCTGGGAA
This sequence comes from Calditrichota bacterium, assembly GCA_020434205.1. Classification (GTDB taxonomy): domain Bacteria; phylum Calditrichota; class Calditrichia; order RBG-13-44-9; family J075; genus JAGRBF01. Next base: position 21,119 of record JAGRBF010000053.1, on the reverse strand, counting down.
CCTTTGCCATCATAATCCTGGCCAAGGTGATCACCATTTGCACCGGCCTCTCCATGTCCTCCATCACCACCAATATCCGCATTGGTGCCGGCGGCGCCTATTCCATCATCACCAAATCCCTGGGCCTGGAGGCCGGGGGGAGTGTGGGGATTCCTTTCTACGTTTCCCAAACCCTTTCCGCGGCGCTCTACATTGTCGGCTTCTCGGAGGGGTGGCTGCGCTTTTTTCCGGAGCACGATCCCATGCTGGTTTCCGGGATTTCCTGGGTGATCCTGCTGGGGATTTCTTACATCAGCGCCGCCTTTGCCATTAAAGTCCAGTATTTTGTTCTGGTGATTATTGTCCTGTCCCTGTTCTCCTTTATGAGCACTCCCGCCGAACCGGTGGCCCAAATTACCCTGGTGGGGCATTTCGAAGACGCCGGCTTTTGGCATGTCTTCGCCATCTTTTTTCCGGCGGTAACCGGCATTATGGCCGGGGCCAATTTGTCCGGCGATCTCAAGGACCCCCGCAAGTCCATCCCCATGGGTACCATGTCCGCCATTTTTACCACCATGCTGATTTACCTGGGGCTGGCGGCGCTGGCCGCCTGGTATGTCCCCATGGATCAGCTTCGCCATAATCAGATGGTGATGGTCGATTACGCCCGCTTTGAAATCCTGGTGGTATGGGGCATTCTTGCCGCCACTTTTTCCTCCGCCCTGGGGAGTATGGTGGGAGCCCCGCGGATTCTGCAGGCTCTCGCCGAGCACAAGACCATTCCCTTTTATCGGGTTTTCGCCAAAAAAACGGCCGACAACGAGCCGCGCAACGCCATTATCTTTACCGGCCTGGTAATCCTGCTGACCTTGTTTGTCGGGAGTCTGGATGCCCTGGCGACCCTGATAACCATGTTTTTTCTGATCACCTACGGCATGCTCAATCTGGTGGTCTTTATCCACCAGAGTATGAAAGTAATCAGCTTCCGGCCGACCTTTCGCATTCCCCGCTTCATCTCCTTTACCGGGGCCTTCGGTTGTCTGGCTGTGATGTTGCTGATCAATCCCGTTTTTTCCGTCGTCGCCCTGGTGATCATCATCGGTTTGTATGTCTGGCTAACCCGCAGAGGCCTGAACGCCCCGGAAAATGAAGCCGGTGGGGATCTCCGAGGGGGACTCCTCCTGGCCGTGGCCGAAAAGGCCTCCCAGCTTTCCTCGCGATTCCCCAAATCCCAGATCGCCTGGAAGCCCGATTTGCTCATTCCGGTCAGCAACCCCGCCAAGTGGGCCGGCTCCCTGCTGCTGATCCGCAACATTGTCTATCCCTCCGGGAGTATCTTCACGTTTACCGTTAGCGAGGAATCTTCCCAGGAGGGAGTAGGAGAGGCGCTCAAAAAGCTGGTGGAACCGCTCGGGCGGCAGGGGGTACTGGTCAATTCCGCGGTCATCGACGACAGCGAATTTTTGCACGGGGCCCGCAACGTCATCCAAACCCTGCACGGGGGTTCCTTTCGGCCCAACACCCTCTTTCTGAACCTGGGAGACAGCAGTGAGCGCGACGATCAGATCCGCACCCTGATCGAACACGGGGCCCGCCACGATCTGGGAACCATCCTGCTGCGCCAACACCCCCGCATCGCCTTCGGGCTTCAAAAAGAAGTGAACCTGTGGCTGCGGGACAAAAGCCCCAACTGGCAGTTGGGCATGCTGATCGCCCTTCAGCTTCAGTCCAATTGGGGTGGGGTAATCAAAGTGGTAACCGTGGCGGATTATCCCGGGGAAAAGAAACGGCTGCACCATTTCCTGGAAACCCTGGCGGACCAGGCCCGCCTGCCTTCCACCACCGAATTTCACGTTCTGGATGGCCCCTTCAACGAGTCCCTACAACACGGCCCGCGGGCGGACATCAATATCCTGGGCATTGCCATTCCCGCACCCCTGGGCTTCATGCGCAAGGCTGTGGAAATAACCAATTCGTCCTGTCTGTTCGTGCGGGATTCCGGCAAGGAGAATGCCCTGGTTTAGTGATGCCGCCAGGTGTGGATTTCTACCGGATGGTTTATGCCCTTGAAGGCGTGGGTGCTGCGGGTGAAGTAGTTGCGGTAATCCCCGATGCGATTGAAGGTGTTTTTGTCGATCACGATTTCCTTGGGTCTCGCCAGGGACTCCAGGCGGGAGGCCAGGTTGACGTGGTGGCCGATGGCGCTGAAAGTGCGCCGGTCCTTGTTGCCCAACACCCCGATTGCTGCCGGCCCGGTGGCGATGCCCACCGAAATCTGCAAACCGGCATTTCGGGAAAACAGGGGAGAGCGGTTGAGCCGGCTGATGGCGTCGATCATCTCCGAAGCCGCAATTACCGCATGCGATTGTGGGGACAGAACGGTGGGGATAATGCCGAAGATGGCCATAATGGAATCCCCGATGATGTTGTCGATCAGCCCGCCCTGCTTCAGCACCAGGCGAATCATTGAATCGAGATATTTGTTGAGAACATTGAAGACCCGACCGGGAGGGTTTTTTTCGCTGAAGGCGGTAAAATCCCGGATATCCGCAAAAAGCACGGTAATCTCCCGCCGCTCTCCTTCCTCCTTAATCTGAAGCACGCCCTGTTCCAGGCCGCTGGCGATCAGTTTACCGAGATATTGATCGAGGATTTTGGACTGTTTTTCGTGCAGCAGGCTCAGTTCGTTGCTGCGCTGCTGAAGCTGGCGGTGTTTTTCCAGGGTGGGCTCGGGATCAAAAAACAGGATCCAGACCTGTTCTTCGTCCGGGACCAGGTGCACATCGGCGGCGCGTCTGCCCGGAGACTGAATGGCGGGGAGGATCATATGGGCCGGGGGAAAGGGGAGGCCTTCCAGAAAGGGCAGCTCCTCGACCAGAATGTGGCTTTCGGTGAGGTAATCCAGATTAAAATGGGGGCACCAGCCGCCTTTTCCCAGCAGCACGCCGCGCGGGCTCACCTGCAGAAAAGCCACCCGGTGATTGCGAAGGGTTTCTTTGAGGAGATATTTAAGGACTGGTGAAGGAAAGGGGTCCATTGCCTTGCCCGAGAATTTGTTGCGCCAGCAGGTTGAATACTTTCTCCACGCCCATCCCGGTGCGGGCACTCGACTCTACGATTTGCCAGTTGTTGGCCAGCAGGCGATCAATCAAATCCCGATCGATATCCCACTCCTGGGTCAGATCAAATTTATTCAGCACAAAAACGAAGGGGATGTCCCCCAGGGCATCCTGCATGCGCCGCTGGATTTCCCGGGCTTTAACAAACGTTTCGCGCCGGGTAACGTCTGCCACCAGAATATAACCGGCGGTGCCGTTGAGGTAAGCTTCCGGGGTGGTCTGGAAATCGTCTTCCCCGGCGATATCCCAGATCAACAGGTTAAAACTGGTGTGATTGACAATCAGATTTTTCTGGTTTATCCGAACCCCAACCGTGGTGGTATAGTCGCCGCGGAACTCTGCGCCGGTAAAGGTGCTCACCAGGCTGGTCTTGCCAACCCCGAAGGCCCCTAACATGCAGATTTTCTTCTGAAGCATCTTTTTTGAGTTCCGCTCGTAACAGTTGCAAATAACATGCGCTATGACCGCCATCAAATATCCGAATTTCCCGGCAAATAGGCAAAGGATGCCTTTGATTCCCAAAAAAATTGAGGGATTGACGGCAAGGTTTGCCGAATTGGGATCCTGGCCTTATTTTGGGAACCAGAAGCACAACCTGCCGTGAAACCAAAAAACAAATTCCGGGTAAATTTTTATGAATGACGATCAAAGCAGGGTTCACGTCGATCCCGCCACCACCCGCAAAGATTCTGTCAAAACCGAAGTCGGCAGTGTTTTTGTATCCAATTATCCGCCCTATTCCTTCTGGAATTCCCAGGATGTGGAAAAAGCGCTGGAAGCCTTCGGGCAACCGGCCTCCCAATCTCCCCTCGGCTTCTATCTCCATATTCCCTTCTGCCGCAAACGCTGTAAATTTTGCTATTTTAAGGTTTATACCGGCAAGAACAGCTCGGAAATTCAGTCCTATCTGGATGGGTTGGCGGCGGAATTTGAAACCTACGCCCGCCAGCCGGCGGTTTTGGGGCGCCCGCTCAAATTTATTTACTTCGGCGGGGGAACCCCTTCCTTTATCAGCGTCAAACACCTGCAATGGCTTACCGAGCGCCTCAAAGATAACTTCGATACCCGAACCGTCTCCGAATTCGCTTTCGAATGCGAACCCGGCACGCTGACGGCCTCCAAGCTGGAGGCTATCCGGGAGGTTGGCGTTTCGCGCCTAAGTCTGGGCGTGGAGCATTTCGACGACCGAATTCTGGCCGATAACGGTCGTGCCCATACCTCTACCGAAATTTACCGGGTCTGGCCCTGGATCAAGGAAATGGATTTTGAGCAGGTCAATATCGATTTGATCGCCGGAATGGTGGGCGAAAGCGAATCCTCCTGGATGGCCGCGGTGGAGAAAGCGATCGAGCTGGAGCCGGACAGTGTTACCATCTATCAACTCGAACTGCCCTACAACGCCATCTATTCCCAATCCATCCGTGACGGCAACCCCGAACACCTGGTGGTGGCGGATTGGGAGACCAAACGCCGCTGGCATTCCATGGCCATCGATCGCTTTTTGGCGGCCGGGTATGACATTTCCAGCGCCTACACCCTGGTGCGGCGCAATGGCAAAACCCAGCAGTTTCTGTATCGGGATGCCCTGTGGCGCGGCAGTGACATGCTGGCCACCGGTGTGGCTTCCTTTGGCCACATCAACGGGGTGCACTTTCAAAACAGCAGCAGTTGGGCCGAATATCTGGAGACCGCCCACGCCGGCGCCCTGCCTGTCAAACGCGCTTATGCCACCACCCCGCAGGAAAGGTTTGTGCGGGAAATGATCCTGCAGATGAAGCTCGGGTACCTTAGCCCATCCTATTTTTCGGATAAGTTCGGGGTGGATATCCTGAGCCATTTTGCCGGGCAATGGGCCCACTTGAAAGGCGAAGGAATGTTGGACTTCAGCCCGGAGAAAATTACCCTTTCCCGCAGCGGATTGCTGCAGGTGGACCAGTTGCTGCCGCTTTTTTATGAAGAAAAATACCGGAATTCCCGCTATACCTGAGTTTAATAAAGAGGAAAAACCATGCGTTTCTTTTTTACCCTGATGGTCATTGTTATGACAACCGCGGGTTGCGGCAATAATGAGCCCGTAGCAAAACCCGCCAAGCCCGAGGCAAGTGCTCCTGCGGGAAATGAGGTTCGGATTCTGCTGGCCAACCACAGCGAAGAAGATTGGAACCAGTGGCGTGGCCCCCTGCGCAATGGTATTTCCGGTGAAGGCAATATCCTGACGGAATGGGGCCCCCAGGGACCCCCGGTGCTGTGGCGCCAGAACCTCGGGGCCGGTTTCTCGGGAATCTCCGTGGTGGACAACAGCGTCTATACCATGTACGGCAACGCCGGAAATGATTATCTGGTGGCTTTGGATGCCGGCTCCGGCGCCAAACGCTGGGAACTCAAGATCGGGGAAAAATATCGCGATCGTATGGGGGGGGACGGCCCGCGCTCAACCCCAACCGTTATCGACGGCCGGGTTTATGTCGTCAGCGCCCAGGGGAAATTATTTGCCGTCGATGCGGCTAACGGGAAGGTGCTGTGGCAACGCGATTTTGTTGCCGAATACGGGGCCCAAATTCCCCGCTGGGGATTTTCCACCTCGGTCCTGGTTTACCAGGGGAAGGTATATGCCGAAGTGGGCGGTTCCGGCAAAGGTTTTGCCGCTTTTGATGCCCAAACGGGGGAAGTGCGCTGGATGACCCAAAACGACCAACCTGCCTATTCTTCGCCGATTTTGGCGGTTATTGATGAAATTCCCCAGATCATTTTTTTCGCCACCAGCGGCCTGGTTGCCCTGAACCCGGACAATGGCGAACGTTACTGGGCCGCCCCCTGGCATACTTCTTATGACGTTAATGCCGCCACCCCCATTTTTATTGCCCCAAACCAAATCTTTATCTCCTCGGAATACGACGTGGGGGCTGCTCTTTATCGGGTTAACCGTTCAACTTCCGGCAAATTCGAGGCAGAACAAATCTGGAAAAACCGCCAGATGAAAAACAAGATGGCCACCTCGGTTTTTCTGGATGGTTATCTCTACGGCTTCGACGGGAGCATTCTGAAGTGCATCGACGCCCAAACCGGCGAGATGAAATGGCGGGAACGGGGCTTCGGCGAGGGCACCCTGATGCTGGCTGGTGAGCGACTGGTGGTTCTGAGTGACGATGGCGAACTCTCCATTGCCGGAGCCTCTCCCAATGGTTTTACCCCGCTGGCCACAGCGGGTGTCCTTTCCGGACGTTGCTGGACCGTTCCCACCCTTCTCAACGGGCGCCTCTACCTGCGGGATATGAACCAGATGGTCTGCCTGGACCTGCGGGTGGAGAATAAAAGCTGAGGCAATCGGGATGGGCCGATTCGGGGTGAGGGATTGTTGTTAACCCTCACCCGGGAATATTGCAGTTGACATATTTCCCGTAACATAATTCCCTTCTTTTGCGAAATTTAAACACCAAAATTCAGGCCTCAGCCCGGTTTTATGGCCACCGCAAATTCGCCAAACCGGGTGAGGTTATTATCCGACCTGTTTTTTTTATACCGAACCGAGAGGACGTGTCGATGCCTTCAATGTTTACCCGCCTGCAGTTGTTAATACTGATTCTGACCTTTTGTGGCGTCTGGTCCCTTTCCGCCCAGGATATGTTGCCGGAATATGCTCTGGACGATTCCATTACCGTTGTCGGCGAACGGGACGGGGTTACCAGCGATTATGCCTCCATCGGCACCAAAATAGCTCTGCCCATCCGCGAAGTGCCGTTGTCCATGGGGGTGGTAACCGCCCTGATGATCGATCAGCAGGGCGGAGAAGTGTTGGGAGAGGCCCTGCAGAACGTGGCGGGCTTTAATATTCAGCCGGGCAACGGGGTGCACGATTATTTTATCGTCCGCGGCTTCAATTCTCTGGATAACGGGTTGATCCTCACCGACGGAGTTCCCGAGCCGGAAGCGACCTTTTACCACCTCTACAACATAGATCGGGTGGAAGCCCTCAAAGGACCGGGTGCTTTTCTGTACGGCGCAAACCCGCTTGCCGGAACGGTAAACCTGGTTCGCAAACAGCCCACCTTTGCCAATTTTGTGCACGGACAACTCAGCTATGGCAGTTTCAATACCCTGAATGCCGAGGCGGATCTGGGATTGGTGAATGCCAATCAGAACTGGTCGGGCCGCTTTATGGGGATGGCTACCCAAAGCGATGGTTTCCGGGACCGCGATTTTTCCGTTGCCGCAATCAATCCCTCCCTCAGTTGGCGGTCCGGAGATAAACACTTTGCCAACATCAACCTGGAATTTGTGCGCAACCAATACACCCCCGATCCGGGATTGCCCATGATGCTCAACATCGCTACCGGCATGTATGAGGGCCTGGCGGATGTCGATCGGGAAACCAATTTTGCGAGGACGGATGATTTTTCGGATCAGGATGTTCTGCGGGTCAAGGGGCATTATTTCGGGCGCATCGGCAAAGGACTGACCCTGCGCAACAAATTCTACATGACGGAATTTGACTGGAAGTCGGAAAGCACCCTGCTGAAAGGGGCCTTTTACGATCCGGCGGTTACCCAGCAGCCGGTGGTGGTGCGCCGGACCTTCTCCGTTTTGGATGATGTCCAGTTTCTGGTCGGGAATCAGACCGAGCTGCAGGCCGATTTCAAAACCGGGCAGATTAGCCACCAACTACTTTTGGGGATTGAAGGTTACCGCCTCCACGACGAGTTCCTGATCGATTTCTACGGGGGAAGTTCGCTGCTGATGAACGATCCCTCTTTCGTAGTCCCCGATCCCGGAGAAAATTTGACCGAATACTACACCAAAGGCGAAGGGGCCAGCAATGTGTTTGCTCCTTACTTCCTGAACCGGGTCAGCTTGTTGCCGCAGGCGCAGCTCATGTTCGGGGGCCGTTTTGACATGATCCGCTACAGCGACGATCGCCAGGATTACCGCCAGTATTTCGACAATCAGGGCAATTTTGTGGCCGGTCTGGAAAGCAGCTCAACCGAAAGGAATTACAACCAATTTAGCCCCATGGTCGGTCTGGTGGTGAACCCCCACGAAGCGGTAACCTTGTTCGGGAATCTGGCCACCGCCTTTGCCCCGCCCTCAACTCAGGTTCCCGGGGAACTCGATGCCGAAGAAAGCACCCAGTTTGAAGTTGGGGCGCGCTTGCAGACCCTGGAAGGTAAAGTGGACCTGAGCGTTGCCTATTTTGATCTTCAAAAAGAAAACACCCCCCTGGCCACTGCCAGCGGCATTCCCAATCAGGTGGGAACTCAGGAGGCCACCGGGGTGGAAGTGGAAATGGCCATCCGGCCGGGCTCCGGGGTAACCATTCACGGAAACTTCGCCTATACCGATGCCAAACTCACCAAATTCAGCGAACTGGTGGCCACCGGAAACCCCCTTTTCCCGCTGTTCGAACAGGATTATTCGGGCAACCGCCCCGCTTTTGCCCCGGAGCAGATGGCCAGCGTTTGGCTCTCCAAATCCTTTCCTTTCGGGTTAACGGCCAGCGCCGGACTGCGCTACCTGGGGGAACAATACATCGCACCGGACAACAATTATCTGGTGGAAAGCGCCACCTTTGTGGATGCCTCCCTGATGTATGGTTATCGCAATGCTCAGATCGGGGTTTATCTGCGCAATATTACCGACGTGGAAACGGAAACCCGGGCCCTGGGGCAAACCTCGATTATCCCCAATCGCCCCTTTTCGGTGAACGGTTTCCTGCGCTATTCGCTCTAGTGGACTGTCAATTGTAATGTGGTTACTTCGTCATCCCGGCAATTTTTAGGCCGGGATCCATCGGGACG
>JAGRBF010000053.1:0-12205 GCA_020434205.1 Calditrichota bacterium | reverse complement strand
CGGGGTGACGGTTAAGAGGTCGCAATTAGTCTAAGCAAACTTGACGCTCTACTAGGCGGGAAGGGGAATTTCAGGTGAAAAAGATACTCGTGCCCGGTCTGCTGCTGATAGCGGCCTTTCTGTTGCATCAGGATTTCTGGCTGTGGAATGATGCCTCCCTGATGCTGGGTCTGCCCGCCGGGCTGACGTATCACCTGTTGTATTGCCTGGGTGCGGTGGGCATGATGGCCCTGCTGATTCGCCTGGCGGGCCCCGACTGGTTTGGGGAAAACGGCCGGGAGAGTGGGCATGACTGAGTTGATTATCCTCTTGTATTTGCTGACGGTGCTGGGGATCGGCTGGCTCAGCAATCGTCGCTTCCGGGGAACCGGGGAAGATTATTTTCTGGCCTCCCGCAGCATTGGTCCTTTTGTCCTGCTGATGTCCCTTTTCGGGACCCACATGACCGCCTTCAGCCTCCTGGGGGCCTCCGGCGAAGCCTATAATCGCGGCATCGGGGTATTTGGCCTGATGGCCTCCTCATCCGCGGTGGTGGTGCCCTTTCTCTTCTTTCTGATCGGCGTGCCCCTCTGGAAACTGGGCGAAAAACGTCGTTTCCTCACCCAAATCCAGTTCTTTCGGGAACGGTGGGATTCCCAGGTGCTGGGATTTCTGCTGTTCCTGGTTATCGTTGCCCTGATGATTCCCTATCTGCTGATTGGGGTGATGGGCGGCGGCATCACCCTTTTTAATATAACCGAGGGCCGCGTGCCGGAATGGGTTGGCGGTTTGCTGGTCTGCGCCGTGATCTTCACCTACGTCAGTGCCGGCGGGGTGCGCGGAACGGCTTGGGTCAATACTTTTCAGACCCTGGTATTTATGGTTCTCGGGGCCCTGACCTTCGGGGTGGTTCTCAACAAATTAGGCGGCCTGCAGGAAGCCCTGGCGACTGTTGCCAGGGAAAATCCCCAACTGCTGGTTCGCGGGGAGAGTTTTCCCATTCCCAAATACATGAGTTACATGCTCATTCCCATGTCGGTGGCCATGTTTCCCCATATTTTTATGCACTGGCTCACGGCTAAAAGCAGCCGCAGTTTTCGGGTACCCATGCTCTGGTATCCGGTCTGCATTGCCATTGTCTGGCTGCCCAGCGTTTTATTGGGGATCATGGGAACCCTGGATTTTCCCGGGCTAAACGGCCCGGCCGCCAACAGCGTTCTGGTGAAGATGGTCGCAGCATACGCCCCGGGTGTTCTGGGGGGACTGCTGGGGGCCGGGGTATTTGCGGCGATAATGTCCTCTCTGGATTCCCAGACTCTGGCGGTGGGCACCATGTTTACCCAGGATGTAATGAAAGGATTTTTGGGAAAGAATCTGAGCCCGGAACAGGAGGTGTGGTGGGGGAGAGGGTTTGTCCTGGCCATTCTGAGCCTGATCTACCTGATCTCGCTTGTTGCCGATCGCAGCATTTTCGGACTGGCGGTGTGGTCCTTCTCCGGGTTCAGCGCCCTGTTGCCGGTGGTGGTGGCGGCCTTATACTGGCGGCGCAGCACCGCCCTCGGGGCCATTCTGGCGGTCGCCCTGACCGGGGTGAGCTGGCTTTACTTCTTCCTGACCAGCGCCCATATTCCCGGTTATTCGGTGGGCAGTTCCGGGGTGATGCCCGTTGCGGTTATGCTGCTGCTCTCCACCCTGGGTATGATTGGCGGTTCCCTGGTCAGCCCCGCGCCATCGAAATCCCGGCTTGATAAATTCTTTACCGCGCCCTAAGTTTACCCTGGACGCCATGAACGATCATACCGCCAAATACCGAATCGCCTACATCGCCGCGGGAGCCGCCGGGATGTATTGCGGCAGTTGTATTCACGACAATGCCCTGGCCCGGGGCATCCGTCACCTGGGGCACGACATTGCCCTGATCCCTACCTACACTCCCCTGCGCACCGATGAAGACAGCGAAAGCATCGACCGGGTTTTTTACAATGGGGTCAGCGTCTATCTGGAGCAGAAAATTCCCTTTTTTCGCAATCACACCGGATTCTGGGACCGCCTGCTGGACAGCAAGCTGGTGGTCAACTATCTGGCTCGCCTGAACGCCTCGACCAATGCCCGGGACCTCGGGGAACTTACGGTTTCCATGCTGGAAGGAGAGCACGGCCATCAGCGCAAGGAGCTCTTTAAGCTGATCGATTGGCTGCAGGCCGAATATCAGCCGGACATCGTTCAACTCACCAATTCCATGCTGGCCGGCATGGCCCGCGAAATTCGCCAACGCCTTCAGGTGCCGGTGCTTTGTGCCCTTCAGGGCGAGGATATTTTCCTGGAAGACCTGATCGAACCCTTCAAAACCCGGGCCCTGGACATCTTGCGCGAAAGGGTGCGGGACATCGACGGCTTTGTGGTAACCAGCGATTATTACGCGGATTTTATGGCCGGTTACCTGGATATCCCACGAGAGAAACTGCACACCGTACACCTGGGCATTAATCCCCAGGGTTATAGCGCCCCCATTGCCGCCCAACCGGCCGGGGATAAACCTTTTGTAATTGGCTATCTGGCGCGTATTTGTCCGGAAAAAGGCCTGCACCTGTTGGTGGATGCCTTTGCCAAACTGGCGACGCGGGTTGGCCGGGATCGTATCCGCCTGCGGGTGGCCGGCTATCTCGGCAAACGCGACGAGGCTTATTTCGCAGATATATTGGAGCAGATCCACACTGCCGGACTGGATTCGGCTTTCGAACACCTTGGGGAGGTCGACCGCTCGGAGAAATTGGCTTTTCTGGAAAGTCTGGACGCTTTTTCGGTGCCCACCGTATATCACGAGCCCAAGGGAATCTTTCTGTTGGAAGCCATGGCCGCGGGAATCCCGGTGGTCCAGCCCGACCACGGGGCATTTCCGGAGATTGTGAAAGGCAGCGACGGCGGATTGCTCTTTCCGGCGGGAGATGTGCAGGCCCTCAGTGAGCGACTTCAGGAACTGATGGAAAATCCTGAAAAGGGGCGCCGCCTGGGCCGGAATGGGTATGAGGCGGTGATGGCCCGACATACCGAAGGCAATATGGCCCGCCGCCAGCTGGCGGTTTACGATATTTATTTATCCGATTCCCAAAAAAGCACTACAGCGAGAAAGAAGATCATGAAAAATCAGGCCCATCTCACGGTCAACAATGTTTTTAAAAGTTATGACGGGGCGAACCGGGTTGAGGTGCTGCGGGGGGTGTCTCTGGAAATGAGCGGGGGAGAAGCCCTGGCTGTTACCGGCCCCTCCGGCTCCGGGAAAAGCACCCTGCTCCACCTGTTGGGATCCCTGGATCTTCCGGACAGCGGCGGGATTGTCATCAACGGGACCGGCACTTCGGGGATGTCCGACCTGGAATTGGCCCGCTTTCGCAACCAGGTCATCGGCTTTGTTTTTCAGGATCATCACCTGCTGCCGCAGTACACCGTGCTGCAAAACGTGCTGATTCCCACCCTGGCTTTTCGGGACGGGCAGCATGGCACTGAAGAGAGGGCCCGGGAGTTGATCGAAAAAGTCGGCCTGGCGCACCGCCTAGATCACCTGCCGGCCGAATTGTCCGGCGGGGAACGGCAACGGGTGGCCATTGCCCGGGCCCTGATCAACAATCCGGCCCTGTTGCTGTGCGACGAGCCGACCGGCAATCTCGACGAAAAAACGGCGGAAAGCGTGGCGGAGTTGCTCTTTCAGGTGCATCAGGAAGCCCGCAATATTTTGATCGTGGTAACCCATAACCTCAGCCTGGCGGCCCGTTTCCCCCGCAGGCTGGCTCTGGAGCAGGGAAAGGCGGTTGAAAGTGTCCCGGAATTGGCGAAAAAAGCCCTCAAATAGAGACAAATCAGCAATTAATCCCCCAAACTTGATCCCAAACACAAACACATCCCTTCAATAAAAATATTATTGTGCTGATTGGATAACCGGTCTTTAATGGATTTTTTGGCAGAAACATGGGAGTTCCATCATGCCGCTAAAGTTAACCATCCGTAAAGAAGGGGAACCGACCTGGGGGGATATCAGGGAGTTTGGTCAGGCGGAAATCACCATTGGTCGCGGAAGTGACAATACCCTGTGGCTGGAGGATCAGGGAAAGGTGGTATCCCGTCATCATGCCCGGATTGTGTTTCAGGAAAACGACTACTTTATCTCCGACCTCGGCAGCCGCAACGCCACCCTGATCAACGGCAGTAAAATTATGGCCAATCTCCGCTACCGCCTCAGCGAAGGGGATGTGATCCGCATTGGCGATTATCTGCTGGAATATCACGCCATAGATACCTTCAGCGACCAAACCGATCCCACCATTCTGATGATCAATCCCTTTGAGGAGGATGCCAAAATCCTCATCAACGCCCTTCGCAAAATGCAGCGAACCTTCGACGGCGCCAATCCCCAGAGCCGGGTGGAGGACCTGAAGGTTAGCCTGATGGACGGGCTGCGCGACGCGGGAATCGGGAGCATTAAGGATGAAATCGCCAACCTGCTGTTCAACAGCCGCTCTACCGGCCATACCCCGGCGCCGGAAGCCCCGGCAACTCCGGAGCCGGACGAGGAAAAGGCCGCTCAACCGCGCTTACCGGGAATGGGCGGGGAGCAGCGCACCGGGCGTCATGTTATCCAGCCCTTTCACAAAGCGGCCGAAAAACGGGCGGTGGATGTTTCCCTGCTTCAAAAAGACAATTCAAACTAATTTAGCGGTTGCAAAGCACACTGAGAGGAAGCGCAGCAGATGCCAGCAAAATTGACAATTACCCGGGACTCCGATGCCAACTGGCAGCAGGAAAGAGATTTTGGCCAGGAAGTGATTTCCATCGGCCGGGACAAAAGCAACACCCTTTACCTGGATGACCCCAAAAAGGTGGTTTCCCGTCGCCATGCCCAGATTCGCTTTGAAGACGGGCAGTATCATCTGGTGGATTCCGGCAGCCACAATTTCACCTTTCTCAACAGCGAAAAGGTGGCCCGTAACATTCCTTATGCCCTTACCGACGGCGACCGCGTTAAAATCGGCGAATTTACCATGACCTTCGAGTTCGTTGAGGAAGACGATCAACGCGATGCCACGGTGGTGCTGGTTAATCCCTTTTACGAGGAAATGAAAATTTTTGCCGGGCTGTTCCGCAAGATCAAACGCACCTACGATGCCGCCGATCCCCAGACCCGCGAAGAGAACCTCAAATTTGCCCTTCAGGAAATCATGCTGGATATGGACCCCGGGGATATGGGCAATATTTTCGCCGCTGAGTTGGGAGACCTTCCCGCGCCGGCTCCCCAGCCGGTTGCCCCGCCACCGCCGCCGGCAGAACCGGCCCCCAAACCCCGGCCGGAACCCGAACCGGAGCCGGAGCGTCCCCGCGATCCCAGCCTGATGTTCAGCATGTCGCCGGACTCCGCCATGACCATGAAAATCGGACGGGCTCTGGACGAGTTTATGGAAAAAATCCTGCAAATCGCCAGAGACGCCCAGACCTTTAGCCAGGATTATCTGGGACATACCATGACCCCGGTTCCCGATTTGATGGCCAATATGGATCTGGATGCCATCAAGGATTTTCTCTTCGATCCCAACATCGACGAACAAACCGCCGAGAAACGCTTCGAAAACATCCAGGCCCAGCTGCAAGATCTGGTGGAACAGCACGAGTCGCTGGTCAACCTTTACCGGGTCAGCATCAACGACGGGGCCCGCGAAATGCTCAACGCCATTGACCCCGCAGTGATTCGCGAGGAATTGAAGCAGGAAGGCTTCAAATTCGGTCCTCTGAAAATTCCCTACAGCATGGTGCCCTTTTTTATGAAGAGCAAAATGTCGGAGAATCTGGAGAACAAAATCAACGAATTGATGGCCACCGAAAAGGCCATGTCCTCGGAAACCTTCAACCCGTTCTTTGAAAATGCCTTTATGAAGAAGAAAAAGGAAGACCGTAAAAAAACCCGTTCCCGGAAGCAGGACGACGCAGAATAATACGGTTTTTCCGCCGCAAGGCACTTTCTATTCATTTTTTAGGATTTAAAAAGGTAATCAGGCGCAAAATTGTTGACTCCGAACTTGCTTAGACTATTGGGGATCCATTACATTTTTTTCGCGGATAAGAAACTGAAACCGAAACTGGGGAATGCAAGCGAATGGATCAACTGATCGGCAAGGTCGTTGATGGTTATCAGATTTTGAATGTGCTTGGCCGGGGCGGGATGGGCAGCGTCTATAAGGCAAAGGATCAAAACCTCGACAAGATGGTGGCGATCAAGATGCTGGAGCCCCGCCTGGTTGAGAATCCCAACTTCCTGAAGCGGTTCCTGGAGGAGCCCAAACTTCAGGCCAAGCTGGATAGTCCCTTTATTGTCCGGGTTAACGCCTTTCGCAAAACCGAAGCCGGGTTATTTATGGTGATGGAGTTTGTGGACGGCATTACCCTCGCCGACCAGCTCCGCAAGAACGGTCCCTATCCCTGGCGAAACGCCCTGCCTATTTTTGTTAAGCTCCTCAAAGCCTTCGACCACGCCCACAATGTGGGCATTATCCACCGGGACATCAAACCGCATAACGTGCTGATCAACGATCGGGGCGACGTGAAGGTTACCGATTTCGGCCTGGCCAAATACCAGGATACCGGGGACCTCACCAAAACCCAGACTGTGGCCGGGACCGTCAAATACATGTCCCCGGAGCAGGTTCGCGGGCTAACCAATGTCGACCATCGCGGGGATATCTACGCCCTGGGCATCACCCTTTACGAAATGTTGACCGGCTCCACCCCTTTCCGCAAACGCGGCGGGGCGGATTACGAATTGCTGCGGGCTATTGTGGAGGATCCGGCCCCCCCGCCGACCGACATCAATCCCAATATTCCCAAGCAGCTGTCCGACATCATCATGAAGTCCATCGCCAAGGATCGGGAGCAGCGCTACCAAAGCGCCCGGGAGATGCTTCAGGCTATTTTTCAGTTTGTGAAGGGGGTTCAGAGTATTTCCCCCGAGCCGGCCGGAGATGCTCAACTGGACGAAACGCTGATGGAAGAGGAGATGGGGGATGCGGTTACCGCCACCAATCTCCACCAGCCCAGCATGGCCCATACCGGCACCGCCCACCAAACCTTTACCGGGGCTACCGAAGGAACCCGTCCCATGAGCGAGATGGGCGGCCTGGCCAGTCAGTATACCCAGGACCGCAGTCCCCAGCCGGATTTTTCGGTTACCGGCAGCCCGGCCTGGCCCAAAATTGCCGGTGGGGTCGGTGGTATCGGCATTATTGCCCTGCTGGTGTTCATGTTCTGGCCCGGCGGCAACGGGGACGGAACCATACCCGCGGTTCAAAAGGCCGCATTTTCGATCCTCTCCGATCCCGCCGGCGCGGATGTTTTTATCAATGACCGCAAGGTCGGCCAAACGCCTTTTGTGGGGGACACCACCTTGGGGGATTACGAGGTTACCCTCAAGATGGCCGGTTATGAAGAGTGGAACGACCAGATTTCCCTGTCCGGGACCGCCCAGAATTTATTCGAACAAAAGCTTAACCCGGTGACCCGGCCGCGCAACGCTTCCAATACCGCCAATCCCGGGGGCACTACCCGCACGCCGGAAAACAATACCCCGCCCCCCAAAACCACCTTTACCCTGCGCGCCAGGGCTTTCCCCAGCGGGACGGTCAGCGTCAACGGTGGCAATCCGGTCAGTCTCTCCAGCGGCAGAACCACCTCGATCGAAATTCCCGAAGGAGAGGCCATCTTGTCCTTCTCGCACCCGGTTTACGGCAGCTTCCGGAAAAGCGTTTCCGGACGGGTGGGGGGCAGCGTGAGCGTCAATTGTTATTTCGAACAAGAGGTGCCCATCCAATCTCTGGGCCCGGATGGCGACGTGTTGTCGGGACGGATTTTTCTGAACGACGATAACACCAAAGAAAATACCCCCAATACCCTGCGCCTGGGACCGGGGACCTACAAGATAGACATACTTCACCATGCCTATACCACCAAAGAGGGGATTGTGGAGATCACATTGGACCCTTTTGCAAAGTTTGATAAAGGGTTGGTTTTTCACTTCTTTAAGTGATTTGTTAGGGAGTGGAGCGTGACCGTGCGCAAAACTGGCACGGCTTATGCTACCCATCACAAATCCGGACCAAAAAAAAAGCGATTTTCCTCTTAACCTAAGTCGCACCGGAATGAAAAGGAGGATATGCGATGGAACTGCAAAAAATAACCGGACTTCGGTTGAGAGTTTTGGCCCTGGTGGGGCTCTTTATTGTTAGTTTGGGGGCGGGAAGCCTGCTGATGGCCAATCACGTCACCAACCTGCAAACGGCAATTGACGCCTATAAATCTGCTGATTTTGACACGGCTATTCGTTTGCTCAATGAAATTATCAACGACGAAACCGCGGATATCGAACATCAGAAAGAGGCGCTGCGCTACCTGGGACGTTGTTACGTGGCCAAGCGCATGCTGGATAAAGCCAAAAACGCTATCTCAACCCTGATTGAACTGGAACCGCCCATCACGGAATTCGATCCCGATCGGGAAGCACCCCCGCTGATGACGGTTTACTACGAAGCCCGCAAGGAACTGGAAGGCGGATCCTACGAAGTTGAGCGCCCCGACCCGGGTATGAAAACCATGGCCATTCTCGATTTCAAGAACAGCTCCTTCTTCGAAAAAGAGAAATACGATCCCATGGAAAAGGGCTTCAGCGATATTCTGATCAATAAAATGAACGGCCTCACCAACCTCAAGGTGGTGGAACGCGAGCGCATTCAATGGATTCTGGACGAAATGAAAATCCAGGACAAATACTCCAAAGAAGGTGCGGTTCGGGCCGGAAAGCTGCTTGGAGCACACACCGCACTGATGGGCAGCTTTATCGTTCAGGACAAGAACAAAATTTACCTGGGTGTGCGGTTGGTAAAGGTTGAAACGAGCGAAATCCTGCTGACGGAAAGTGTCGAAGGGAAAATGGACGATTTTCTGAAGCTCACCGAAGAGCTCAGCCAGAAGGTTGCCAAAGCCATCGATGCGGAACCCAAATTCGCCATGCGGGAAGACAAGCGGGACTCCGATCGTCTGGAAGCCATGATGGCCTATTCCAAGGGACTGGGCTTCCTGGAAGGGGCCGAGTATGAAAAGGCCTACGAAAAATTTGAGGAAGCCCTGGCCTTCGACCCCAAATACGACCGTGCCCGGCAAAAAGCAGAAAGCATCAAGTATTTAGTGGCAAGCCTTTAAAAGAGGACAACACATGCTGTTAAGGAAATGGTATTGGGGCGCCTGCTGCGCCCTTTTCCTGAGTGCCTGCGCCGGGAATTCCTTCGTGCAGAACCAGGATAAGGATTTTACGGATGATGTCGACCGCCTGATGATCCGGCTTCAGAATGAGCCGGAAAATCTGCGCGCCATGCGGGATCTTGGGGCATACTTTTTCCATTTGAAACAGTATGACAAAGCCAAGTATTACCTGATGGACGCCTACAAACGGGAAAGCAAGGACCCCAAAATCCTGTTTTATCTCGGGTTGCTTTTTGAGTTTGAAGATCAAACCGAAAACGCCATGCGCCTCTATCAGCGTTTCGACCAGGTTTCCCGCTTTTCCGAATACCGCAAATTAATGCAGGGGCGTTATTACTTCCTGCAACGGCAGTTGGCCAAAGAGAACGCCGCCAAACTGGCCCGTTCCGAGCAGGCCGCCCCTCGCACCGATGCCAATGCCCTGGCTGTTTTCCCTTTCGAATATAAGGGCAGTAACCCCGATTTTGAACCCCTGGCCCGCGGTCTCAGCGAAATGATGATCATTGACCTGGGGATTATTCCCGACCTCAAGCTGGTTGAGCGGGTTCGGATTGTCGAATTGTCCAAAGAACTGGCCCTTGCCCAATCCGGGGCCACCGATCCCACCACCAGCCCTCGTCCCGGACAGCTGCTGGGCGCCGGTCAGGTGGTCGGCGGGATTCTCGACGTGCCTTCGGAGGACCGCCTCTCGGTCAGCATGTCCTACTGGGATATCGCCGGCAACGGAAATCCCACCGTTACCAGCAAAGAAGAACAGCTTGCCGAGCTATTCCGGCTGCAAAAAGAAATGGTTTTTGAGGTGGTTGGTAAAATGGGGATTCAATTGACCCCCGAAATGCGCAATAAAATTCTGACGGTTCCCACCAAAAATATCCGTGCCTTCCTCCTGTATTGTCAGGGCTTGGAAAACGAGGACAACGGACAGTTCCGCGCCGCTCAGGATAATTTCAGTACCGCGATTCAGTTGGATGGCTCCTTTGGCATGGCCCGTGAGGCCGGGGAGCGGGTGGAGAACACCGTCGATGCAGCAGGCTCCAAAGAAGATATAGCCGCAGCCGCAGAGGAAATGATTGTGAAAGAAAGTGGTGGCCAGGTCGGTCCTCAGGACAATCTCCTGGGAAACCGGTTTAAAACCCTGAACAACAGTATTGGATCCAATTTCCGACCGGGTGAAGACGCCCGGAAGCCCCTGGAAAATGCTTTCGACTCCGGTTCAGGTTTGGGAACGCTTCCCGAACCGCCGCCACCGCCGCAATAGCGGCTGTAATACCGCTCGCAAAAATTTAGGGATCGGGTTAACATGGGTGTTATCGGCAGCTCTCGACCGCCCGGGTCGTTGGCTGTCCGGATTTTACAGGAAGTAAGTTTGGGCTTGATGATATAAATCAAGCGCCGATCCAGCTTACCCCTTTATACTTGTTCTGAAAATTTATGCAGTTTCCTGCAGGGGATTGCATGCCTTTTCACGGCTGTTGGGCCTTTTGTCCCAATGGCTTATCCTGGGGAAATACAGACTTGATGATTCCGTTACTAACGCTGCCGGGGCATTCTTGCTCCAGCCACCGCATTTTTCAGGCAGCGTGAGTCGTTCTTTTCCAGGGTGTGTTTTGTTGAGAAAAACCGAATCGAATCTGGCTCTGTAATTAAAACCGTCACTCGGCCGCGATTTTCACAATGCTACCCTAAATGCGTTTGGAGAGGTTCTAATGAAGTCCTTTAGTATGGTGTTGGCAATCGGGTTATTGCTTAGCGTTAGTGCTTTCGCCCAGATCCCGCAAATTATTTCTTACCAGGGTATCCTCACCGATACGCTGGGAAATCCCAAGGTAGACAGCTCCTATGTACTGACCTTCCGGCTGTATAATCAGGAAATCGGGGGCTCGGCGATCTGGAGCGAAACCAAAAGCCTCCCGACCAAACGCGGCCTGTTTTTTACCGGCCTGGGAGATCAGACCCCCTTTGGCGCGTCTTTGACTTTTGATGAACAGTATTTCCTGGGGATTACCCTGGCCGGCGAAGCCGAGTTTACCCCCAGAATCCCCCTGACCTCGGTGGGCTACAGTCTGCGTTCCGTAAAAAGCGACACCGCCTTTTATGCCAGATCTGCTCCACCGGACACCCTCTTTACCGACGCCCGCTACATTCGCCCCGGACAGGCAAACAGCATTTCTCCGGGGATGATCCAAACCGGCGCGGTAAGCGGATCGGCAATTGCCGATGGCGCAATTACCTCGGCAAAGTTAGCTACCGGGGCTGTGCAAACGGGGCAAATCGCCAACCAGGCCATAACCCAGGAAAAACTGGCGCCGGACATTACCCTGCCCATAACCGGCACTGCCGGCGGGGACCTCTCCGGTAGCTATCCCAATCCGACCATCGCCAACGATGCGGTCACCAGCGCCAAGATTGTCGATGGCGGTGTGGCTCTGCAGGACCTTGCGAACAACAGTGTGGACGGCAACAAAATTGTTGATGGCAGTATCGCAACCCCGGACTTAGGGGACGGCGTCGTCAATGCCGCCAAGATTCTGGATGGCGCGGTTTCCACCCAGGATCTGGCCGATGGGGCGGTAACGGCCGCAAAACTGGCCGGCGGTGTGGTGGATAGCACCAAAATCGGCGCGGGCGCAATTTCTCAATCCAATCTGGCCGCCAATATTTCCCTGCCGATCAGCGGTACTGCCGGCGGAGATCTGGTCGGCAGTTACCCCAATCCCATCCTGGGCCCCGCCGTGGTCGATTCGACCAATATTACTGTTGGCGGGGTTAACGCCGCCAATCTTGCCAATGGCATTGTTACCGCTGTTAAAATTGCCGATGGCGCCGTTGACAGCACCAAAATCGGTGCCGGCGCCATCTCCCAGGAGAATCTTGCTGAGGGTATTTCTCTGCCTTTGGTGGGCGTCGCCGCCGGGGATCTGACCGGGTTGTATCC
>JAGRBF010000515.1:4061-6205 GCA_020434205.1 Calditrichota bacterium | reverse complement strand
CGTCATCCCGGCAATCTTCAGGCCGGGATCCATCGGGACGTTGGATATGGACCCCGGCCCAGTCATCCCGGTATGCTTTAGGCCGGGACCGGGGTGACGGTCCAGAGGCCACGCCCTGGACAGACGACCAAGTATCATGTGTTCAATTGGTGAAACCTGGTGTTTTGGGTGTCCAGATGTCCAGATGTCCTGGTGTCCTGATGGTTCTCATCAAAACGGCGTACCATGAGTATAAAACATCAGTAAGAGTAACGCCTTAAGGCTGATAACCGATGGCCTCATACAAAGCGGCCCCGCCATGCCGGAGTCCGGAAACCTGCTGCAGCCAGAAATTCCGCACCGCGGAGGGAGCAGCCTGAATGCGGGTATCCCCCCAGGTGCTGGACGGATTGCTACCTTCCCAATCAACATTGATGTAGGTAAAGGCTTTGACGGCATCATTGGCGGCGCACAGGCTGTAGACGTTGCGCAGCCAGTCGGTGTTGGGAATTACCCAGTCCGGATCGCTCTGCCCGCTGGTTTTGATGGGGGCGGACTCGGCCAGCATCACCGGTTTGCCGTGGTTCTCGGCAAAGCTGATCAGCCATTGAATTACCTGATTGCCCTGCAGATCCCCCCAGCCGCTGCCAAAGACGGACAATCCCACCCAATCGACATAATCGTCCCCCGGATACCACAAGGCCTGGTTAACCTCCTGCCCCTGGGGTAAGGGCGGGTAAAAGGCCGGGAAATCGCTGCTGCCGTAATAAG
This sequence comes from Calditrichota bacterium, assembly GCA_020434205.1. Classification (GTDB taxonomy): domain Bacteria; phylum Calditrichota; class Calditrichia; order RBG-13-44-9; family J075; genus JAGRBF01. The sequence goes on along the minus strand of JAGRBF010000515.1, from coordinate 5,455 downwards.
CGCCCACGCCCCAGGAATGCCAGACATAGGCGACATTTTTGACCCCGGCCTGGCGCATTCTGTCCACAAAGTAGCGATAGGCGGCAATGTATTTGTCCGGGGGATAGGCATTGTGCCAGCCGTCGAATTCATAGCCGAAGCGAATGTAAATAGGCTTGCCAAAAGTGCGGCAGGCACTGGCCAGGGCGGAAATATTGGCGTCGTAGCGTCCGCTGAGGATCTCATCCAGGTAGTAGCCGGGATCTCCCCACTGCCGTTCGCCGGTCCAGATGGCCAGTTGCAGGGTGGTGTTGGGGTAGTCGTCGCAAAAACTTTTGTAGCGGGGCAGGTCGCCCTGGACGGCGCCGTTGGAAAGGCTGGTGTAAAAGGCGAATCCGGCGGGGAGCGGCTCATTGCGAACCTCGTTGAGGTAGGCCCTCATCTGGGTTTCGTCTGCCTGTCCCAGAATAAACAGACATTCTCCGTCCGGTGGCGCCAGAGAACCCGCGGCGGAAGGGTCCGGCGGCGGTTGGGTGGGGTCTTTTGAGCAGGCCCCACACCACAGGGCGCTGCAAAAAATCAGCAGAATCAGATTAACGGGTCTGAAAAGCATGGCGGAATTCCCCGGTGTCAATGGCACTCAAACGGGCAACTTAGGACCGCTGCTCTACCGGTTCAAGGATAAAGTTTCTTTGCTGCTTAAACCGTTTTTTCCCCGAGGAAAAGGTGGTAGGTCCAGAGGCCCCCGAAGGCGGAACACTCCCGGACAAAGTGGGTGGTGGTCAGGCGGGATGCCAGGGGAAGGAGGTGCGCGTCCATCCGGACATGGTTTTTGGCCATCCAGCTTTTAAACAGGGGAAACCGGCTATTGTGGAAGTCCACCATCGCCAGAATTCCCCCGGGCGCGAGATCCCGGCAGGCGGTGCGCAGGGCCTCTTCCCATCCGGGATTAAACATGCTCAAAGCGTAGGAAAAGAGCACCACATCGAAACTACCCGGGGCCAGCGGGGCGTCGTAGCGTTGCTGATGCAGTTCCAACCGGGCAATGCCCACACATTTCCGCCTGGCCTTGCCCAGCATTTCCCGGCTGAGGTCCACCCCGCAAAGCCGGGCGTCTGGATAGCAGCGGTGCAGGGGCTGCAGGTTTTTCCCGGTGCCGCAGCCGACTTCCAGAATGCGCTGCGGGGAGGGGGCATGGCGGCGCAGCTCGCGGATAATCTGCTCCCGCCCGAACAAAAATGCCCAGCGGGTAGCGTCGTAAAAGGCGGCGTGGATGCGGTAGTAGCGCTGCAGGGTTTCGCTGGAAGCGCTCATTGGGTGCTGGCGGTGGCGAGGTGAACGCTGCCGTAGGTGCCGACCCGGTCTGCGGGATGCAGGGCGCGGGTTCGTTCGCCTTGGAAGTGCAGACGAGCCTG
>JAGRBF010000515.1:0-3953 GCA_020434205.1 Calditrichota bacterium | reverse complement strand
GTAGCTGGCCAGCCAGTCCATGTGGTCCAGCAGCACAAAATGGCTGAGCAGGAGATCGCTGCTCTGCAAAAAGGCAGTGATCGGGACGGTGTGCAAACGGAGGCGCTCCACCCGGTCCCGCAGGAGGTCGAAATTTTCTTGGCGCAGGTAGTTGGGGCAGCAGGTGCGGGTGTAGCTGCCGGTAAGGTAAACCCGCCAGAAGTAGTTCTCGGACATACAGGTTTGGGTGAGCACCTGGCGGATTTTGTCCATCACGAAATGCTCCAGGCCCCCGGGATAGGTGCGGCGAATGAGATCAATCTGCAGCCGGGGAACCCCCACCATGGTCATGGCGAGTGGGTGGCGGGCGATAAAGCGGCTCACCGTGTTCCAGAACAGGGGAGCAATATCCCGGTAGAGAATTTCCTGCTCTTCCAGAGAGGCAGCGTCCACCAGGCGCTGCATCCGCGGATACAGACCGGGGCGCAGGCGCATCAGCAGATGGCACATCGACCAGGCCACCAGACCGCTGGTGCCCCGGAAATAAAAGGAGCCCTTAAGTCGGGCCGGTTTGAAAAAGGCAATATGCTGGTCCCAATACTGGCGGGCAAAAGCGGGGAGGTGGGGGCGCACCCGGCGGTAGATTTCCCGGTATTGGGGATGGGCCCCGTCTCCGAAAAAACCGAACAATGCCTGGTGATCCAGGTGACGAAAAAAGGCGATTTTCAGGGCCAGCAGGGCATTTTGAGCGGGGTTGACGTCCACGGCATGCACCTCGGCGGGATCGTCCAGCAGATACTCCAGGGCATTGCAGCCGGCACTGGTGATCACCAGAATGCGGCTGTCCGTCCCGATCTCCAGCAATTGCCGGTCTATGCGAGGGTCTTCCCAGCAGGTGTTATACACCAGGTTGCGCTGGTGGACATTTTTGAAAAGAGTATCGTGCGCTTTCCACAAGGTAAAGAACCTTTCCCGGAATACCATAAGCCAAAATGTCCGTTTTGGATATTGCTGGTGCGCCGCAATCGAATTTCTTTTTGATGACGAAATGATCACAAAGTGCCGCCTGCAAATGGTCGCTTAGGCAAAATCCGTTAGCGATAGGAAGGTAAATCAACTAAGCGTTTATTTTTGTTTTACTTCCGAATTTTGAGGGTGCCGGCAAAAACTGGCAAAAAAAAGAGGCGGGTATTTGCTGTTAACTCTTTTGCTCTTACATTCTCACATAATTTTCAGCAATCTTTCGTGCAGAAATACCCACTACATTGGAGGAATGACTATGGGTTTTGTGAAAGAGTTCAAAGAGTTTGCCGTTAAAGGCAACGTTGTGGATATGGCTGTGGGTATCATTATCGGTGGTGCCTTCGGAAAAATCGTGTCGTCGTTTGTCAGCGACGTGGTAATGCCTCCGCTGGGTCTGTTGATCGGCGGTATCGACTTTTCCGATATGGCGCTGACCCTGAAGGATGCCGTTGGGGAAACTGCCGCCGTGACCCTCAACTACGGTATGTTCATTCAGAACGTCTTCGATTTTCTGATTATCGCACTGGCCATCTTTTCGATGATCAAGTGGATGAACTCCCTCAAGAAAAAAGAGGAAGAAAAACCCGCTGCTCCCCCGGCGCCGCCCAAGCAGGAAGTGCTGCTGGAAGAAATCCGCGATTTGTTGAAGAAGTAAAGTTTTTTCCTCACCGCAATTGCAGGCAGGCATCTTTCGGGATGCCTGCCTTTTTTTTTGCTCCGCGGTATTGTTTTTGTTGAACGATGTTAAGCAGCTTTTTACATGAACCACAATGTCTCCAAAATGGCCAACGAAACCTTAAATTTTTTATTCGAAGTATTTATTTAAAGAAATTTAGATATGTTTTTACCGGGGATCGGGGGGGATTAAATCCGATAGCATTTTTCCGCCGATCCGCCTCAGGACAGAATTTCAGTCGTTTTTGGGAAGCCTTCGGGAGGTCCGTTTTTCCCGGGGACTTGCCGGAGTTCAATGAAAAGGGAAAAGATGGTCGGGAGTGGAAGATGATACGGGAAACATGGCGGAAAGAGGGTTCTTCCGGGGTCTCTACCAGTCGGATATGGGAACGCAAACGATCAACGTTTATTTGTAGTATATGGCTGTTACTGATGTTGGGGACTTGCTGGGTGGCCGGGCAGACCGGCGCCGCGAATCCCTCTCCGGACTCCGGATACGTGCGGGTTTATTACAATAAACTGCCGGATTCGCTGTTCTTCAACGGCAAGCCTATTACGCCCGACAAAAAGACCCGCCTCAATATTAAAGGCGGTATCCTGCGTTACCGGGCGGTCCTGGATTGCCACCATGCCATTAATGATAGCATTTTGGTTGTTCCCGGCCGCAATAATCAGGTACCCCTGATTTTCAAGCATTTTACCAGCCCGGATTTATGGGTGTATCGTCTCCGCAATCTGGAGACCCTGGGCATTGTGGGGATAGCCGGAGGTTTTGCCAGCTCGCAAGTGGGCCGCAAGTTTGCTTTACCGATACTTGGGGCCGGTTTGGTTCAACAGCATATCTGGAAGCGTATGGCCTCGAAGCGTATCGATCCCTGCAGCGCGGCACTTTTGACCCCTAACTTTGCTGAAAAATGGGGCGCTATTCAGATTGGCCTGGTTTCTTACGGGCATTATGGGCTGGATGCGGATTTTGAGATGGAATTTAGAAAAGCCTATGTGACGTCTTTTGGGAAATATTATCTGGATTACCGGCTCCGGGGCAAGGCGTCCGGTAATTATACCGGTTCCTATGGATTAAAAATAGGGGCTTTTAAAGGGGTGGCCGGAGGCTGGGCACAGATACGATTGGCAGGCAGCGTTTTCCCCACGTTCCGTTTTGGCGGGGAAATTACCGATTCCCTCTATTTCTTCGAAAAGATGAAAACCACTTCAATCGAAACAAAAAAGCCACTTTTTGTTGGGGAAGTGAATGCCGATCTTAAGGTCTGGGGCGGATTGAATAAGGCGGTGTTTTTGTCGTTTGGCTTTTGCGCCAGCAACAGAATCTCGATGACCCACACTTACCAACTGGAAATCCCCAATTTCATCACCCGTTCGGAGGGGGACAAAAGTTATGGAGCCCGAATATCTTACCGGGTCATCGGTTCGACAATCGGCTTAAACTATCAATACCGCCTCAGCAATCGGGTTGGGATGTATTGTGGTGGGGATTATGGAAGTGAAACCAGGGCGGAATTGACTGAATACAATATCCAGGACACAAGATTTTCCTTTACTTCCGGCTTGTACTTTGTGCTGTAGCGGGGGAGCGGAAGGTTTGCCAAAGGTTGCCTAAACGCAGGTTGAATATCGTCGAAGATATAGCTACATTCTCACTAAACCGGAGGAAAAAATGCTCTACCATAAAATTCTGGTAGCCCTGAACGGCGAAGTTGCGGAAAAATCGGTGATCGACGAAGCGGTTCGCATTGCCTATGCCCTGGAGGGGGAACTGGAGGCGATCCACGTTAACGATCCCCACGCCGGCAAAGCATCCATGATGATGGACACTCTGCCCAAGCTGGATGTCGAAGACGTGCGCAAAATTTTTGCCGACAACGGATACGAAGCCCTTGCCAAACGGATACCGGTCCAGATTCTGGAGGGGGAAAACTACGCGGAGACTATCGCCAAAGCCACCCGGCGCGCCGATCTGCTGATTATCGGGCACCATCCCAAAAACGCCCTTCACGCTTTTCTGGTGGATGCCACGGACGAAAGGGTGGCGGACCTGGTGGATTGTCCGGTCCTGCTGGTTCCCGTTAAATAACGGGTGTTACACGTAAACCACCAAGCCACCAAGCCACCAAGTTTACCGGACTAAACCTGAAGGGAATTGATTCCCCACCGGGCGGTCGATATCGCCGCCCGATCGGGACGGTTGTAACACCATCCTGCTAAACATCTTCCCCTTTTTCCAGGGGCAACCTCACCGTAAAGCGCGCTCCTTCTCC
>JAGRBF010000514.1 GCA_020434205.1 Calditrichota bacterium | reverse complement strand
CTGTGAAAATGCAATTGGCGAAAGGAGACATTTGGATAGCCGTTGATCTGCAACATAAAGTTGCCGTTGGCGGCCGCATGCCGTATTTCCACGCTCTGGGGATCTCCGTTTTCGGATTCGAAAACAACCGGATCCCCGGAAATGCCGGATGGGGCGGCGAGAACCGCGGAGAGCGGGTAAATCCCCGGGGCGATCCGCAGGGTGGTCGGCTGATGATTGCCATAGGCGTTTAGAGCCCCGATTGCTCCGTCGATATCCGGGAAGTCCCCGCAGGGGCCGATGCGGTAAATTCCCCCCATAACCCCCGCCGGGGTGAACAAACTGAAGGTAGCAGAGGTAACGCTGGCGCTCCCGTCGCTGGCTTCCACCGCCCAGCAATAGCCCCGGCTCCCCTCAAAAAAAGTGCTGCCGTCGAAGCTGAAGGTGGTGTCGCTGATGGCGGTGATGCTGGTGTCCCCCTCGGTGCCGGTAATGTGCAGGGTGTAGGTTAGCGGTCCGCTGGCGCGGGTGATCTCGCTTCGCCAGCGGAATTCCACCGGCGCCTGCGAATCTGCCAGTTGGCTACCGTTGGCCGGCGCTTCCGGAAAAACCGCGAAATCCGACGGCAGCAAGCTGAAGGTGAAGATATCCAGCGAAGGGGTGGTATTCTGCCCGTCGCTGGCCTCCACCGTCCAGCTGTAGCTGCGGCCGGCGCGCAGAAAGCCAGCCCCGTCAAAACCGCGATTGGTCCCGGAAATCCCACTGATGGTGGTGTCTGCTGCCGGATTGCTCATCTCCCAGATCCGCAGGGAGTAGGAAACCGGGTCGCCGTCGGGGTCGCTGGATTGCTGCCAGGAGAAGAAAATAGTGCTCGTTGCGAAAACGGACTGGTCGGCGGGGCCCACCAGGTTAAAAGGATTGGGGGGATTGCCGCCGGCGAGATTATACACCTGAGACCAGATAATGGAAAGGGTATCGCGGTTGCCGTCCCCGGTAGCCGCCAGAATGGGGTAGGAGTGTTCCTGAACGTTGTCCGGGATGTTGACCTGAACCTCGGGAGCCCAGCTGAGGCCGCCGTCCAGGGAACGGGTCAGGTAAACCTCGTATTCGTTGCCCGCCGGATCGTTGCGGTGGTCGGCCCAGGCGGCGTACAAGTTACCCTGTTGGGTGAAGGTCAGATAGGGCATGTTGCGCTGATTGGCGCCGTTCTGAAGGGGAACCAGGCTGGGGTCGGACATGGAATGAACGCTCGACCAGCTGCTGCCCCAGTCGTTGCTGTTGATGTGCCGGACCTCCTGCACAATGCCGTTTTCATAATAAGGATGCACAAAATGGACGTTGTCTGCGGCGTCCTTCATCACCGAAAACCAGCGAAAGCCATGGCTGAAAGCATAATTGGTAGCCTGAGTGGCCAGTTGCCAACTGTCTCCCGAATTGTTGCTGGTGTAGACCACCAGATTGCTTTTGGAATTCTGATCGTCGCAAATGCCGATCAGCACCTCCCCGTTTCCGCGGGCCACGATACGGCTGGGGTAGCTGAAGACCCGCCCGGTATGAACGGTGATCTGAGGGCTCCAGGTTTGCCCGCCGTCGCTGCTGCTGCTGAAGTAGGTGGTGTACCAATTGCTGCCCACCGAGCGGTTCCAGGAGACGTACAGGGTACCGGCGTCGTCGATAGCCAGATCGGGCAGAATATTGGTAACCCCGGCGTGGTCGTCGATGCGCACCGACGGGGAGAAGCTCTGCCCGCCGTCACTGCTGACCGTGGCCCGCAACTCCGCCCCGCCGGGAAAAACGTCGGTATAGACAATGCAGATGTTAGGCAAAGCGGGATCGCCCCAGAACGCCACGCTGGGGTAGCTGGCGCCGGATACCCCCAGACTGTCGCTGACCTGCACCGGGTTGCTCCAGGTGGTTCCGTCCGGGCTGGTTTTCAGAAAGATGAAGGTATTGGTATGGGGGCGCCGGGCATAAGCGGCATAGAAGCGGTTGCCGTAATGGGAAAGGCCGTTTTTGCCCCAGGAAAATGAGCTTGAAGGCAGTTCCTCGAACGGTTGCACGGCGGTCTGGCTGGTTAGCCCGTTTGGGTCGAATTGATAGGCGCGGTTGAACAGTTTGCGGACGGTCGTTTGGCCCGGAAGGGGGGCAGAGGTGAGCATCAACAACTGAATCAGCAACAGGGGAAGGGCAAGGTGCCGCATGGTTTCTCCACGGTGAAATAAGCTACTTCAGGAACAGCATTTTACGGGTTTGCGATGGCACGCCGTTTACCAGCAAACGGTAGAAATAAACCCCGGTGGTCAACGGAAGTCCGGCGTCGGATCTGCCGTCCCACACCAGGGTATGGTGACCGGGCTGTAGGTTCACAGCCCGCTGTGAACCTACAGCCGAACCTGTAACCCGCTGCCCCATCACATTATAAACCTCCAACTGCACGGTTGCCGCCTCCGCAAGGGTAAAGGGGATGGTGGTGCTGGGGTTAAAGGGGTTGGGATAATTCTGCCCGAGCTGAAAATTTTGGACGGTTGTGGGCGCGGGATCCCCAATGCCGACCAGGGGGAAGGTCTCTGTCCAGATCACCGATACCGTTTCGAGGTTGCCGTTTGTGGCAACGGCCAGGGTGGGATAGGTATGCAGCTGAAGAGCGGTATCGTCGTTGATGCGAATTTCGGGTTCCCAGGTGAGCCCGCCATCCACGGAACGGGTCAGGTAGGCCTCAAATTCATTGCCGGACGGATCATGGCGGGCGTCCGACCAGGCCGCATATAGATTCCCCTGTGCGGAAGCGACCAGGTAAGGATGATTGCGCCCGCTGATCCCAAATTGCAGGGGGCTGGTACTGGTATCGGACATGGCGTGGAAATCCGACCAACTGCTGCCCCAGTCGCTGCTGGATTGATGACGGAATTCCAGAAGATTGCTGTTCTCGTAGAAATACTGGGCGAAATGGGCATTGTTCGCCTGATCTTTGATGAGGGTAAAATAGCGGAATCCCTGGTTGGTGATGTAGTTGGTGGCCGGGGCCCCCGCCTGCCAGGTGTCGCCGCTATCGCTGCTGCGGTAAACCACCAGATTGGCTTTGAAATATTGATCATCACAAATGGCTATCAAAACCTCGCCGCTGTTGCGGGCGATGATCTGGGAAGGATAGCTGTAGGCCCTGCCGGTGTGTATGAGGCTTTTGGGAGACCAGTTTTGTCCCCCGTCGCTACTGCGGGTGAACCAGGTAGTATCCCAGGTGCTGCCGGCGGAATAGTTCCAGGTTACGTACAGGTTTCCGGCATCATCTACCGCCAAATCTGCGACAATGTAGGCCGCATTGGTGTAATCGTCCAGGCGCACGGAAGGGGCAAAGCTCTGCCCGCCGTCCGTGCTGATGGCTGCCCGGAGCTGCAATCCTGCCGCGGCGTATTCCAGGTAGATCACGCAAATATTGGGCTGGGCGGGATCCCCCCAGATGGCCATGCTGGGGTAGCCGGAATAGTTGTCTGCGATACTGTCGCTTGCCTGCACCCCATCGCTCCAGGTTTCCCCATCGGTGCTGGTTCTCAGAATAGTATAGTATTTGGTGTGGTTAAGCTGAACGGCGTAGGCTGTGTAAAAGGTATCGCCGTAGCGCAACTGGTTTTCATAGCCATAAGAAAAAGTGCTGGTGTAACGGTCGTCGAAAACTTGCGCGGCGCTCTGGGCGCTGATGCCGTTTTGGTCATATTGATAGACTTTGTGAAACATTTTGGTGGTGGTTTGTCCTGTAAGGGGCAGAATTAGCATTAGGAGCAGGAAAATCATAAGGTGGGGAAAGGCAGGTCGAAGCATCTGTTCTCCTTGATGGGGTTTCCTGTAAAATGCCATCAAAGAGAAAAAATGTACCACATCACCATGTGGGGTTTGGGGGAATGGTAGGGTCCGCGCCGCGGGTCAACTACGGCGCGCCGCGGGTCCTACCATTTTTATTCAATCAAACGGCGTTTCAATCCCACCGCCACCGCCTCGGATCGGGTGTGCACCTGGAGCTTGCGATAAATGGATTGAATGCGGTAGCGCACCCCGTCGATGGAAAGATACACCGCCTCGCCGACCTCGCGGTAGGCTTTGCCCTTGGCCAGCTCTTCCAGAATGCGGATTTCCTTCTCGTCCAGCCTTTCTTCTTTGGGAGCGTCCTGATCCTGGCGGTGAAAGGTGGAAATAACCCGGCGGGCAATGTCCGGGCTCATAAAGGAACCTCCCGCGGCGGTGATGCGGATAGCCTGAATAAATTCGGCCGGGGGAGTGCTTTTCAGCAGATAACCGATGGCGCCCTGGGAAAGGGCGGTGAAAATTTTGTCGTCCTCATCGTGAACGGTGCACATCACGATGGCCAGATGCGGATGGCGGCTCAGCAAGGCGCCCACCCCTTCCGTCCCGGGCATGCCGGGCAAGCCGATGTCCATGATAATAACATCCGATTGACCGATTTCCGGATCGGCCAGCGCCGCCTCGCAGGAGCCGTATTCGGAAAGCACCAGAAAATCCGGCACCGCCTCCAGAGCGGCAACCCAACCCTGCCGGATAAAGCGATTATCCTCTACCAGGGAAATGCTGATGAATTTATCGGGGATGTTCTTGCCCATGCTTCTTCCCGTACAAGTAATTTTACCGCCGACGGACAACCGGACCGACGGACAAATGGACTATTGGACAAATGGACTATTGGACAAATGGACCGATGGACAACTGGACTATTGGACAACTGGACTATTGGACAACTGGACTATTGGACAACTGGACCGACGGACAACTGGACCAATGGACAACTGGACTATTGGACAACTGGACTATTGGACAACTGGACTATTGGACAACTGGACTATTGGATGGTATTTTCATACCCTCGTATTTTCGTACCCTCTCATTTTGTCCTTCAGTCCAGTGGTCCCTCTGTCCCTCTGTCCTTCTCCCGGCGACTTTGCGGTACCAATTAAACCTAAAGATCGTATTGAAAAATCAACCGCATAATGATGTGGATTTACCCTCAAATGCGAAAGCGCAGCTCCCATTTGGTTCCCTGCCCCGCTTCGCTGGTTAGTTGGCAGGTTGCCTGCATCTCCGCGGCCCGGGCGCGGATATTTTGCAGGCCGTTGCGGTTTCCCGGTTGGCCGGGATCGAAACCCTTGCCATCGTCGGCGATGCGCATTTCCATCTGATGGTGGTTCAGCTCAATATTGATGCTCACCTGCCGGCAGTCCGCATGTTTGACGATGTTGGTAATGATCTCCTTGAAAATCAGCCAGATATCGCGCTGTGCTTCCAGGCTGAGTTTGCCGCGCAGCCGTTCCTCCGGCGGGGAATCAAAATCGAAGTGTATATCCCGGCTGGCAAATAAGTCGGCCGCGAAACGGCGCAGGCGGGATAAAAATCCGGACAGATCATCGTGTTGGGGATTGATCGCCCAGATGATGTCGTCCATGGCCCCGCGTGCTTCCCCGGCCGAGGCTTCGATGAGGTCCAGGTATTTGTGGGTATTCGCCGGATCCCCATCCTGAACGCTGCGGTGAACCGCCTCGCTGAAAAAGCTGATGCTGCTGAGGTTGGCGCTTACTTCATCGTGCAAATCCCGGGCAATCCGGGTGCGGGTGCGCTCGATCCCCAGCAGTTGGTTAACCCGGTAACGATACAGGGCGTAAATCAGCGTGGAAACCAGGGCAAGGCTCAGCAGGCGAAACCACCAGGTGGCCCACCACGGCGGAGTAATCTCTATCGCCAGGGTGCGTTCCCCCTCATTCCAGACCCCCAGGCTGTTGGACCCGCGCAGATGCAGGGTATAGCTGCCGGGATCCAGATTGCTGAATTCGATGAAGCGCCGGGTGCCCAGGTGAACCCACTCATCGTGAAATCCCTCCAACCGGTAGGAGAAGGCATGGCGTTCCGGGGCCAGGTAATCCAGAATGGCAAATTCCACCGAGAACAGGTCTGCCGTATGGGACAAAACGATTTTGGGGGTTTGATTAATATTGGCCTGGAGAATTCCCCGTTCCCCGATGTGGACCGGGCGATTGAAAAGCCGCAATTCGGTCAGGGCCAACACCGGCGGTTTTTCCCGGGCTTCCAGCTGGGCCGGAAAAAAGGACAGCAGACCGTTCGATCCCCCGTAAAACAATTCTCCGGAGCGCCTCATGTTTTTGCCGAAAGGGTTGAAATTAAAGGTCTTACCCTGGGCGCTGGCTTCAAATCTGGCCAGGTTTCCCGTTTGCGGGTCCAGCCGGGAAATATTGACTTTGGTGGTAATCCAGATCGACCCTTTGAGATCGACCTGAATGGTGAGCGCCTGGTTGTTGGGAAGCCCCTGGAGAGAATTGAAACGGTCCAGATGATTATGCTGCAGATCCAGGCGGTAAACCCCTTCCTCTCCGGTGGCCAGCCAGATCACCTTACCGCTGTCCGCGGGCAGGGTGGCGATATCCAAAATAGCATTGCTGGAGAATGCCTCGAGTTCGCCGGATTGGGAGCCCCAGTGCCGGTAGGTGCTGTCCGCCCCGCGCCATTGGTACAGCCCTTCGCTGAGGGTGCCGATCCACAGGGTGCTGTCCGGTGAAATGTGCACGGCGTTGATGTGGCTTTCCAGCCTGGGGCTAAAATCCTGCCTGCCGGAAGGCGCCTTTCTGAGGGTGCCGCTATCGGGCGCAAATCGCCGCAAGCCGCCCTCGGTTCCCACCCACAATTCCCCGGAGTGCGGGTCCTCGGCGATCTGGTAGACCATGTTCACTTCCCGATTGCCCGGTTCCAGCGCGGAGAGCAAAAAATGGCGAAATTTTTCGCGCTCCCGATCAAATTTCAGCAGCCCCTGCCCGAAGGTTCCCAGCCACAGATCCCCATGGCGGTCCTCGGCAATATGCAGGATGGCAAATGCCAGGAAACCGGAGGGATTCTCCCGGGAGAAGGGGGCCGGAAAGCTGGTGAAACTGCCGTCCGGGTTGAGGCGGTTTAACCCGGCGCTGGTGCCTACCCAAAGCGTACTTTGGCGGTCCTCCAGCACCGACCAGGTGTAGCTGGCGTCCAGGGACCCGGGTTGATCTTTCTCATGGGCGCGGATCCGGAAGGGTTGGGGGCGCAGGTCGGCTTTGGAGAGGCCGCTGCCGGTACCGATCCACAGTTGACGGGTTTTATCCAGAAAAAGCCACTTGGTGGAATTGGCGCCCAGGCTGCCCGGGTTGTCGGCGTGATGAACGAAGGTCCGGAAAACACCGGTTCGCGGATCAAAATGTTTTAGCCCCTGGTTCAGGGTGGCGATCCAGACCGTTCCGTCATCTGCCGGCAGGATGTCCAGGATAACAAATTTTTTGTCCGGCCGGGAAGCCCCCGGGTCTTCATCCCAAAAGGCGGACCGGTTTTTTTGGGGCGCCAGACGGATTAATTCCGAGGTGAAGGTGCCCAGCCAAAGGTCTCCCGAGGCCAGCTGGGCAATGGCCTCGATGCGGCGGGGGACTTCGGTTTTTTTGCTTTGCGGGAAAATGTCGACCGGAATCAGTTGCTCCGAACCCGGTTCCGCCCGGAACAGGCCGTTCATGGTGGTAACCCAGATCCGGCCCGGTTTTTGGCGGCAGGGGGCCATCCGCAGGATAATGTCCGCCGTGTGCCCTTCGGGGACCCGTTTTTGCCAGGATTCGAACTGTCCGGTTTCGGGGTGGAAAGCTGCCAAACCGCTGCCGCGGGTGCCCACCCAAACCACCCCGCTGCTGTCCTGCGGATGTTGCATCACCGAAAAGACCCAGTTGCTGCTCAGGGATTTCGGGTTGTCCGGGTCGTGCTGCCAGTTCAGGAAGGTTTCCGTTTTGGGGAAGAAGGCGTTGAGGCCCCCGGATTCGGTGCCGATCCACAGCACCGGCTCCCCGCGGTAGTTGCCCTTGCACAGGGTGATCACCAGATTGTCGCTCAGACCTTCCGGGTTATCGGGGGATTGCTGAAAAACCTTGAAACCGTAGCCGTCGAAGCGGGCCAGGCCTCCCGAGGTACCCAGCCACAGAAAGCCGCTCTCATCCTGAAGGATGTTGTAGACTTCGTTGCCGGGCAGGCCGTCTTCGATGGTGTAATTTTTAAAGATCAGGTCCCCGGGTAGGGATTGGGATAACGCCACCCCAATCAGGATGATCATGCCCCCAAACGCCATGGCCAAAAGTTCGGGAAAATCCTTTTTCATTCCCGGGCCCTCAATCTTTTTTGGTGAAGGGGACCAGCAGCCAACCGTCGTCCATTGCCGGCTGGCCGGCCTGGAAGTAGGTTAAGAAGCGGGGGAGAAGGTAATTGCGGCGCTGGTTGGCAATCTGAATCACCAGTTGGTCGCCGTATTGGCGCACCTCAACCGCGGCGGATTCAATATTGGGCAGGTGAATGCGCAACTCGTAATTATCGCCGTCGGGGATCACCTGGTAGGTGGGATCCTTGTAAAAGATCTCCGCCGGATTTTGATCGTGGTAAATCTCCCCGCCGATCTCCTTCAGCAACGCCAGCCCGAAAACCTCGCGCTGCAGGTGGGACACTTTGAAAATGGGCAGGGGGGAAAAGCTGGCTTCAATTTCGCCGAGGTATTTTTTCTGGGCCTCCAGATACGCTTCCCAGCCCCCGGGAGCGGCGCGCTCCGGCATAATGCGATTGACGATCACACAATCCACCCCGTAGCCGTACAGCTGCAGGTAGGTATAGGCCCGGCGGGCCTCCTGGATCACCATTTTTTCCGGATTCATGACCAGGCGGATGGAGCTGATGGCCGGATCGCTGAGCACCTTCTGAATGTCCTGCAGCTTTTCGAAGAGGGCCTTGAGTTCGTTGTAGCCTTTGTCCAGGGGAATTCCGGTGGTTTTGCGCACCGCCCCCCCGACCGCCTGGATGGCCAGCTTCTGAAAGGGAAAGGCTTTGGTGAGCCACCATTCCGTAACCTGGGGCAGGGTCAGAAAGGTGAGGGTTTCTCCGGTGGGGGCCGAGTCGATGATGATCAGGTCGTAGCGATCCTCCCGGTAAAATTGCTCCACCCACAGCAGGGCGGATGCTTCGTCCATACCCGGGATGGCCGCCAGCTCCTCGGAGGCAATTTCGCTGATCCCCTGCCAGCGAAAAACCAGCAGCAGCAACTGGCGCATGTTGCCCCAGTATTTTTTCATCGAATAGTAGAGGTCGATTTCCTGGGCGTGCAGATTCTCCTCAACCGCTACCGGCTCCGGGCCCAGCGGGCGATCGAAGGCATCCGACAGGCTGTGGGCCGGATCGGAAGACATGATCAGGGTGCGCAGTCCCTGCCGGGCGGCCAGCAGCGCCGTGGCTGCTGCACAGGTGGTTTTTCCCACCCCGCCCTTTCCGGTAAAGAGAAGGATTCTTGTCGGCATTGGTTTGATTGGTGATTGTTCCCCGATTATCAGGCCTTCGGCGCCATTGTTTATTGTTGATTCCTGATTGATGATAAATTTACGGCCAACGGCCAACGGCCAACGGCCAACGGCCAACGGCCAACGGCCAACGGCCAACGGCCAACGGCCCCGCAGGCGCTTACCGTCGCCGATTAACGATTCCGC
>JAGRBF010000513.1 GCA_020434205.1 Calditrichota bacterium | reverse complement strand
TGGATCTGGCGCGCATTCTCTGGAATATCCGCACCGATATCGCCACCTATCCCGCCGCCCGCCGCATCGTTTTGCTGGACCTCTCCCTGGCCCTGGAAAGACGCCTTTTTCAGGTGATGAGCGCCTGGAAACCGCAGCTCCTCAATGAGGTAATGAACCGCTTTACCATCCTCTCTCTGGCTGCCGCCGGCTGCGGTTATCTGGAACGCTGGGAATGGGATGCCTTCCGCAAGCAGCAACCCTCCCTCCCGCGCAGTGAGGAGGAGGTTTCGGTGGCCTTTATCAACCAGTATGCCGACGGGGCCCGCCGCCTGGTGGAATGGGGAGTGGGCATGATCCGCGCCTGGTATATGCCCACCGTCAAACGGTTTGCCGCTTTCGAACCGCTGGCCAACGGATTCCCGGATAACCGCATTCGCGGGACTATCCTGCTCCCGCTTGGGGAAAGCGCCGCTCGCCTGCGCGATATTTCCGGGGCCCTCAGCGGCATCGGCAACCGCATTTTCGACCTTGCCAATGCAGGGCAGTACCAGGGCCTTAACCCCGGATTCGCCAAAGGGGAATTGGTGGTGGTGGAAGATCCGGATCAGCTTCCCAACTTTCTGCCGGACAAAATTTACGCGATGAGCCATCCCCCGGCAGATCTGAAGCCGGTGGCCGGGATCCTCACCGTTTCGCAGGGGAATCTGGTATCCCATGTGCAACTGTTGGCCCGCAATCTGGGCATTCCCAATGCGGTGCTTTCTCCCGAGAATTTCGCCGACCTCGCGGCCTTCAACGGCAAATCCGTCTTTATGGCGGTGTCCTCCCGGGGAGCGGTTATCCTTAAAACCGCGGAAGCGATGACCCCGGAAGAAAAGGGCCTGTTCGATGTGCGCAAGTCCCCCTCGCAAAAACTGCGGGTTCCCGTGGATCGTATGAACCTTCGGGAGAAAGGCCTGCTAAACCTGCGAGAGCTGCGCTCCGACCAATCCGGCATTACCGTTGGCCCCAAGGCCGCCAATCTGGGAGAACTCAAGCATATTTTCCCCAACAAAGTGGTGGAGGGTTTTGCCATTCCGTTTGGGGTTTTCCGCGAGCATCTGGACCAGCCGATGCCGGACGGCAAAATGAGCTATTGGCGTTTCCTGAACAGCACCTTCGAGGAAGCCAACCGCCGCCGGGAGCAGGGTCAGTCCGAAGCGGAGGTTGAGGATTTCGTAACCGGACGCCTGGCCGAATTGCGCCTGGCTATCTCGGCCATTCCCTTCCTCCCCCATTTCCAGAAAGCCCTGGAAACAGCCTTCGCCGATCGTTTCGGCACCGCGGTTGGCGGGCAGCCGGTTTTTATCCGCAGCGATACCAATATGGAGGACCTGGCCGATTTTACCGGGGCCGGATTGAACCTGACCGTTTTCAACGTGGTGGGTGAGGGGCCCCTGGGCCACGCCATCCGCTCGGTGTGGGCCTCGCCGTATTCGGAGCGCAGCTATCGCTGGCGGCAGAAGTTTTTGCTCAATCCCGAGAACGTCTTTCCCTCGATTCTGGTGATCCCCACGGTCAACGTGGATCGCTCCGGGGTGATGATCACCACCGGGATTGCCTCCGGAAATCCGCAGGACCTCACCGTGGCCTTCAGCCGCGGCGCCGGCGGTGCGGTGGAAGGTCAGGCTTCGGAGACCTGGTTGTTGTCCAAAAATGAGGACCGCCTGCTGTCCCCTTCCCGGGAGCGAATCTTTAACGTCCTGCCGGAGAGCGGCGGGGTTTCCCGGGGCATCACAGACTTCGGCGATCCCATCCTCGATCCGGCCTATACCGCCCAGTTGCGCGAGATGGCCGCCACCATCCAAAAACGCATGGCCCGTCATGGTAATGGTCCCTGGGATGTGGAGCTGGGATTTCTGGGCGAGCAGTTGTGGCTGTTCCAGGTGCGCCCCTTTGTCGAAAACAAAAAAGCGCGTTCCTCGCTATATTTGCAGTCTTTGGACCCGGAGAGCGATCCGCAGCGGCGTATTCCCCTGAGAACCCCGGTGGCGGAATTGCTGCCGTAGCTTGGGTTAGCGAAGCGTAACCCAACAAAAATCACGACGAGATACCGGGCCGCAATCCATCGGCACGTTGGGTATGGACCCCGGCCCAGTCATCC
>JAGRBF010000512.1 GCA_020434205.1 Calditrichota bacterium | reverse complement strand
TCGCTAATCGCTGCTCGCTAATCGCAAAACCCTTGCCCCTTCCCTCACCGTCCCTTAGATTATCAGGCTGTCAATTTTAAAGCGGGACGGATGTTTTTGGCAAGTCACTGGGGATATGCACTAATTCTGATTGCGGCAGGGATGGTCGGCTGGGTAGCAGTAGGCGGAGTGCGTCGTATGGCCCTGCGCCTGCAGATCGGCGCCCTGCCCGGGGGACGGCGAATTCATCGGGAATTTATCCCCATTCTGGGAGGATTGGGTATTGCCGCCGGCCTGATCGCCGGAATCCTCTTCTCCGCCCCGCTGCTCGCGATCTCTCTGGGCGATCTGGCTCCCCACGGCTTGTTCTGGGGCGGGCTGCTGGTTATTCTGCTCACGGGTCTTATCGACGACATCCGCGGGGTTACCCCCCTTCAAAAATTCGGCGGGGAATTCCTGGCCGCCGCTCTGGCCGCCTACGGCGGCTGTTATATCGACGGCTTCTACAGTCCCGGCGGCAACATGCTCAATCTGGGCCTGTTCGCCATGCCCTTCTCCATCCTGTGGATCATGTTCATCATCAACGCGGTAAACCTCCTGGACGGCCTGGACGGCCTGGCAGGAGGGATCAGCCTGCTAACCACGGCCGGATTCCTCCTGTTGGCCATACTGGCCGGACAAACTTTTCAGACCGTGGTGGCCCTGGCCCTCATCGGAGCCCTGATCGGCTTTCTCAAGTTTAATTTTCACCCCGCCAAAATTTTTATGGGGGACGTGGGCAGCCTGACCCTCGGCTACCTGCTGGCGACCTTCTCCATCGAAAGCCTCAAGGTAGCCGGCAGCCATCAGGTTTATTTCCTGGCCTCCCTGGTGATCCTGGGACTGCCCATCACCGATACCCTGATCGCCTTTTTCCGGCGCATGGGACGGGGCGACCACCCCTTTAAACCGGATCGCGAACACATCCACCACCGCCTGTTCCGGCTGACCCAGTCCCACGTGGACACGGTGTGGGTGATGTATTTTATGACCGCCCTCTACGTTGTTCTGGCCGCCCTGATGGTCGTCTACCGCGAACTGGCCGGCATCCCCCTTTTCATCCTGGCCCTGGTTTTCTCCATCTTTATCGCCTGGCGACTGGGCTACATCGAAACCCGCGGGCCGATCAGCTTCGGCACCGAGCAGCAGGAAACCGCCGCCAACCTGCGCCCCCTGATCCACGTGGGAACCCTGTGGCATCAGATCAGCATCCTGCTGGGGGATATCCTGGCCATCAACCTGGCGGGATACGGCACCTGGTGGTTTCGCTTCCAGTCCGGCATGGGCAATCCCCTTAACTTCAAAGCCCTGCAGGATTTTTTTACCGAGCCGGTATTTCTGGTGATCACCGGGATCTGGCTGCTGATCTTCTGGCTCAACGGGCTCTACCGCATGCACTGGGACCTTTCCCGCTTCGACCAGGCCATGCGGGTTACCAGGGTCATCACTTTCGGCATTGTGGGCCTGCTGGTGATCGTCAACCTGGATCTGCTGTTTAACACCGCCGCCAAAGCGCCCTTCAACCGCGACCAACTGCTGACCCTGCTTTTCTACTGGGCGGGCATGGTTTTCGCCGCCAACGGGATCCGCCTGCTGATTATCCGCCTGGAAAAATCCCTGCATATCTTCGAATACGATTTCAAAAAAACCCTGCTGATCGGCACCAGTCACGGCGCCAAAACCCTGGTGCGGGACATCAAAAAAAATCCCCACCTGCTCTACCAGATTGTCGGGGTGGTGGATCGCAAACCCCGGCAGGAAAGCTTTGCAGGGCTCCCTGTGCTGGGCGATTACGGCGATTTGCCGGACCTGATTTTCCAGCACCAGATCAAGGAAATTCTGGTGGCCATCAACGAACGCTCCCGGGAAGATCTTCTCAACATTATCGGGGTGTGCGACCGCCTGCAGGTGGTGGTCAAGACCCTGCCAGCCCTGCAGGCCATCGTCTCCGGGCAAAATCCCGGCCTGGCCGGTCACGCCCTGGTGCGGGTGTTCCCGGAACACCTGGTGCAGTGGCAGTGGTTGATCAAACGTCTGATCGACATCGCCTTCAGCCTGGCGGTTTTGCTGATTTCCTCGGTGTTTGTGCTGCCGCTGATGCTCCTCAGCCGGATCACTTTCGGTCGCCCCACCCTGGTGCGCCTGCCCATCTTGGGACGCAACGGCAAACGTTTCAACATGTATCTGCTGCGCCTCAGCGCCCGCAGCGCAGAGGTGGTGAAAACCCCGGATGAAATGATCGAAGGTTATCAGGAAACAGCGCTGGGGCGTTTTCTCTTCCGCACCCAAATCTACAAAATTCTCCAGATGCTCAACCTGCTGGTGGGGGACATGAGCCTGGTGGGACCGCGACCGGAACCGCTGGTCTGGTATCAGGAAAATCAGCATCGCCTGCGCTTTTTGCACCGCCGTCTGACCGTGCGCCCCGGCGTTACCGGGCTGGCCCAGCTCAAGTATCGCTTCGCCGGTAAGGTACAGTCCCATCAGGAGCGGGTAACCGCGGATATCTATTACGTGGAAAATCTGTCCCTGATGCTGGATCTGCGCATCGTGCTGCGCAGCCTGTTCATGCTGGTGAAGAGGGGGTAGGGGAGCGGTGGAAAGACCCAGAATCTCATTCGTGATCGTCAACTACAACGTCAAGGAATACCTGGCCCAGTTGCTGCAGTCCATGTCCCGCGCTTTGGAAGGCATCTCCCACGAAATTCTGGTGGTGGACAACGCCTCGGTGGACGGCAGCGTGGCCCATATCCGCGAACATTTCCCGGAGGTGCGGCTGATCGCCAGCGAGGAGAACCTGGGCTTCGGCAAAGCCAATAACCTGGCTTTGGAGCAGGTAAATGGCGAGTTTGTGGTGATGATCAATCCCGACGTGGTGGTTCAGGAGGACACCTTCACCAACCTGCTGGCCTTTTTTGAAGAAACTCCGGAGGCGGGGGCGGCCACCTGCAAAATCATCAACCCGGACGGCTCCTTTTCGGTGGACTGCCGCCACAGCATTCCCACCCCCGCCATGGC
>JAGRBF010000511.1:4204-8658 GCA_020434205.1 Calditrichota bacterium | reverse complement strand
AAGAGAAATACGGTTTTACCCCCACCCAGGAATGGATAGACCACATCCGCCTGTCCGCGGTGCGCTTTAGCGACGGCGGCTCCGGTTCTTTTATCAGCCCCAATGGACTGGTGATGACCAATCACCACGTCGGTCTGGGCCAGATTGCCAAACTCTCCACCCCGGAAATGGACCTGGTTAAGGACGGGTTTCTGGCCGGGAGCATGGAAAAAGAGCTCAAATGCCCCGATCTGGAGCTTAATATTCTGGTGAAGATGACCAACGTTACCGACAAAGTCAAAGCTGCCGAAGGCATGGGGATGGATGCCGCCAAAGCCGCCGAAGCCCGCCAGCAGGCCATTGCCAGGATGGAGAAGGCCGTCAGCGAGGAAAGCGGTAATCGCGCCGACGTTATTTCCTTCTACAATGGTGGAGAATACTGGCTTTACGAGTTCAAGAAATACACCGACGTGCGGTTGGTATTTGCCCCGGAGAGCCAGGCCGCTGCCTTTGGCGGCGATCTGGACAACTTCACCTATCCCCGCTGGTGCCTGGATGTCTCCCTTTTCCGCGCCTATGAAGACGGCAAACCGGTGGAAAGCAAAAATTTTCTGAAGTGGAACAACAACGGCCCCAAGGCGGACGAACTGGTTTTTGTAGCCGGTAACCCGGGACGCACCGATCGCGATAACACCTATGCCCAGTTGACCTACTCCCGCGACTATTCCTACCCGCAGATCGTGGAATATCTGGATCGGGCCATGGACGCGCTGAATGCCTACGCTGCCCAGGGTCCGGAGCAGGCCCGCCAGGCCGAATCCATGCTGCGCGGCATGGCCAACAGCCAGAAAGCTTACGGCGGGATGTACAAAGGCCTGCTGAACGAAAAAATTATGGCCCAGAAACTGTCCGACGAAAAAGCCTTCCGGGAAAAAGTGGCCGCCAATCCCACCTGGGAAGCCGCCTATGGATCCGCCTGGACCGACCTGGAAAAACTGTACCAAACCTATGCCGCGGAAATGAAGGCCGGTTTCTTTAAGCGTCCCCCGCGCAGCCGCCTGCAAAATACCGCGCTGGGCATTGTTCGTTACGTGGAAGAAGTCTCCAAACCCAACGAAGAGCGCCTGGACGGTTACCGCGACAATCAACTGGAAGGGGCCAAATTCCGCCTGCTGTCCAAAGCCCCGATTTTCCCGGAACTGGAAGCCCGCATGACCCTGGTTAACTGGAGCATGATGGAAGAGGTGCTGGGCAAGGATAACCAACTGGTCAAAACCATTCTGGACGGTAAATCGGTTGAAGAAGCGGTTAAAAAGCTTTACACCGATTCCAAGCTGCTGGACGTGGACTACCGTAAAAAGCTGCTGGAAGGCGGCAAAAAAGCGGTTGCCAAAAGCAAAGATCCCCTGGTGCAACTGATGCTCAAGCTGGATCCCATTTACCGTGCCTACGACAAATGGTCCGAGGAAACCATCGACCCGGTCCGCACCGCCGCTCTGGAGAAAATTGCCGCCGCCCGCTTTGCGGTTTACGGCAAAAGCCTCTATCCGGACGCCAACTTTAACCTGCGTCTTTCCTACGGAACGGTGCAAGGTTTCGCCATGAACGGCACCGAAGCCCCGCCCTTCAACACCATTTACGGATTGTACGACCGGGCTATTGGCTTTGGCAATACCGGTGAGTTTGAGCTGCCCGCCCGTTTTTGGGATCGCAAAGCCCAGCTCGATATGGCTACCCCGGTTAACCTGGTTTCCACCAACGACGTGGTGGGCGGAAACTCGGGCTCCCCGCTGATCAACAGCAAAGGCGAAGTGGTGGGTCTGATCTTCGACGGCAATATCGAAAGCCTGGTGGGTCGTTTTATCTACGACATCGAAACCAACCGCACCGTCAGCGTTCACACCGCTTACATCATGGAAGCGCTGAACAAATTGTACGATGCTTCGTATATCGCCAACGAAATCCGCGGCGGGGAAATCACCTCGACCAAATAACCGCGCTTTATCCTGCGGGGCAGGTTCTCACCTGGCCCCGTTCTTTCCGATTTGCAGCTTTTGGGTAGGGACAGGTTCTGACCTGTCCCTTTTTTTTCGACCCATCCTTTTTTGTTATGGGATTATTGGATTCGGGACGGGTCCCCATCTGTCCCCACAAATCGCGTGGCAACCGGGTTGGCCCTCATCGTGCGGGTTTTTTCCAAATGCCCTCAGAAATTTTGTGCCGGTGGTGTCTTTGTGGTAACTTGGGGCGTCAAATAGTGGCCGGTCACCCCACCCCACAAGATGGATCTTCCTGCGCCATAACTTTTTTGCGGTTTCCAGGGTGTGCGGAAACAGGTATCAACCCCAATTTGAGGACGGTAAATGCGACCTTTTTTGCTGATGTTTTTGTTGATTTTTACCATGGCCGGGTTTCCTCAGGAAGCTGATTCCGGAAATGAAGACGCCAAAATGGTGCAAAAAATTTTCGAAGAATGCCTGGTAAGCGGCGATACCTATCACCTGCTGGAGCATCTCTGCACCGAAATCGGCCCTCGTTTGAGCGGTTCTCAGGGTGCGGCGGATGCGGTGGCCTGGACCCGTCAGGTGATGAGCGATTACGGCTTCGACCGGGTTTTTCTGCAGGAGGTGATGGTGCCCCATTGGGAGCGCGGTGCCGCAGAAAGTGCAGTTATCAATCCCTCGAAAAGCGGCGAAAAAACCGAACTGCGGATGCTGGCCATCGGCGGCTCGGTGCCCACCCCTGCCAGCGGGATAACCGCCGAGATAATTGAGGTGATGTCCCTGGACGATCTGGAAGGTCTCGGGGAAAAGGCCATCAAAGGCAAGATCGTTTTCTTTAATCGCCCCTTCGACCAGAAGGTCATTTCCACCGGCGCCGGCTACGGCGGGGCGGTGGATCAGCGCACCCGCGGGGCATCCGCCGCCGCCCGCTACGGGGCCGCAGCCGTGGTAATTCGCTCGGTAACCTCGGCGATGGACGACAATCCCCACACCGGAACCCTGATCTATACGGAGGATCTTCCCCGGATTCCCGCCGGCGCCCTGGGGTATCAGTCCGCGGATAAGCTGACCGAACGCCTGAAGGCCGATCCCAAAACCCGCCTGACCCTCACCATCAACAGCCAGTGGTTTCCCGATGCGCTTTCTCATAATGTGGTGGGCGAGTTGAAGGGCAGTGAGCGGCCGGATGAAATTATCGCCATCGGCGGGCATCTGGATGCCTGGGATGTCGGTGAGGGGGCTCACGATGACGGGGCGGGCTGCATGCAGGCCATCATGGTGCTGCGCACCCTGCAGAAGCTGGGCATCAAACCGCGCCATACCCTGCGGGCGGTGATGTTCATGAACGAAGAAAACGGGCTGCGCGGCGGCAAACGCTACGCCGATCTGGCGGTGGAAAACACCGAATATCACGTTTTCCTGCTGGAAAGCGATGCCGGGGCGTTTACCCCGCGCGGATTCGGGGTAAACGCCTCCGATGAGGTTCTGGAAAAATTGCGCTCCTTTGTGCAGTATTTTGATCCCAACACCGTCACCCATATCCGCAAGGGCGGGGGCGGGGCGGATATCGGTCCCCTGCACCGGGCGACCGGAACGCCTATGGCGGGCCTGATGGTCGATACCCAGCGCACCTTCGATTACCATCATGCCGAAACCGATTTGTTCGAGAACGTCAATCGCCGCGAGCTGGAACTGGGCACCGCCGCCATGGCCGCCTTTATCTACCTGATCGACAAATACGGATTGGCCGCGGATGGTCCGCAAAGTGAATAGGAAATACCTCGGGCCGGTTGTGCTGCTCCTGGCGGCCACCGGCCTGCTGTATGCCCACAGCTTTTACGTCTCCATCTGTAAGATCCGCTACCCGGAGCCGGACGGACCCTTCGAGGTGTCCATCCGCGTTTTTACCGATAACCTGCAGGAAGCCCTGCAGGCGGAAACCGGCATCAATACGTACCTCAACGGTCCCTACGAACACATCAAAAGCGATTCGCTGATCACCCGTTATCTGAACAGGCACCTGCACCTCATTGTCCGCGGGGATTCCCTGCCCCTGCTTTTTCAGGAAAAGGCCTATATCGAAGACGCCACCGAAATTTCCCTCCGAACCCCCTCGCTGAGCACCCCGGACTCCGTCATCCTCTACAACGATGTGCTCACCGACCAGATCGATGAGCAAACCAACATCGTGCGCATCTGGTTCGGCGACAATAAGTACTTTTATAATTTCAGTAAGATAATCCGAAAAGAGTCGATAAATTTGGGGCGTTAATCGGGTTTAAAACCCGGAATTGCGTTTTTTTTCATCACTCACTTTCGAAAAATCATGAAATCAAAATGGGTTTTACCGGCTTTGGCGATTTTGTTTTTCGCCATTCTGAGCCTTCCGGTGAGCGCCTTCGGTATTCCCGGGCTCACCATTCTTGAGCAACGTGTTATCGCTATTTTTGTGCTGGCCGCCTGCCTGTGGGT
>JAGRBF010000511.1:0-4151 GCA_020434205.1 Calditrichota bacterium | reverse complement strand
TTCCTTTCGGACAAAGGCCTGGTCTGGCTGAAGGGCAAGGCCGGTGCGGCGGATTTCGGCACCGCAATGGGCTACAAGGGCATTATGGCCACCTTCTCCTCGCCGATTATTCTGCTCTTTCTGGGGGGATTTTTCCTGGCCATGGCCGCCACCAAATACCGCCTGGATATCAATCTGGCCCGGGTGCTGCTGAAGCCTTTCGGCAACAAACCCGGGCGTGTTTTGCTGGGGTTGATGACCATTACCGCCATGTTCTCCATGTTTATGAGCAACACCGCCTCCACCGCCATGATGCTGGCCATCCTGGCGCCGGTGCTGCGGGAAATGCCGGAAGGAGACCGGGGGCGCCTGGCCTTTGCTCTGGGCATTCCCTTCGCCGCCAATCTGGGCGGTATCGGCACCCCCATCGGCACCCCGCCCAACGCGGTGGCCATGAAGTATCTCTCCGGGGAGCTGGCCATCGGTTTCGGCACCTGGATGGCCATCGCGGTGCCCTTTGTGATCCTCATGCTCCTGTTTGCCTGGCAACTGCTGCTGCGCTTTTTTCCCCCGGGAACCGAGCGCATCGAGCTGACCATCAAAGGCACCTTTCAGAAAAACTGGAAAGCACGCACGGTCTATGCCATTTTTGTGATCACCATTGTGATGTGGATGAGCGACGCCGTCCACGGGTTAAACGCCTATACCGTGGCCCTGCTGCCGGTGGTGGTCTTCAGCAGCAGCGGGATTATTACCGCCAAAGATATGCGGGAACTGAGCTGGGATGTGCTGTGGCTGGTGGCCGGCGGGATCGCCCTGGGCCTGGCCATGGAAGAAACCGGGCTGGCCCGCCATCTGATCGAAGCAATACCTTTTGCCAGCTTTCCCCCCGTTTTTATCGTATTGGGAACCACCCTGGTGGCCCTTACCATGGCCACGTTTATGAGCCATACCGCTACCGCCAACCTGATCCTGCCCCTGGTGGCCGCTCTGGGGACCGGGGTGGAGAACCTGCGCGACGTCGGGGGCGCCCAGATGGTGATCCTGGCGGTAACCTTCGCCTGTTCGCTGGCCATGTCTCTGGCGATCAGCACCCCGCCCAACGCCCTGGCCCAGGCCACCGGGTACTTTAGCGGGGCGGATCTTCGCCGCAGCGGTCTGGTGGTGGGCATTGTGGGGCTGCTGGGCACCTACGCTCTGATGGCCCTGTTGTTTGCCTTTGGCTTTTTCGTAAAGGGATAGAAGAAATGCCGGATTTTTACCGAAATCTGAACCTGACCATTCTGGTGAGCGCCTATTTCTCAGATCCCCGACAGCGGCTGAACCTCCCCCGGGGAGAAGTGCTGATCCGCGAAGGGGAACGCAACGAACGGCTCTATCTGCTGATTCGCGGTAAATTGGGCGCCAGCAGCCTTTCCGGCGACGGGGAACAGACCGCGCTGGTGCACTTTGATCCCGGCATGTTTCTGGGGGTGTTCAGCTTTTTTTCCAAGACCTTTCGCAGCAGCATGACCATTACGGCCGAGGAAGATTGCGAACTGGCCTTCATGGAAAAAGATCAACCGGTAATCACCAACGAAGCGGGAGAAACCCTTGCCGAGCAGTTTATGCCGGTTATTATGGCGGATCTCTCCCACCGCCATACCCGGATGGTGGAGGTGGCCCGCGATAAGGAACGCGCCTATAAGGAGTTGATCCAGAGCCAGAAACTGTCCGCCCTCGGGCAATTGGCGGCGGGGATTGCTCACGAGTTGAACAACGCCCTTTCCGTTCTCGGCGGCGGCGCGGTGTGGCTGGGGGAGGTTATCCCGGAACGCCTCGGAGAGATTGCCCCGGAAATCCTGGAGCCCCTGGAGACCGGGCTCACCCAGGGACGGGCTTTGTCCTCCCGGGAGGCGCGCCAGCGGCGCAAGGCGATCGAAGCGAAGTTCTCCCTGCCCCGACCCCTGCTGGAACAATTGGCGGGCAGCGGGTTGGATCCGGCGCATTTGCCCAAAGATCCGGAGGAAATACGCCGGGTAATGGCCTTCTGGGAGATCGGGGCTACCCTGTTCGGCATGTCGGTTGCGGCCCGTCAGGCTGCCCACGTGGTCAAATCCGTTAAGGGGCTGGGGGCTCCTCATGCCGCCGATCGGGTTTCTCTGGATCTCAACGGCACCGTTCAGGACGCCATGATTCTGTTAAAAAGCCTGCTGCGTCAGGTGAATGTGGAAAGCGATCTGGGCGATTTGCCCCACATTCCCGGCAACCGCGGGGAGCTGATCCAGGTGTGGGTGAACCTGATTAAAAATGCCGGGGACAGCCTGCTTCATGACCGGACCCCCGACCCTCAAATTCGCATTTCCAGTACCCTGGAAGGAGAATGGGCGGTGGTGCGGATTCGCGATAACGGCCCGGGAATTCCCGCCGGCATCCAGGGGGAAATCTTCCAACCCAACATCACCACCAAGGTCAGTGGGCTGTCCTTCGGGCTGGGATTGGGGTTGCCGATTGTGCAGCGTTTGGTGGACGGATACGGGGGAAAAATCAACTTTGTCAGCCGGCCCGGAGAAACCGTATTCACGGTATCCCTGCCGGTAAACGGTATCCCTGCCGGGGAAAAAACGGCGTGATGCGAGATAATCCGGAGCCGCAGCGACGGTTCCCAGCCGAACAGGAGGTAGCTTGAATGGAAAAACCGATTATTGTTTGCGTGGACGATCAGCGGGAGGTACTGGCCTCGCTCCGGCGGGATCTGGATAGCTTTGAGCCGTATTGCCTGATCGAAACCTGCGAATCCGCCGATGAGGTGCGGGAAGTGCTGGCCGATGCGCAGAATATGGCCCATCCCGTGGCCCTGCTGATCTGCGACCACATCATGCCCGAAGAAACCGGCATCGATCTGCTCATTTCCCTCTCCCGGGACGGCGAGTGGCCCCATACCAAAAAAATGCTGTTGACCGGTCTGGCCACCCATCAGGATACCATCACCGCCATTAACCAGGCCGGGATCGATCGTTACGTAGAAAAACCCTGGGATAGCGAGATCCTGAACCGGGTGGTGCGCAGCCTGCTAACCGGCTTTCTGATGGAATCCGGAGCGGACTACCAGCCCTTCCTGCCCATTCTGGATCAGGAGGTGCTTTACCAGGCTCTGCACAAGTAAATCCAGGCCTTCAGGAAATCAAAATGCCCGATCTCAGCGAACAAATCTGGTCCGCCGCCGCCATTCTCTTTCTGGTGATGGACCCTCTGGGCAACATCCCGGTGGTGCTTTCCCTGCTCAAGGACGTCGATGAACAGCGCCGCCGCCCCATCATTATCCGCGAATTGCTGATCGCCCTCGGGGTGCTGCTGATCTTTTTGTTTTTTGGACAGAAGCTGCTGAATTTTCTGGAGTTGCAGCAGGAGTCGGTCAGTATCTCGGGGGGAATCATCCTCTTCATCATCGCCTTGCGCATGATCTTTCCCACCCGCAGCGGGGTAATGGGGGAGACCCCGGATGGAGAGCCATTTATCGTCCCGCTGGCCATTCCCCTCATTGCCGGCCCTTCCGCGCTGGCCACCCTGATTCTGATGGTGCGCAGCAATCCGGAGCGCATGCTGGATTGGGGATTGGCGTTATTGGGGGCCTGGGCCCTGACGGCGGTGATTATGATCTCCGCGCCCTTTTTCTACCGCATTTTGCGGAGACGCGGCCTGGCCGCGGTGGAGCGCCTGATGGGGATGTTGTTGATCATGATCTCCGTGCAGATGTTGATCAACGGGATCCGGCAGATTCTGAACTGATTGCAGATTGTAGGATGGCTAGCGCCGACACCCCCACACCACTTCGCCCCTTCACCCCTCGAACACCTTGCCGATTTCCGCAAACAGCTCGGTAGGATTGATGGGTTTGGACACGTAGCCGTCCATCCCCGCCGCCAGATAGCGCTCCCGGTCCTGACTGGCCGCATGGGCCGTGACGGCAATTATCGGGGTGTGCCGGCCGATCGGCTGCTCGCTTTTGCGGATCTCCGCGGTGGCCTGGAGGCCGTCCTTGTTGGGCATCTGAATGTCCATCAGCACCAGATCGTAGTGGTCGCTCTGGAAATAGACCACCGCCGCGGCGCCGTCCTCCGCCAGTCGCACCAAATGCCCCCGCTTCTCCAGCAAACGTTTGATCAGGCGCTGGTTAACCACCTGATCTTCCG
>JAGRBF010000510.1 GCA_020434205.1 Calditrichota bacterium | reverse complement strand
AAGTCCCTGACCTATTTTTTTGAGATATCCAGGATTTTGCAGGACGGCAAACAATTGTGCGCCACCGGGAAAACGGTCGCCGCCTGCGTGACCCTTTCTCCGGAAGCCGGGAAGATGGTCGCGGTTGATATTCCGGATTACCTCACTTCCCAAATATCCGAAGCGGACCCGGTCCTTTTTACCCCGAAATCCTAGGGCCGTTGCTGCCGCCCTGAATACCCAACCTGAGGAGAATTTATGAGCGAAGGCCAAGGAATGACCTGGCTGGTTTTTGTGGTGATGACGATTGTTTGCTGGGGCCTGTACGGCATTTTCCTTCACAGCGGGCAAATCAACATGGCAGACCCCCTTAACGGCCGCTACAAAGCCTTTCTTTTTGTGGGAATCGCCTACTTTATTACCGCGATCCTGGGACCGGTGGTTATGCTGCTGATTTCCGGGACAGACTGGCATTTCCCGGCCAGCGGGATGTGGTGGTCCCTGATCGCCGGTGTCGTCGGGGCAGTGGGGGCCTTTGGGGTTTTGCTGGCCTTTGGCGCCAAAGGGAGTCCGGCGGTGGTTATGTCCCTGATTTTCGCCGGGGCGCCTATCGTCAATGCCGTGGTCGCGATTCTCATGCATCCTCCGCAAGGGGGGCTTTCCGCCATTCGCTGGCAATTTTATGCCGGCATCCTGATCGCGGCGATAGGCGCGTATATGGTCGTCGCTTTTAAGCCTGGCCCGGGTCCCGCCAAAAAGGCCATCAGCGAGCAGCAATCCCCGCATTAGAATTGCCCACAAAAAAACCCCCGAAGCCCGGGGGTTTTTTACTTATACAGAACATGAAAGGAGCCCGGCACAGCGGACTGCCGCAGGCTGCTACCCGCGCTCCTTGAAAAAGGCCACCGTTCGCTTCAACCCTTCCGCGAGGTTTACTTCCGGTTTCCAACCGAGGGTCTCCCGGATACGGGTGGCATCGAGGACGCTGCGCATTTGCTCGCCGGCCGCACCGGGGCCGTGTTTCTCCTCGATTTGGTGGGGAACCATGGAGGCCACCTGACGAAAAAGCTCGTTAACGTCGGTTTCAATACCGGTTCCGATATTAAAGATGGTGTTGTCGCCGCCGGTCAGAGCCAGTTCATTGGCCTTTACCACATCTCCCACAAAAACGTAATCGCGGGTTTGTTCGCCGCTGCCATTAATCATCGGCTGCTCACCTTTGAGCATGCGCCGGGCAAAAATGGCCACCACTCCGGCTTCCCCATGGGGATTCTGGCGCGGGCCGTAAACGTTGGCATAGCGGAGAATCGTATAGGTCAATCCATAGCTATCATTGAAAAAATACAAATACTTTTCAGTCGCCAGTTTGGTGATGCCATAAGGTGAAAGCGGTTGATTGGGATGGTGCTCGTCGGCGGGAAAATAGTCCTGCTCTCCGTAAATAGCCCCGCCGGTCGAGGCGAAAATAAATTTGCGGGTGCCGAATTTGGCGCAGTTCTGCAGGATGTTCAAACTGCCGAGAACGTTGATATTGGCATCGTAAATGGGATCGGCCACCGACTTGCGCACATCCAGTTGGGCGGCGTGATGGTTCACCACCTCCGGCTTCTCTTTTTCAAAAACGGCGGCGAGTTCCGGATCACAAATGTCCATTTCATAAAAGGTGGCTTTCTCGGGAATGTTCTCCCGCTGGCCGGTTACCAGGTTATCCACAATTACCACCTCGTGCCCCAGCTCAATATAGCGATCGGCAACATTGGAGGCGATAAATCCCGCCCCGCCGGTAATGAGAATTTTCATGCTTTTTCTCCTGATCTGTAAGATTTTTTAGCGGTTCCATTTCATGATCGAAATATCACGGAAAATATGAAGGTTTTTATTACTGAAGGCAGCAAGGGTCACAGAAAAAAAAATTATTTCAGAACTATCCCAATCCCTTTAACCCGAGCACGGAAATCAGCTTTACCCTGCCGGCGGATATGGCGGTGGATCTGAAGGTTTACAATCTATTGGGACAGGAAGTGCGTACTCTGGTTAGCGGCACCCGCAGCGCCGGGGTCAACCGGGTTCTGTGGGACGGTCAGGATGCTTTTGGGATTAAAGTACCCAGCGGTATTTACATCTATCGCCTCAGCAGCAGCGCCGGGGTAATCACCCGGAAAATGACTTTGATGAAATAAGGTCTGTCAGCGTCAAAAAAAAATTGAACCTTCGCAAAAAGTCCCGTGGAAACCACCACGGGACTTTTTTTACCCTCCCGGCTCCACCAATTTCTCAAAATTGAGGGATGGGCATTGAGGGATCTCCTACCAGTCTGAGGCGATGGATCTCCTGGTTATTACCGGGAAATCTCAAAAAACCGCTTTGCTGGATGGTCAGGAAAGCATCCCCAATCCTGGGATGATTTTGGTTCAATAGCACCATGTATACGTTATTTAATATCTGGTCTGTCGTATATGCGTAATTGTATCCGGTAGGTACGATAGCGCCGCAAGCACCGCCTTCTTCCAACGTCAGCAAGGCTTCCAGAATTGGGGAAAAGACGGCTCCCTCCTGATGAAACTGGTAAAGAAAAAACGGCCTTCGGGAATTTTGCAGCATTTGAAGGATAGATTGGTTAAGAAAATCGCTTTGTGACCAGGAAGTGGGCGTGGCAAGTCCGAAATAGTTCAGATAGGCAGTTCCCCTGGCCAGGCTGTCCAAAAAGGCTGTGGGAGAAATGGCATGCGGTGCGTCCGGGCGGATATCAAACCGCCCCTTTTGAACATCGTCGGAAACCCGATCAATAAAGTGGTCCGCAAACTGCTCGTAGTAATTGTTGTTGGCGGTGTCGGCATCGGAAAGTGCCATTATTTTATAAAAACCGGGGCCCGGATAACTCAGAATTTTGGCGAGAAGATTTTTCAGTTTTGATTTATCGGAAAAGGGAATGCGGCCTACCGCCAGGTCCGGAAGACTGTCGCCATCCTCAATGTTTAAGGCATAGGGCCAATCCAGATCTATATATTCTTCAATTGAATCCGGGGTGTTCGCGAAGCGGGAGCGAAAGCGAAAGGCCGGGATTTCCGCTTCGCTTCCCACCAGCAGCAAATATTGGGTGTGGGGCTCTTGCCAGCGATTTTGGGATTCCGCGACAACCCCGGAAATGCCTTCCCGAAGCGAGGTTTGTGGGAAAGTCTCGTTTATGTGCTCCGGGGTGATAACGGCGGTTCGAATGCCCTCCTGGTTACGGGTGCTCACCAGCAGACTCAAGTAGGTGTGGGTAGTTGGTGGAGCCACGATAACCATGTCAAACTGATTGTCAGGATCCAGCAAATCGATATCAGGAAAAACAAAATCCGTTTCATTTTGGGTCGGGGCTTCCTCGCGGCAGGCCGTAACGGCCAGAGCGACAACCAACATTCCGGCAAATAAAACAAAGACACGCATGATATCCTCCTTTGTTGAAGGCATCATAACGCAATTGGGGGAAGCTTCTCAAGAGAGAAATCGGGTAAATACCGAAATGAGTACCTTTTCGGCATTTACCGGGGGATAAAAACAGGCTCTATATCTTATGCTCAAGCGCTTTGCGGGCAATGTCCTTGCGGAAATGCATGGCGTCGAAACTGATTCCGGCGATGTACCGGTAGGCCGAATCGATGGCGCTTTGAAGGCTGCTTTGTTTGGCGCCCACCGCCATCACCCTGCCGCCCGAGGTGATAAACTGCCCGCGCTCGTTTTTCTGAGTCCCGGCATGGAACACCAGGGCTTCCTCAGGCAAACCCTCCAAACCGCTGATAACCTTGCCGGTGGTGTAAAAATCCGGATACCCACCCGAGGCCAGCACCACGCACACTGCGCTGCCATCATAAAAAGACGGTTCGATTTCCCCAAGCCGGCCCTCGGCAACCGCCAGGAAAATTTCCATCAGATCGCTCTGCAGCAGCGGCAAAACCACCTGGGTCTCCGGATCGCCGAAACGGCAGTTAAATTCGATCACCTTCGGTCCAGCAGGGGTCAGCATGAGTCCGGCGTAAATAACCCCCTGATAAAGGATTCCCTCTGCCTGAAGGGCTTTGAGGGTCGGATAAATGATGGTGTCCAAAGCGGTCTGGTGAAGTTCGGGGGAGAGGTAAACACTAGGCGCATAACTGCCCATGCCCCCGGTATTTTTGCCGAGGTCTCCATCCAGAGACCGTTTAAAATCCTGAGCGGGAGTCAGGGTAATCAGATCCTTGCCATCGGTGATGGCAAAAATACTGACCTCTTCCCCGGTCATAAATTCCTCGATGACCACCCGGCTTCCGGCATCCTTAAAAATGAGGTCGTTCATCATATGGTGAACCGCCTCCCTGGCGGCGGCGCGATTCGGACAAACCACCGCACCCTTGCCGGCGGCCAGTCCGTCGGCTTTTACCACCACCGGTCCCTCCGGGAGACTGTCCAGGTAATCAAAGGCTTCTCCGGCCTGGTCGAATTCCCGAAAATCCGCAGTGGGGATACCGTATTGGGCCATCAGTTTCTTGGAAAAAATTTTGCTGCCTTCCAGTTGGGCGGCCTGGCGATTGGGGCCGAAAACGGGGAAACCGCGCTCCTGAAAATAGTCCACCACCCCGTTTACCAGGGGCTGCTCGGGTCCAACTACTGTAAAATCAACACCTTTAGCGCGAATAAAATCGGTGAGCGCGTCGAAGTCCGAGAGGGGGAGGTTATGGCATTCGGCCAATTCGCAGAGCCCGGCATTGCCGGGGATGCAGAAAATTTTGTCTACCTTAGGGCTCTGTGCCAATTTCCAGACCAGGGTATGCTCCCGGCCGCCGCTGCCTAATACCAATACGCGCATAGTTCTTTCCGTTGAGGGTTGATGAGTGATGGTTGCTGAGGGTGGATATCCGGCAGGTCTGATGCCAGCGGTTTTATCCGCTGCCTTCCCGCCGTTTTCTAAGGATATATCGCTCCCGCTCCACGATTAGTTTGGTATAACTTTCGTCGATATCATCCACCCGGTTCAGCATGGCTTCCGCCAGGTCATATTCTTTTAGCTCCCGGAGGCAGCGTTGATAATGCATAT
>JAGRBF010000509.1:1669-3149 GCA_020434205.1 Calditrichota bacterium | reverse complement strand
CGATATGGAAGGCCTGGGCGAGGATCTGGTCGGTTATGATGCCAGCGTCCGCCGCAGCGATCAGTTCGGCCTCAAGTGGCTGCGCCTGGCGCGCCCGCTGGAGCCCGGATTCGTGCTGACCGTCGAGCCGGGGATCTATTTTATCCCTACGTTGATCGATCAGTGGAAGGCCGAGGGTCGCCACAAGGACTTCATCAATTACGAGAAATTCGAGGCGTATAAAGGCCTGGGAGGGGTGCGCATCGAGGATGATGTTCTGGTTACCCGGGACGGCCATCGTGTGCTCGGCAAACCCATTCCCAAATCGGTGTCCGAAGTTGAAGCCATTACCGCGACGGGGCTGTAGGTAGTTAGGTGTTTAGGCGATTAGGCTGTAGGTACTACCTCAGTCTCAAATGGCAATTAGCCCCTATAGCCTGAATCCCTACAGCCTAAATCCAAAAAGGTGCACGGAAATTGCTTGATTTGAATCCCAACTGGACCCCACCCCCCAACTGGCGGGAAATGCAGACTATTGATGCCCACACCGGCGGCGAACCACTGCGGGTGTTTCTGGATGGCTGGCCCAAATTACCCGGAGACACCATCCTGGCCCGGCGGCGCTACGCCATGGAGCATTACGATCACCTGCGCACCGCCACCATGTGGGAACCCCGCGGTCATGCCGATATGTACGGCTGCATCATCACCCCCCCGGTAACAGAGGACGGCCATTTCGGGGTGCTTTTCCTGCATAATGAAGGGTTCAGCACCATGTGCGGCCATGGGATTATCGCTGTGGTAACGGTGGCTCTGGAAACCGGGATGATGCCTCCAACCGGACGGGAAACCCGGGTCAAAATCGATACTCCGGCCGGGCGGGTAAGTGCGGTTGCCACCCTGGAGAACCACCGGGTGAGCGCGGTGCGTTTCCGCAATGTGCCCTCATTTGTGCTGTCGAAAAACCAGGTGGTCGAACTTCCCGGATTGGGTCCGGTGCAATACGACATTGCCTTTGGCGGGGCCTTCTACGCCTTTGTGGAAGCCGCGCCCTTGGGCCTCACCATGGCCCCCGAAGAATTTCAGAAAATGATCCGTCTGGGGATGGACATCAAACGGGCAGTGATGGCCGCCCATCCTATTGAACATCCGGATACCGACGATGCGGATCTCAATTTCCTCTACGGCACCATCTTTACCGGCGCCCCGCTGGGGGAAGAGGCCCACAGCCGCAACGTGTGCATTTTTGCCGAAGGTGAGGTGGACCGCAGTCCCACCGGCACCGGCGTTAGCGCCCGCATGGCCCTGCATTATGCGCGCGGGGAGCTGGCTCTCGGGGAAACCATGATAATCGAAAGCATTGTCGGCAGCCGTTTTGAGGGAAAAGCGGTGGCGGAAACCCGCTGCGGAAATTTGCCGGCGGTGATACCCGAGGTCTCCGGCAGCGCCCACATCACCGGGATACATCGCTTCCTGATCGACCCGGAGGATCCCTTCCGCA
>JAGRBF010000509.1:0-1579 GCA_020434205.1 Calditrichota bacterium | reverse complement strand
ATCTCGGCCCCCGTGCCGTGACGATGCGACCCTTCGAGGAAATTATTCCGTTTCCCGTTTTCAATTCAAAATTGTCCGGGTCCCGATCAATTATCAACAATCCTTTGCGTAGGGACAGGTTTAAAACCCGCCCCAACGGCCATCACCAAAAACACCGGGACTTCCATGAAATTATTTGCCGCTTTGCTAACCATGCTCCTGGCCGGGTCCGCCGCCCTGGCTCAGGACTGCGATTTTGACTGCACCGTAAAAAAACATCTCGACGCCATCCAGGCCCAGGATTTCGAATCCTTCGCGGAAACCATCACCGGGGACGATACCCTCAGTTTTATTTTGCCCAACGGCTTCAATACCCTGGATCGGGCCCGCTATCTGGAGATGATCAAAGGCTGGTTTGCCGAGGAAGGCTGGCATCTCGATTACCAGGTGGTTAACAAACGACAGAGCGAGGACATGGGCTGGGTGCTGCTGCTGGTGAATTACCGGGAGGACGATCGCGGCGGACAACCCTATGCCATCGACCATTTTTTGTTGCTGATCTTCGAAAAACAGAACGGGATGTGGAAGCTGGTTCACGATCAAAATACCAAAACCGAAATCAAACCCGAAACGGAAAAGTAGGACGCATGAAAGACAAGATCCGCGGCATTTTCGAGGTCAAAATGACCCCCCAAAAAGAGGTGGGCCCGGTGGAAGATGCCCTGCACGGACGCCTGTTCCTCGACAAAGAGTATTTTGGAGACCTGGAAGGGCACGGCCTGGGGCAGATGCTTTCGGTTGGCTCCGCGGTTAAGGGGTCGGCCGGTTATGTAGCCATCGAAAAAGTGACCGGACAGTTGATGGGCCGGGAGGGCAGCTTTGCTATCCAGCATTTTGGGCTGATGGACCGCGGCAAACCATTCCTGCGCATTACCGTTATCCCGGATTCCGGGACCGGCGAGCTGACCGGCCTCAGCGGAGAAATGAATATCGAGATCTCCGAAGGTCAGCATTTTTATCACTTTGAGTTCGAATTGCCGGACAGCTCGGACTAAGCCCGCCCGCATGGAAATCCGCATCCTGACCCGCGAAACGGTAGCCGCCCTGGCCGACATGCCGGAGGCCATCGCTCTCATGAAAAAGGCTTTTGCCGAACTTTCCGCCGGTACCGCTATTGTGCCGCAACGCATCCACATGGATCTTCCCGCCCTGAACGCCCTTTCTCTGGTGATGCCCGCCTACGCCCCGGCCGCCGGACACATCGGGATAAAAACCATTTCCATGTTTCACGACAACCCGGGCCGGGAAATGCCCTTTATCCAGGGGCTGATGCAGGTGCTGGATGGCGAAAACGGACGCCCCCGGGCATTGATGGACGCCGCCCTGCTGACCGCCATTCGCACCGGCGCGGCTTCGGGAGCGGCGACCGATCTGATGGCGCGTCCCGATGCCCGGATTGCCGCTCTGGTGGGACCGGGAACCCAGGGGGTCTGGCAACTCCAGGCCGTTTGCCGGGTTCGTCCCGTCGAAAAGATCCTGGTGCTGGGTCGTTCCCGGGACAAAACGGCGGCCTTTTGCCGCGATATGGCGGATCAGCTGG
>JAGRBF010000508.1 GCA_020434205.1 Calditrichota bacterium | reverse complement strand
CCGTTGTTGTCCAGAGAATCCAGCATCCCGTTGCCGTTGAGGTCCTCCGCGGTATTGATCCACAGCTGTCCCTGAAGGTCTTCGTGCAGGTAATCCACCCCGGTGTCGATTACCCCGACGATCACGGAAGGATCGCCGGTTTCGATTTCCCAGGCGGAAAGGGCGCGGATATTCTCCAGGTAATACTGGCGGTCGAGGTCGGGATCGTTTCCGGATTGGAAAACGCGCATTCGGGTATTAAAGGCGGCGTAGCGGATATCCGGCAGTTGCAGGAGTCCCCCCAGCGCGGAAGCCGAGGATAACGAATCCGGATAGGCAAAAAGGTAGATTTCTTCCAGTCCGGGCGGTGCGGCCCGGTCCTCAAAAAAGGGGCGAATGGAATGGGGCGGATCGCTCTTAAAGAGGGCATCCAGAGCGGGCAGAGAGCTGGCGAAAGGGGCGGCGCCGTTCGAAAGGGCGCGGATTCCGGCCGGATTTTTGAAACGGACCAGAATTTCCTGCTCTCGTGCGGGCAGCAAAGCGGATAAGAGCATCAGCCATAGCAGGGTTGCTTTGCCACAAAGGGCCTTCAAAACAAATCCGGTTTTAAATCGCAAGCAGCTGATGCCTATTTTTGGCGGGCGAGCATGCCCTGAATATCGGAAATCTTCTTTTGAAAACGTTGGTTGCCCGGATCTTTCTCCAACAATTGTTTGAAGACTTCTATGGCTTCCTCAAAACGTCCCTGGGCAATGTAGATTTCCCCAAGGGTCGGCGACAAAATGGGGGGACGCCCGAAATTGGCCGTTTGGTCGTCTTTGTCCGGTTGTTCCGGCTCCGGTGCGGAAAAATTCATTTCCATGTCGGTGGCGGTTTTGTCTTCTTCCTGCTCGGCAATAATGCCCTCGACCATACTGCTGAAATCCATGGAGGGATCGACGTCTACATCATTTCCCAGCGAAAAGTGCTCTTCGCCGTCGGCCATGGAATCATCGAAGTTCAGCCCGCCCAAATCTTCTGCTTCTGTTTCCCCGGATTGTTTTGCTTCCGCCTGGCTGGGATTGCCGTATTCGTTAAAGAAATTATCCAGATTGAGGGAGGTCTCGTCCCCATCGTCCTGCGGATCGGGGATCTCATTTTCTTCCAATTGGCTGAAATCCAGCATATCCAGGCCTTCCAGGCTCTCCTCTCCCCCGGCATTGTCGAAGGTGGCCTCCCCGTCTTCGTCCTCGCCCAGATCTTCGGTAAAATCATCGCCGTCCCCGCCGTGATCGTCGGTGAGATCGTCCTCGAGGAAATTCACCATTTCCAGGGTATTGCCCACCCCACCGCCGGCATTGTCCATGGTGGGCTCTTCCTCATCCAGATCGTGGGAGATATCGCCCAGAGTTTCTTTAAATACCGCTTCCACACGTTGGGAAATATCCGTTCCACCGGTGATGCTGTCATCCCCTGAGAAAAGATCCTCAATACTGGCTTCGCGATCCGGTCCGGGGGGCAGGGCGTTTTCCTCGTCGACGATAAAGGGGTTGTCGAACTGGAGGCTGTCGTCGCTCTCGTATTCGTTAAACTGAACAGTATCTTCTTTCTGGAATCGCAGCACTGCATCCCGGGTAAAGCTGTCTAACAGGTAGTACTGAAGGTTACATTCCCCGGCTACCAGCGGCAGATCCAGCTTCTCGTTGATCTCCCCCATCAGCTTCCACGCCTGGGGATTTTTGTCGTTGTAGGCCACCGATTTTTCCAGATGGCTTTTGGCTTTGGCAAAGTCGTTCATCCGGTGATGGCATACCCCCAGCACGTAATGCCCAAAAGCATAAGTGGGATGGTGGGAAATTCCTCTTTCCGCAACTTGCAGGGCTTCTTCAACCTGATCTTCTTCCAGGAGGCGCGATGCCAGAAAGGCAAAGGCGATCGAGTGGGGATTGTTTTGACAGAAACGGTGCAAGTTGGACAATTCGAAAAAAGTGCTCATGGGCAGTATGCCTCTTGGGTTTTACCAAAGCTGGTTGCGGGTTATGTCGCTAATTTACCAGGCTGCTACGGTTCGGGTGATGATCTCCTGCACAATTTTTTCAACCGCCTCATCAAGGGCCGCTTCCCGCGCGGCCAGATCGCCGGTTCCGGGAAGCGATCCGTAATCCGAAACGGCCCCTTTCCAGAGGGGTTTGTCCAGATCGGTTCGGATGCATTCCATGTTCAAGGTAACCTGCAGGCGATATTCTTCGACGGTAATTTGCTGGTTGACGGCGGTGCGCTGTTCGCTGACCCCCTGGATGGTGCCCTGTAAAACAAGATCGGCATTTTCCGGGTCTTCCACCACCCTTAAAGTATTATCCGAAAGAAAAGCATTAACGGTGGCCTGATAAACCTTGTCCAGAAGGCCGATTTCCCGGCTGCGGTCCTGAAACAACGGGATGGCAATGGTCTCTATGGTAGATGGCAAAGACCCCTTAAAAGAATACTTTACGCAGCCGCCCCAAAA
>JAGRBF010000507.1 GCA_020434205.1 Calditrichota bacterium | reverse complement strand
GGGCTTTTTCCGGGCCGGTGCTGGGGATGGATGCCGACGTGGTCGACGAAACCGGGGAGCCGGTGCGGGAGGCGGTCGGGGAGCTGATCCTGCGAAAACCCTGGATCGGGATGACCCGCGCCTTCCTCAACAACCGGGAGCGTTATCTGGCCACCTACTGGCAGCGATTTCCGGATATCTGGGTGCACGGAGATTTCGCGGCAATAGACAAGGACGGCTTGTGGTATATCCTGGGCCGAAGTGATGATACCATTAAGGTGGCCGGCAAAAGGCTGGGACCCGCTGAGGTCGAGTCTGTGGCAAATGCCCATCCCCGGGTGGTTGAGTCCGCCGCCATCGCCGTTCCTCATCCGGTAAAGGGAAGTGAGGTGGTGGTATTCTGCGTTTGCCGGTCCCGGGCGGACGAAAGCGAGCCCCTGCGTGGGGAATTGGTTAATCTGTTGGTGAAGGAGTTGGGAAAACCGCTCAAGCCCAGAGCCGTTTATTTTACCACCGCACTGCCTAAAACCCGCAATGCCAAGGTCATGCGGCGTTTGATCCGGGCGGTGCACCTGGAAGAACCCCTGGGCGATACCAGCAGCCTGGAGGATCCGGCCACCCTGGAAGAAATACGGCAGGCCAGATGAGCATCGAACCGTTTTTGTATCAAAAGGACCGGCGTTTTTTTGCCCAGGTGGCCGGGGGCATGGAAGAACTGGGCGCCGAAGAACTGACCGAACTGGGGGCCAGCGCAACGGAAACCGCCTACCGCGGNNGTCTACTTCGTTGCGGATAATCCCGCTCTGTATCGCATCGTTCAGGAATCCCGCCTGCTGTCCCGGGTTTTGGCCCCCCTGGTTTCCTTTGACAGCCCGGACGGGGCCACCCTCATAAAAAATGCCGATGCGGTGGCCTGGGATACTTTTTTTACCGTCCACGAAACCTTTGCCATTTTTTCCCAGACGGTCGACAGTCAGATCGACCACTCGCTTTATGCTGCCCAGGCTCTCAAAGACGCCATTGTCGATCAATTCCGCAAAAAATACTATTCCCGCCCCAGCGTGGACCGCCAGAATCCGGATGTCTGGTTCAATATTTATATTGAAAATGATCGCGCGACGGTGAGTCTGGATTTGGGAGGCGCCCTTCACAAACGGGGATATCGCCGCAAGCAGCTGGAAGCGCCGATGAAGGAAACCCTGGCGGCGGCAATTGTCCGCCTCAGCGAGTGGCACGGTTCTATGCCGCTCTGGGATCCTTTCTGCGGTAGCGGAACATTGCTCTGCGAAGCCCTGATGCACTTTCACCGCATTCCGGCCGGGTATCTGAGAAAAAATCTTTCCCTGAAGCGCTTGCCGGATTTTGAGGCGGAGCCTTTTCAGGTTCTGCAGGAGGGGTTGAAGGAGGGCGTGCGCAAAGCAACGGACCGGGTGCGCATCCTCGGCAGCGACGCGGATTTCCGGGCAATTGCCGCGGCCAAAACCAATTTGCGCTGCCTGCCCTACGGCGATCGGGTTAAGCTGAAGGTGGGGGATTTCCGGGATGCCGATGGGTTCGAAAACGGGGTGATCATAACTAACCCGCCCTTCGGAACCCGCCTGGGCAGCATAAAGGAGCTAACCGGTCTCTATCGGGAGTTCGGGGATTTCCTCAAAAACAAATGCAAGGGTAGCACGGCCTATATTTATGTGGGGAACAGAGAGTTGATTCCGGCCCTGGGATTAAAAACCAGCCGCAAAATCCCCCTCTTCAACGGCGCCCTGGACGGGCGCCTGGTAAAACTGGAGCTTTACTGAGTCGGGAAAAACTGATGTTTACTTCATACGCCGTTTGAGCAGCTGAATGTTGTTTTGAGTCTCAGAATGTTCGGGTAAGAAGGTCAGAACCCGCTCATAGAGATCCATTGCCTTGGCGTAACGTTTGGCTTTGACCGCTTTGTCCGCCTCGCTGTGATAATAGCGCACAATTTTATCCTGGATTCCCAATGCCGTGGTATTTTCGGGGTCGAGAGCCAGAACCTGCTGAATGGCTTCCACGGCATTGTTCTCATCCGGGAAAACAAACCGTTTCTCGCGAAAAGCCTCCTCAGCCCGGGTGAGTAAATCCTCCACTTCCCGGCTCTTTTTGTTTTCCTGACTGCTCAGGCTATCGGAAATGGTGGCCAATCTGTTTTTGGCCAGAGCCACCAGGTCGCTTTCCGGATAATTGCTGACGAAATTGCTGAAGGCTTCCCTGGCGGCCAGGAAATTTCCACTGGCGACCAGCTTCTCCGCATTGGCAAAAGCCTCGCTCGGGGTGGGGATTTCCGACCCGGATTTCCCGATAAAAAAGAAGGCCATT
Organism: Calditrichota bacterium; assembly: GCA_020434205.1. Lineage (GTDB taxonomy): Bacteria > Calditrichota > Calditrichia > RBG-13-44-9 > J075 > JAGRBF01. Next base: position 5 of record JAGRBF010000507.1, on the reverse strand, counting down.
GCAGC
>JAGRBF010000506.1:763-6333 GCA_020434205.1 Calditrichota bacterium | reverse complement strand
GGGATCTGATCGGGCAAATGCCCGAGTTGCCTTTCCGGAGTATTCCCAACGCCATATCCCTCTCTGCGGCTACCGCCAGCGACTCTCTGGATTGGCCCGGGCTGCACGCCGTTATCGGAATTCCCGGGGACGCAGCAGCCGCGGCAGCCCTGCTGGCCAAATGCAATGTGCATCAGGTTCTGTCCCTGACCACCAGCCGCGAACTTTTTGAACGCGGTTTCGCTATCGGCGTTTACATGCGTCCGGATCAACAGCCGGAGATTTGGTTTAATATCCCGGTGCTCAAGAACGAAGGAGCCATTTACACCCGGGAGATTTTGGAACTGGTAACCCAGGTGTTTTCGCCATGAAACGCGAACAGTCCTTAACAACGCCCCTGTGGGTATTTTCCGGCCTGTCCCTCATTCTGGTGGCCGGCCTGGTATCCTTTTCCCTTTTTCTGGCGCGGGATCAGATGACCCGCGATTTCCGCAAGGATTGCAGCCAGCAGATCAGCGGCATTACCCGGGATATCGGGGCCGGATTGTGGCTGCGGCAGCTCGATTATGCCGGCACCATCCTCAACCAATTCGCCGGCGATTCCCTCAACGTGGCATTTTTAAGGTTGATCAGCGCAGACGACAAACGCCTGCTGGGCATCCGCGACGACGTTCACGCCGCCCTTATCCAACGTTTCAACAGCGGAGATCACCGCATCCGCCCGGGAGATCCGGACCTTATCCTGGTTCGCCAACCCATTCACTACAATGCCGAACTGCAGGGATTTTTGCTGGCCGGCTTCGAAAGAGCCCCGTTGAACCAGCGCATCGCCAACCGGGAAAAGCTGGTTTTTTTCGGGGTAGGGGCCTTTGCGGTGCTGCAGTTTCTGCTGACGGTGCTGTTTGCCCGGTGGCTGAACACCCCGCTGCGGCGCTTTGGCCGCTACCTGAACGAAAGTATGGAAAAAAGCGGCGGTTTGAAGGCTCTGGAGGCCATCGACAAGGGGCCGCGGCTGCCGGAAGTAAGCAAGGCGATCGAACAACTGCTGGGATCGGTCCGGGAGCATTATCAGGAGGTTGAGGAAAAACGGGATCAGTTGGACCATTTTCTGCGCCAGAGCCCGGTTCCCCTGCTGATCACCGATACCATCGGGCAGATCAAGCGGGTAAACCAAAGCGCCTGCGGTTTTTTTGAAAATGACGCCGAACATCTCATCGGCAATCGCCTGGAGCATTTGATCGGTTCGGCGGATTATTACAACATCAAAAACACCCTGGATGCCAACCGCGAGAACCTTACCGGCTACCTGACGGTGATCCTCACCCCCCGGGCCAATCGCAAAATTGCCGAGCTGAGCCTTTCCATGATCAAGGATCCGCAGGGCGATCCGCTTTATTACGTGATCAGCCTGATCGACGTAACCGACAAGATCGAGGTTCAGCAGGAGATCCTGTCCAATCAGGATCGTTTTGCCCTGTTCAGCCAGGAGATTCAGCAGAATCGCGATGCCCTGGTGGAATCGGTGGAGCGGGAAAGACGCCTGGCGCGTCAGCAAAGCGGCTTTATCCAGGCCCTGAAGGAGTCCGGAAGCGCCACCTCGGTTGCCCAGGTGCTCAACCTTCTGGTTAAGGCGGGACGCCAGCTTTCCGGCGCACAGGAGGCCATCGTTTTTCTCGGTGGTGGCGAACATGCGCAACTGGAGCCGCTCAAATTCGAGCCGGTCAAATCCTTCAAAACCCCTCATCCCATGGAAGACGGGGAGGGGGTAATCCGGGACGTTTTTCGCCAGAAGGCACCGCGCGCCAATACCGCCCTCCATCCTGCAGATGCGGCGGCCCTCAATTTAGCCGACGGTTCCCCGCGCCTGATAACCGCCATTCCCCTGATTCTCAACAACATTACCCTGGGCGTGGCCGTTTTCCTTCAGCCCGAAAATCAGGAGTTCGCCCCCAACGAGGTAAACCTGCTGAACGGCCTTTGTTTGATGGCCGCGCTGCAATTGCAGAAACAGCGGCTGGTTCAGGCCTATCAGGAAAAATTGGAAAACATCGAGGAAGGCAAATCCGCTCCGGCAGGGGCTCTGGCGCCCGTTCCCCATCCCGAAAAGATGGAAAGCCTCTCCAATCTGGTGGGGGGAATCGCCCACAACTTCAACAACATTCTGGGGATTATCAGCCCCAATCTGGATCTGCTGCGCATGAACATCGACGATCCGGTGGTGGTGGGCAATCGCCTCAACATTCTCCAGAAAGCCACCCGCAGGGCCACCGAAATTACCCGTCAGCTACTGCTGCTGGCCCATTCGGACGACATCGACACCAAAGCCGTTTCCCCCAACCTGCTGGTCCGGACCCTCCAGGAGATTCTCGAAAAAGCCATGGACCGCAATATTACCATCGAGACCCATCTGGACGAGAACATTCCGGATATTCAGGTCAACGAAAAACTTTTCGGGCAGGCTCTGGCCAATCTGGCCGCCAACGCCCGGGAGGCCATGCCGGACGGCGGCACCCTGACCTTTACCACCGAGACCGTTATCCCCGCCAACGGGAACGGCAAAGCACCCTCGCCGGTGGTGCGGATCTCGGTTCGCGATACCGGGGCGGGTATTCCCCCGGAAGATCTGACCCAGGTTTTCGATCCGTTTTTTTCCGCCTCTACCCGCCATCAGGGCATCGGATTGGGTCTCCCGGTGGCATACGGGATTGTCCGCAACCACGGTGGGCGCATGGAGGCGCACAGCGAACCCGGCAAAGGGTCTTTGTTTACCATCGACCTGCTCCCGGCGGCCGCCGAACCTGCTGCGGCGCCGGCCAAACCGGCAGCGCCCCCAAAAACGGCCCGTCCCGGGAACACCACTTCCAACCTGGTGCTGGTAATAGACGACGAAGCGATGCTTCGCGAATCCCTCTCCGATTTACTGCGTTATCTCGGCTACGAAGTGCTTCTGGCGGAAGGTGGTAAAGAGGCCCTTGAACATATCCGCAAAAACAGCGATATTCGATTAGCAATTGTGGATTACGCCATGCCGGTTATGGACGGTCTGGCGACCATCAAGGGTATCCAAAATCTGAACCGCAGCATCAAGATCGTGCTCTCCAGCGGGTATGCCAATCGCCAAAAGCTGGCCGAAGAGAGTCCTGCGATCCAGGCTTTCCTACCCAAGCCCTACCATATTGAGAATCTGGAAGAAATTCTCAATTCGGTGCTGAATGCGGGCGAACCGGCATAGATCCTTCAGACCATCCGGCCATCCCTTTTTCGACACCCCCCGCCCCGGATGGGCTTTTTTTCACTAAAACGATTGTTTCGGAATCCTGAGCGGGATCTATGCCCTCGTGGGCGAGATCGCTTCGGCTTCAGCCCTCTACAGAAGTTGAGCAGACAATTGGGCGAATTGTTTGCCCGGCGCTTACCCGACATGTCCTGGAAGGCGGGCATTTCATGATCTCTAAAAAGAATCCCCGGTCACTTGCTTTTTGGTTGGGGTTAACGGGATTTTTGCTGATTGTTCTGGTGGGAATATTTCAGTATTACACCTATCAAAAGGCCCATCGGCAATTGCGGGATGAGGTCGTGTTGCGCGGCCGGCTGTGGGTCGGCAGTCTGGCCATCGCCGAAGTTGAGAACCTCAGTCGGAAGCGATTTAACCAAATCCAGCCGGTGTTTCTGGAACAACTGCACCATGGCCCGGCCCTCTATCTGGGGTGGCTGGACACCACCGGCACAATCCTTCTGGAGGTTTCCCAGCCGCTGGCGGTGCCCATGCCCTCGGTTTTACCGGTGGGAGAAACCTGGCTGGAAAACTGGTTTATTATCCGCCAGCCGGTTTACCATTCCGGGATGCGACTGGGCAGCCTGGTGGCCTTTTTCCCGCTTGACGATTATCGGGCGGCCACCAACCGCTTATTGGCCGAAGCCGGCCTTTTCACGGGTCTTTTTTCCCTGATTGCCCTGGGGCTGCTCGGCCTTACAGGCCTGTTGATACGGCGGCCCCTGCGGGGAATAACCCATCTGCTGGGGCGGCACCGCTCCGGGGACCACCGCATCGGCTTGCGCCTTCCCGGGAGCGGTCCTCTGGAAATCCGGCAACTGGCCAACCAGTTCAACAGTCTGGCGGATGTCCTGGACAACCGGCTGGATCAGCTGGCCCGTTTCCAGACCGACGTAGACGCCATTTTCCGCGGCGGCCCGATGCCCATGCTGGTGGTTGCCCCTTCGGGGCGAATCGAAAAGGCCAACCCCGCCGCCCTTTCCCTGATCAACCTGCCGCTTTCCGATACCCTGCTCATGCCGGTGGACATGCTGTTTCGCAAAGGCGACTTCGCCCTGCTGTCCCAGGTGCTTCGCGAGCATCAGCACGGCAGCCCGGCCTTTCTGACCACCGTTCACCCCCGGGATGGAGCGGTAAAGGTGGTAGAGCTGCATTTGTCGCGCTTTCCGGGCCCCACCGGCAAACAGGACGCCTTTCTGATCATCATTGCCGATGTTACCCATCAACTGACCGCCCAGCAGATTCTGGTCAAAGAACAGGCCGACATGGCGGCGCGCCACCTGGCCCTGGAAGCGCACTACCGGCGGATCCAACAGCCGCGCCAGGGCGGGGCGGATGCCCTCACCCCCTTCCTGGATTTCAGCGAACGACAGATGCGCACCACCAGCATCGAAGAAGCCCTGTCCCAACTCACCGAAACCGCGGGCAGGATGTCCAACGGTCAGGAGACCACCATCTACCTGCGCGAGCGGAGACGGCGGGAATTGATGGCCTCAATGAGCCTGCCGGACGGGGTTTTCCGGCGGCGTCAGCCCCTCACCCGCGCCCATAAACGCCTGTGGCAGACCTTTGAAGGCAACAAGGCGGTGGTGTTGACCTCCCGGGATCTCTCCGCGGAAGAGAACCTGGCCCTGGGTCTTCAGCCCCATCAACAACAGGCGGTGGTGGTTTCCCCGCTGGTTTACCGGGACCATCGTTTCGGGCTGCTGGTCTGCCACATCACCGGCAACGAACAGCATTGCCGGCAAAGCCTGGCCCTGGTACAAAACCTCTGCAAACAAACCGCCCTTACCCTGTTCCGCCTTCGTCCCGGGCAAACCACCGGAAACGAAGAACATCCTTCCCTGGACCAGCTTCAGAAAATGGCCGCCCTGGGGACCCTGGTCGGCGGCATTGCCCACGATTTCAACAACATCATGAGCGTTATTATTCCCAACGTGGAATTGCTCCAGCATTATTCCGCGCAGAATGAGGAGGTCGGCAAACGGGTGGGCATCATCAAAGAGATGAGCAATCGCGGGGCGGATTTAACCCGCCAGTTGCTCTTGTTCAGCCAAAATCGCCCCAGCCACCGCCAGTCGATCGACATCAACGTTTTGCTGAACCGTCTGGCGGACATGCTGCAGCGGACCTTCGGCAAGGACATGCGCATCGAAACCCGCTTTGCCCCGGAGCTGCCCTCGGTTTGGGGGGATCGCACCCAGCTCACCCAGGTGTTGATCAACCTGGCCATGAATGCCCGGGACGCCATGGGCAACGCCGGAACCATTTTTCTGGAAAGCCGGCGTTCCGGCAACACCATCGAGGTGGAAGTGCG
>JAGRBF010000506.1:0-667 GCA_020434205.1 Calditrichota bacterium | reverse complement strand
GGAATATTATCGAATCGCACCAGGGGGAGATTTCCGTGCGGAGCAAACCCGGTCTGGGCAGTAGCTTTTTCGTGAGTTTTCCCATTCCCGGCCTCGCCGGCACGGTGCGTCCCAAAAGCGGGGGTGTTCCGGAGAACACCATTCTGGTCCTCGATCCGGACGGGCGGGCGCCCCTGCCGGATAATCTCAAAAAAATGGGCTACAAGGTGGCCACCGCCAGCAGCGAGGGCGAAGCGCTGAGCATTCTGAAAGAAAAAGAAGATATCCAGCTGGCCATCGTGGACATGGCTACAGCCAGCGAAAATCGCCAGCATACCATTCTCAGCATGCACAACCAGAAGCAGGACCTCAAAATTTTGCTGGCAAACGGCCGGGAGGGTGATATCCGGGACCTGAGCGCCCAAAAAGTAATTCAGGGAGTCCTCACCAATCCGCACCAGCTCAACACGCTCCGGGAAACGGTGCGCAATATTTTGCGACCGGAAAATCCCCCGGATGCCTAAGGAAGATTGAATCACAGGCAATCAAGTAAATAAGCTTGATTTTATCCGGATCAATTTTTAATATTGGGCAGCTATCTGACGTGGAATCGCCGTTTATCAACAAGGACGCTTTAATGGAACAAATTCGCGGTCTGGTTTTTCACTCCCGGCTCAGTTTTATCGAT
>JAGRBF010000505.1:4494-5495 GCA_020434205.1 Calditrichota bacterium | reverse complement strand
GCCCGTTTTTTGGTAACCTCCGGATCAAAACCCTGGCCGGTGCCGAAGATCAGTCCGCCGGTGGTGTTAATCAGCAGGGCCACCCGGTCGCAGGGAGCGATCAGTTGCGGGCCTTCCTGGGTAAGCACCTGGAAAAAGCCCGGCAGATCGGTGGCTTTCTGAATTCTGCGGGTAATTTTCTGCAGTCCGTTGATGCCCTGCAGGAAATGGCCGTTATCCTTCAGATGGCGGGGTTTGAGCCAAATCAGAAGGCTCCCGGGGGAGAAAATGTCCCCGGCGGGAAGGCCGTACAGGGAGAAACTCTGCAGTTCCTGGGGGCTGGTGCCCAGGCGGATGTCCAGGGGGCTGGTGTGGTCTTCGCCATGCCATCGGGCGAAGGCCTCGCGGGTCGGCCAGTTCAGGAAAACCGAAAAGGGCACCGCTTCTTCCTGGCGGCGGATGGTGTGCAGCAGATTGCTCAGCGCGGGACTGGCGTGCAGCAGAACCCCGGATTCGTCCAGGATTCCCATCAGGTCCCCTTCCTGGATGAGATGGTTGAGAATTTGCTGAGGGCCCAGGTAAGCCCCGTTCTCCAGTGCCAGACGGGGTTGGTCGATCAACAAAGCGCTGATCGACAGCGGGGTGTTGTCCCCGGCATATTCGATGCGGCCCAACTCGCAGACCGAAACCCAATGGCCGTTGTGATGGCGCAGCCGGTAGACCTGCCGGTAAAAGCGGCGATTGTTCTGGATCGTGTAATGCAGCGTTTTGCGAAGTCCCGGCAGATCCTGAGCGTGGATCACTTTCTCCCAGGCCGGCTCTCCCATAAAGGCTTCCGGGTCTACCCCGGTCCACTCCTGGAACGCTTCGTTGATGTCCGCCAGCATTCCGAAGCGATCTTCTTCAACGAAAAAGGCCATCGGTTCGCTTTTTTCCGCATTCCCCTGGCCCAGTGCCTTGATGGGATCTTTCGGCAGGGTTTTTTCGCGAGCCATGCTGAAGAAAGAGTCAAACAGGGCCAG
>JAGRBF010000505.1:0-4408 GCA_020434205.1 Calditrichota bacterium | reverse complement strand
TTGGAAATGGCCGGAAAGCCGATTTTTTCCTCGGTAAAACGCTGCAACAGGTGTTCGAAAAACAGGAAGGATGCTTCTTCGCCGCCGCCTTTTTGGGTGCGAAGAATGTGTTGGAGGAAGCGCAGCAGAGCGCGATGTTCGATGCAGCGGGCCAGTTGAGGATGGGCCTGAAGCCAATCCCGCAGCAAGGCGGTTCGGATGGCCGGTTGCCGGGCCGGGTTGGTGTCGGTGAGGGTGTTCATATCAACTCAGATCCGAAATAGCCGCATCGCAGGGCCGGCACTGGTAGCGGTGCTCTCTGCGCGTTAAACGGCGGAATGTCATGCCAAAATGGAGACCCCAAAAGTGTTCGAGATTACCGGTAAAAAGCGATTTTGAATGTGATTCATTGAACAAGATGCCGCCTCGTGATTTTAATTTGCCCGCCCGGACATCCTGTCGGAGTTCTTCCCGGGACGGCCGGCAAAACCGGCCCCATCCCCGGATGCTACAAATTCTGGGGAAGGGTTGCGATGTGCGCCCAATATTGTTGAATGGAGATAACCACCTCGCTGTAATCCTTGAGATTGAGGGGTTTGGTTACGTAACAGTTGGCCCCGTTTTCATAACTGGTCTTGATGTCCCTGGGGGCATCGGAGGTGGAAAAAACGACCACCGGGATTTTTTCCGTTGCCGGGTTGGATTTGATGCGCCTGAGAACCTCGCGCCCATCCTGACCGGGCAGGTTGAGGTCCAGGATTATCAAATCCGGAAGGGGGGCATCCTGATAGGGGGTATCCTGACTGAGATAGGCAATCGCCGAGTTGCCATCGGAAAACGCCACAATTTCCAAAGGAATGCGGCTGTTTTCCAGAACCCTGCGGGTCAGGAACATGTCCCCCGGATCATCTTCGACCAGGAGAATGGTCATTTTTAATTCAAGATTGGTGGCGCGCATGGCCAATGCTCCACTTTTTGGAAGGGCCCTTGCCATCAGGTCCCGCTCGCTCGGTTTGTGACCCTTTATATCACAAAAATTGTCGGAAATTTCTCCCGGATCTTTAAAATTTTGCAGCAGATAGGCCGGTTTGGTTCACCAGATCCAAATCCGCCTTGCGGGTGCGCCAGCCTGCTGAGGGTTAGGTGAACTCCCGGGAGCGGGAGGAAACACCGCGTCCGGGGAGGGGCAAGGGAGCGGATCCCGCGCTGCAGCTGGGGAAATGCCGGCATGCCGGCACCGGGGTCAAAAATGTTCGACCCAGGAAACGTCCAGGGTTTTTCGGGAAAAAGCATGCAAAAGAGGGAGGGGATTGCTGCCGCTGTGGGTGGCCAGGAGGGCCTGGACAAGCAGGGATTGCAGGGCGATCACCAGGGGGGCGGGAATGGGCCCGGCTTCCTGAAGCAGCAGGTTACAGCGTTTGAGGGCCTTGTTCCACAGGTTCCTGCAACCCCGTAAGTTATCATTCTGATAGTGGTATGCCCCGACGCTTAACTGGATCAAGGCCTGCCAAAAACTGCGGTGGGGAAAAGCCATTTCCCGCCAGGGATTTTCCCAGGCTTCGTGGGCCTCGAAATAGCGACCTTCCCGGAAGGCGGCAATGCCCTGCCACAGGCCTGTGCGGATTTCACTGTCAGTCAAAGAAACCAAGAGCCAGCCCCCATATTACAACACATCCGCTACAAAATATCAAATTTTCGAACCAAAAGAAAGGGCCAAAGCACGGCGTTCAACCGGGGAACGGCAGGCGAAATTTTGCTTAAGTCCCCTGTGCTGTGGTCGATCATTAGGTAAAACCTGCAATCTGTCTTGATACAGGGTGGTTACAAGGAATTGGATCAATTTACATGGAAACGGATTTTTCATCAAAATCGTCCCAACGGAACAAGCTTAAGGTGGTCCTTCTGGAGGATAACGCCGCGGATGCTCTGCTGATAAAGCACAGCCTTCGCGAAGCCCTCCAGAACCAATTCGAGCTGGTCCATTTCGAATGGCTCCGGGATATCGTGGCCTTCCTCAAGGCTGAGGGCGGCGGGGACATTATTTTCAGCGACCTGAACCTGCCAGATTCCCAGGGGGTCGGCACCATTTCCGCCATTCAGGAACTCAACCAGGGTATGCTGCCGCTGGTGGTAATGACCAGTTCCCTGGAGCAGGAAGAGGACATGCTGGCCCTCAAGGTGGGGGCTCAGGACTTTTTGGTGAAGGGGAGCCTTAACGGGGAAACCCTGCGCCGGGTTATCCAATACGCCATTCAGCGCAATCAGCTTACCCGCAACGTTGCCCACAGCGAGATGCGCCTGCGCACCGTGATGGAAAACAGCCCCATCGGCCAGGTGGTTGTGGACGGTGAGAACATTTGCCGCTACTGCAATCCCGCCGCTACCCGGCTGCTCCGGGATATTGCGGAAAACAAAACCCTGCCTTTCGAATTGAATCGCGAGCACCCCATCGAAATTGAAGTTGACGGCGGGGCCAAGCAGAACCTTTTTCTGGAAATCTCCACCACCGATTTCGAATGGGACGGCAAGGCGGCCCAGCTGGTTTCCATTCAGGATATTTCCCGCATCAAGCGCAAGGAACAGTGGGAAAAAGAGCGGGAAACCCTCAATAATATCAAAGAACTGGCCGGTGCCATCGCCCACGAATTTTCCCAACCCCTTCAGATCCTGGATCATTCCCTGGAGTTCCTGGAAAAGGAGATCGGGATCGGAAAACGCACCGAAACCTGTCGTCGTATGACCAATCGCATCATCGATCTGGTCCGCAATCTGCGCAATATCGTGGTACTGGAAAAGCAGGATTATCTCAAAAATCAGATCCTGGATCTCAAAGCCTCCGGTGGCAGAGGACTTTCCCTGGAAATCGGGGAAAAAGCGGCCGCAAAAGTTCCCAACAAGGTTCCGCTCAAGGTAGAAAAGTCCGATTCCCGCAAACACATTCTGCTGGTGGATGACGAACCCGAGCTGGTGGAATTGCTGGGCAAGGCCCTCAATACCGCCGGCTTCGACTGCACCCTGGCCAGCAACGGCCAGATGGCCTGGGAAATGCTCAAGATCGGGAAATACGACCTGATCATCTCCGATATTTACATGCCGCAGATGTCCGGTCCCGAGCTGTTTAACCGCATCCGGGATTCCCGGATCACCACGCCCTTTATTTTTATCACCGGATATCACACCCCCGGCGATACCCCGGCCGATATCGCCGAGGCAGACGACATCTTCTTTAAACCGTTTTCCTTAAGGGATCTGGTGAGCCGGGTGAGGGATCTGCTGCTCCCGGAGAAAAGCGGGGGAATTGAATCTCCGGGGATTTTCCGGATCGGTTAATCTGCCCTTAAATCTCAACTTTTGAGGCGATTTGCCGACCATAAGGAAGACCCGGAAAATCAGAAACGGATAACATTCGGGAACTCGTTTTACAATATTACAGGGAACGTGCCGCAGTGCACGAGGAGCAGGAATATGGAAATACAGAGCATCTTGGATCGGGAAGAATTGTTTGAACGGCTGGACAACGACTACGAACTTCTTCAGGAACTCATCGAAATGTTCCTGGAAGATTATCCCAGCCTGGTCAGCGAAATTGAAAGCGCTGTGGCCTCCAAAAACTCGGAAAACCTGAAAATTGCCGCCCATACCCTGAAGGGCTCGGTGGGAAATTTCTGCGCCCAGGGCGCCTTCGACGCCGCTTTTGTCCTGGAGCAATGCGGCAGCAAAAACGATTTTTCCCAGATCGACGTGCAGCTGGTTCAGCTCCGTCGCGAGATGGAACAGGTCGAAACCGCCCTCAAGGCCCTTGCCGAAGAATTGTAACGGCATTTTTTCCGAACTTGCGGCGCAACGGCCTTTGGCCTACATTAGGGTCGTTGCCCGCTATCCTTCCCCTGCTGCTACCATTTCATTTTCAGCTTGACTAAACAGCTTCCCTGCCCTAAATTTGTCCGCTCTATTGGAAATAATCTTTTGAGTATCTCATCAAGGTAGGTAGACATGTTCGCAATTGTGGAAATTGCCGGCAAGCAATTCCGGGTTGAAAATGAGATGACGGTTAAAGTGCCCTTTCTGAACAAGGAAGTCGGCGATGCCGTGGAGTTCGACCGGATTTTGCTGGTGGGTGATGGAGAAGATGTGAAGATCGGCCGTCCCACGGTAGATGGCGCCAAGGTTAACGCTAAAGTGGTTAACAATGGCCGCGACGGCAAAGTGGTCGTTTTCAAAAAGAAGCGTCGTAAAGGATACCGTCTGACGCGCGGTCATCGTCAGGATTTCACCAGGGTTCAAATCGAAGCGATTGCCCTCTCCTAACGCCGGAGGATACCATGGCTCATAAGAAAGGTATGGGAAGCTCGCGCAACGGTCGCGACAGCAATCCCAAAATGCTGGGTGTAAAAGCATTCGGCGGAGAACGTGTTACCGCCGGCAGCAT
>JAGRBF010000504.1 GCA_020434205.1 Calditrichota bacterium | reverse complement strand
AAAGCATACCGGGGTGACGGTCAAGTGGTCCCAACTAAACCAAGCACACTTAACAGACTCCTGGCGATGTCCTGCGGAACGTCTGTCAAAACCGTATTTCCGAAGCGGCCTTTTTGGTGGGGGGAAGGGGACTTCCGGATCCGCTCCGTTTTCGGCGAAAAATGGGTGCTTTCGAGCCAATAGATGCGTATCTTTTTTTTGGTATACGCATAAGGAGGCCGAATTGAAAACGCGCTTGAATTTGACCATTGACGAAGAACTCATTCCTCGCAGTAAAGCCTATGCCCGGCAGCGCGGAAAATCGCTGTCGGAATTGGTGGAAACCCTCCTGAAAGCCGCTCTTACCGGAGAGGAGGCGCTTTTCACTGCCAAATGGTCCGGCCAATTAAAGCTTGAGGATCTCACGGATCCGCGTGGGGAAAAACTGAAAGATCGCTACGGTTTATGATTGTCTTGCTCGATACGGATATTCTGATCGATCTCGCCATATCCCGCCAGCCCTTTGAACAGAATGCCGCGCGGGTGCTGGACTTAAGCCAGCAGCGTTTGATCAATGCCTTTATTGCCTGGCATTCCCTGTCCAACTTTTATTACCTGATCTCGTCACCATCCGGAAAGGAAACGGCGCTGGACTTTATCAAGGATTTGTTGACCTTTGTGAATATTGCGCCAACTACCACCGCCGATGCCCGTTTTTCCACCCGTTTAAATTGTCCCGATTTTGAGGACGGGCTGCAAATGGCCGCGGCCCGTGCCGTGGACGCGGAGTGGATAATTACCCGGAATATCAAACACTATCAAAACAGCCCGGTACCCGCCTTGCCGCCGGGCGAATTTCTATCACGGTTTCAGTAAAAACGGCCAACGGCCAACGGCCAACGCTTTCTATCCCACCATCTCCCGGTACAACCGGATGTATTCCTCCACCTGGCGATCCCAGGAAAAATCCTGCGCCATGCCGTTGAGCATCAGCTGCCGCCAGGAATCCTTGTGATGCCAGGTCTGATGCGCGTAATTCATGGCCCACTGCAAGCTGTCGCTGTTGAAATACTCAAACACAAATCCGGTGCCGCTGTTATCCTCCCAGTTGTAAAACTGAACGGTATCCGCCAGTCCCCCGGTTTTCCGAACAATGGGCACGGTGCCGTAGCGCAGGCTGTAAATCTGGTTGAGCCCGCAGGGTTCGTATTGGGAGGGCATGATAAACATATCGCTGCCGGCTTCGATGAGGTGGGAAAGGGCGTTATTGTAGCCCTCGTAAAAGCATACCTTGTCCGGATAGTGATACTGGGCGTGCTGGAACAGATGCTGAAAGCGCCCCTCCCCGCTGCCCAGCACCACCAGGCGCATTTTGCGGGAGGCCACAAAATCCAGCAAGAAAGGTTCCAGTAATTGAAATCCCTTCTGGGGGGTCAGTCTGGCGATGATCCCGTAAACCGGGGCATCCGGATCGTAGGGCAGGCCCAGGTTTTTCATCAGGGCGATTTTGTTATCGGTTTTGCCGGAAAGGTCCTCCCGGGAAAAATGACGGGGGATATAAGGATCTGCCTCCGGGCTCCATTCCTCATAATCCACCCCGTTCACAATGCCCACCAGCTTGTGGCTGAAGTGCCTCAGCAAATTGTGAAGCCCGGCGCCGTATTCTTCGGTCTGGATCTCCCAGGCGTAGGTGGTACTGACCGTCGAGAGGCGGTCGGAATGCACCAGCCCGATCTTCATGTAGTTGATCATGTCCCCGGCCAGATCCTCCTGGGGGATCATCATGGCGTAGGGACCCAAATTGAGTTTGTCCACCACTTCCGCGGAAAAAACGCCCTGGTATCCGATATTATGGATGCTCAGCAGGGTTTTGCTGCGACTGAAGAGTCCGTCCCACTGATAATGGGTTTTCAGAAGCAGGGGCAGAAGCCCGCACTGCCAGTCGTTCAGGTGAAAAATATCCGGTCCCCATCCCATACGCTGGCAAATCAACAGGGTGGCGTGGCACATCAGGGCATAGCGCAGATATTCGTCCCCGTGGTCGGTATAAATACTGCCCCGGTTGTAAAGCCCTTCACAATGGATGAAGTACACATCTGCATTACACCCGGGAAGGGTGGTGGTGAGCACCGAAAAATAGAGGGTGAAACCGTTGAAGGCCACCGGGATATTCTGCAGAAAATCCACCGGTTGGAAGTGGCTCTCCCCGTGTTTGAGGACGTCGTAGTAGGGCATAAAAAGCCGGACATCGTGTCCGCGAAAGTCCAGATATTTCCCCAGGGCCCCGCTAACGTCGGCCAGTCCGCCGGTTTTGGCGAAGGGGTGAATTTCCGAAGAGACCATGGCAATTTTGAGTGAGGGCATAGGATTTGGGGGGCTAGGGTTGATGGTTTACAGGACTTATGGACAAAAGGACTTATGGACAAAAGGACTTATGGACAAAAGGACTTATGGACAAAAGGACTTATGGACAAAAGGACTTATGGACAAAAGGACTTATGGACAAAAGGACTTATGGGCAAAAGGACAAAAGGCTTTCTAACCACTCCGACACCCCCACACCCCCACACTCCCACACGATTCTCCGTTTCGTGCGCTCCTTCTATTGCACGGCGGGCAAAATCCTTCCGCTAACCTCACCGAAGCCCACCCGAAAACCGTCTCCCTGGCAATAGCCGGAAAGGGCGAGGGTGTCCCCGTCCTGAAGAAAACTGCGCGTTTCGCCCGGGGCAATTTCCAGGGGTTTGGTTCCCCGCCAGGCTAACTCCAGCAGACTGCCGTAGGAATCCGGGGTCGGACCGCTGATGGTTCCCGAGGCCAGTAAGTCCCCGGGATTCATATTGCACCCGGAAATGCTGTGGTGGGTAAGCTGCTGGCAGATGTTCCAGTACATGTGGCGGAGGTTGCTGTTGCTGATGGTGGCTGGCGCGGCCATTCCCTCGCCGCGCAGGGTTACCGAGAGGCGAATGTCGTAGGCCCGCCGGGTTTCCCCCCGGAGGTAGGGGAGTGGTTCGGGGTTCTGAGTGGGGCCGGCCATCCGGAAGGGCTCCAGAGCCGCCATCGGCACCACCCAGGGCGAAATGCTGGTGGCGAAATTTTTAGACAGAAAAGGCCCCAACGGCTGATATTCCCAGCGCTGGATGTCCCGGGCGCTCCAGTCGTTTACCAGAACCATCCCGAATATATGGTCGATGGCCTGCTCAAGGGGAATAGACTGCCCCATTTCCGTGCCGGGACCGACAAAAAAGCCCATCTCCAGCTCAAAGTCCAGCAGGCGGCAGGGACCGAAAACCGGCGGTTTCTCTGGATCCGGGCGGGTTTGGCCCACCGGGCGCCGGATATCGGTTCCGCTGATCACCACCGAGCTGGCCCGCCCGTGATAGGCAATGGGAATCCAGGTCCAATTGGGCAGGAGGGCGTTCTGGGGATCGCGAAACATGCTGCCCACGTTGGTGGCGTGCTCCCGGGAGGAGTAAAAATCGCTGTAGTCGCCAATGTCCACCGGCATTTGCATCGCCACGGCATCCTGATGAAGAAATGCCGCCCGGCGCAGGGTTTCGTCATCGCGGAGCAGGGGATTGTCCGCCTGCAACAAAGTGCTGATGGTCTCCCGGGCTTCCGTCCACACCGCTTTACCGGCGGCCATCAGAAAATTGAGGGTGCCCCTGCCGAAATAGTTCCGGCCGGCCAGCAACGGGGTATCCAGGAGGCCGCTTTGGCTGAGGGCCGTCAGGTCCAAAATCTGATCCCCAATGGCTACCCCAATATGGGTGGCAGAATCCGGGTTGCGGCGAAAGGCGCCGTACGGCAGGTTCTGAATGGGAAAGTGAGAATCCGGGTGTACTTCGATAAAGGATTTCAGGGTCGGATCTACGGTGGTCATATTCGGGTTCCGGTTCGCTGAGGGTGCCAGATTTGGTGACGGGACTTTCTTTTTATGATAAGCCCGGTCCGGAAAAAATGCCACAGATATGATTATAAATGATGTTAAAAAGCCTGCCTTTTTTGAGACCGCGAAATCGCGAAAATGCGAAAGCTGAAACCGGACTGATCTGACCCTGCAGTGGAAAATCTGCTCGTCGTGCTGCTATCCGTGGACCAGCATGGATAGATGGTTTATTTCCGCTGCCCAAAGCAGGTGGGGGCACGGAAGTTCTGTGTCTGCATAAAACCAAACACCTTAATTCTTGGCGCCTTCGCGGTTTTTTTTCCGGAAGCTGTCCCAAGCGGTTTAAGGTCCTTTATAAGATCCCCATTCGGCGGAGGTCCTCACAGGGTTCCTCGAAGCTGCAGCTCCCGAAGCTGATCAGGGCCGATTTTCGCGAAGCGCTCAACTCTTCCCGGGAAGCCCGCAAGGTGTGCCACACAAAAGCCCGTTCGGTAAACAGAAAGTTCTCGGCGTGTTCGTCGGCCACAATCTCCACAATTTCCCGCAGGCTCATTTCGTGGGCCCTGGCCAGAATTCCCGCCCCGAAGACGTTCAGAAAACCGTGCATTTTTACCTTTTCGCCGGGGTTCTGATGGCGGACGGGATGATGCAAACCCGCGGTTGCCTTGAGGGGAACCCCTTCCTGCCGGCAGTAAAAAATGGCCGCGCCAACCTGCGCGGGAGAGGGATAAGCATCCGGGGTGGTTCCCCCGCAGCGAATTTTGAAGCCGGGGGCCAGTTCACCGCTGCCCAAACCCGGGTTCTTCTCACCGAATTCCCCGATGCTTTTGATGAAGCGGGGAAGCTCCTGATCCCACCCCGCACTCATCGCCATTTCAAAGAAGGGCAGAGCCCCGGCTAAGCCGGCCTCCTTCTGCATCACCGCTATGGCGTCCAGGAAGCTCAACAGGTTTTCGGCCGGACCGGCGGAGAGACTGTCCGGCAGGCGGCATTCCAGGAAATCCACCGAAGCTCCCTCGCCCATGGCCTCGCGAAAACGGAGGATGGCGTCCAGATCCGCCCGAAAATTAATGGACCATTCCTCCGGGGTGCGGCCCCCGCTCAGCAAAACCGAAAGCTGCAGGGGAGGAGCGCCCTCGGGCAAATTCCGGGAAAGCACCTGTACTTCTTCCAAACGCCGGGCCGGACAAATAAAGCGCGATAACATCCAGGACATAGCGCCGCTGCGATAGCGCAGGTAGTTTGCGAACGCTTCTTCCATCGGCAGTTTGGCCGGGGGAAAAAGTCCGGCGTAGTCGATAATATTGGCCAAAAATTCCTGGACCGGTGCCTGCATCCATTCTCCTTAATAAAGGTTATGCGGTTCTTACTGTGAACCTCAAAGTCTTAAAAAACAACAAGTTTTACCTAATGACCACATGTTCTCGTGCCCTTGGTGGTTCGGGTGTAGCGCCAGTCCTGATCCGGGGGACTTTGTCCTCAAAAAGCGGACAGCCAATTTAAAAAAAACTCGGCCAGAAATCCAAAGACTGGTGAGAAATATCCTCCCTGGGAAGGGGATGGTGACGGGCCCTTTTTAAGAATTTGCGGCGCTAATATTGCAAAATAAAAGCAATGGGCGGTATCTTTTTCTCCGGATTTTCGTTGTATTGCGTTCAGGGCGCTTCGGCGCTCAGATAACATTCAAATGACCTTACCCGCTGTGACATTTTTTGAGAGAAAACCGCGAAGTCTCGAAAATCATTCCCGTTTGGCCCCGGAAAAGGCAAATGGGTTGCCTTTTTTCGCGGTTTCGAGTTATTGCGGTTAAAAAAAACGACCGGTTGCGTAACATCAAATAAGAAAGGCAGCTATGGATCCTCAATCCGAAGATCAAAAAGAAATCTGCGACAATCGCGAAAACCCCGGGAAGTGGGTTGCCCTTGGTATTGCCGTCGGCACCGCAATCGGGGTTTCGATGGACCAACTGTCCATGGGGGTGGGCCTCGGCGCGGCCTTCGGTTTGATCATATACGCCATCCGCAGCCGCCGTTAGTATTCTGTCAATCGTAATGTGGCTACTTCGTCATCCCG
>JAGRBF010000503.1:1219-4399 GCA_020434205.1 Calditrichota bacterium | reverse complement strand
GAAGTTGCCCGCGACAGCGCCAAACTTCTCACCGCCGCCCGGGACCTGGAGCTGAAAGGCCTCCTGGCCCGCCCCGAAGACAAAAAAAACGCCATCCTGACCATCAATCCCGGCGCCGGCGGCACGGAAAGCCAGGACTGGGCCCAAATGCTGATGCGCATGTACACCCGCTGGGCGGAAAATCGCGGTTTTTCCTGCGGTATCCTGAACATGCTTCCCGGCGAAGAAGCCGGCATCAAATCGGTGACCATGGAAATAAAAGGCGCTTATGCCTTCGGATACCTGCGCTCCGAAATCGGGGTGCACCGCCTGGTGCGCATTTCCCCCTTCGATTCCAGCGGACGCCGCCACACCTCCTTTACCTCGGTTTTTGTGCTCCCGGAAATCGACGAAGATATTGAGATCGAGATCAACCCCAACGACCTGCGCATAGACACCTATCGCGCCAGCGGCGCCGGGGGACAGCACGTTAACCGCACCGATTCTGCGGTGCGCATTACCCACGAACCGACCGGCATTGTGGTGACCTGCCAAAGCGAACGCTCCCAGCACAAAAACAAGGCCAACGCCATGAAGATTCTCAAGGCGCGCCTGTATCAGAAAAAGCTGGAGGAAGAAAAGGCCAAACGGCAGGAGTTGGAGGACAGCAAAACGGAAATCGGGTGGGGAAACCAGATCCGTTCCTATGTTTTTCAGCCCTATCAGCTGGTTAAGGACCACCGCACCAACCACGAGATCGGGGACGTCCAAAAAGTAATGGACGGCGGTATCGACGATTTTATTCAGGCATTTTTATTGGCGCAGTAGGGTCACGGCGCGCAGTAGGGTCACGGCGCGCAGTAGGGTCACGGCGCGCCGTGACCCTACTGCGCCGGCCGACCTACCAGGTCCCTTCCACATGTTTGGCGGGGGCATTTCCCACCGTTTCCAGGAATTTAAACCAGGCCCGGTAATAAGCCAGGCTGTTTTCCAGCCCCTTAATCCCGTGACCCTGCCCGTCAAATACCACCAGGGTTACATCCTTCTGATATTTTTTGAGGCTGTCCGCCATCCACATGCTGCCCTCGATGGGAACCCGGCTGTCGTTGCTGCCGTGGGTCAGCAGCAGCTTGCCGCTCATCTGATCGGCGTGATAAAGGGGGGAGCGGTCGCGAAGTTTATCCCCTTCCGTGGCCGGATCGCCGGCCTCCAGGGTAACCCAGTCCGGAATATTGCAGTTTTCGTAAAAGTGGATGATGTCCGAAAATCCGGCATGGCTCATCCCGAAGCCGAAATCAAAATCGGCCAGAATCCCGTTAATTTCTCCGGGGAAGGTCATCAGGCGCATGGTGGCGTATCCGCCATGGCTCCCACCGAATACCCCAACCCGCTCCGGGGGAATCCCCAATTTTTCCGAGATGAATTTGGCGGCGTAGATAACGTCGACAATCTCATTGCCACCCAGATCCTTATCGTTTAAGGCCGCAAACTCGCGACCGAAACCGCTGCTGCCCCGCGGGGCGGGACTGAGCACATAAATGCCGGCTTCCGCCAGGATCTGATTGGCGCTGTTGTAATTGTTATTGCCCCCGTAGAAAGATTTGATCACCACCATCTGCTGGTTGGGGGGAAGGGGTTTGTCCGGATGATACAGATAAGCGTGCAGTTGGCGGCGTTCTCCGGTAGCCGGATCGATATCAAAGGTGGGGTAGGTCAGGCGCTCTACCCGGGCATGCACGATCTTTTCGCGCAGGCCTTCCGGCAGCCCGATGCGATCCGCCCAGGCGAAGTTGTCTGTGCTGACGGTGATCTCGCGGACCTTGAACTTCTCGGTGGCAGAGTTGACCGAGACCATCACTTTGTTCTCGCTGCCGTCCAGAGTATTGACCATCATGGGCACCGTTTCGCTGTGCACCACCGTGCCGTCCACCGGGTTGATCAGTTTAATTTCGCTTTCGATGGGGTTCTGCAGAATAGCCATCAGATACTTTTTGCCGTCGATACTTAGCAGCTGGTCGGAGGCAATATCCCGCTCAAAGTGGGTCAACTGTTTTCCGGTTCCCGTGGCCACATTGTAGCTGAAGATGTTATAAAATCCGTCCTCATTGGAATAATACAGGAACTCGTCATTGCTGATCCACCCCTCAACCGGCGAAGGGAAGCTGCGTTTGCGGTCCGTTGCGGTAACGATTTTCCACTCCCCGGTGGCAAAATCGACATAGGCGAGGTTTCCGTAGGTACGATCGGCATTCATGACCACCGAAACCACCGCCCCGGATTGATCCGGGCGCCAGCTGGGACTTCCCCAGGTAAAACGAAATTTGGGGGTATCCCGGCGGATGGCTTTTTCCTCACCGCTGGCCAGATCCAGCAGGCGCAGTTCGCCGAGGCGCTCCTCCTTGTCGCCCAGGCGGGCCACATAAGCGACCTTGCTTTCATCCTCATTCCAACGCCATCCGAAGATGTAAGGGACCTCGGTGAGCTTATTCAGCTCCCGGGTTTGGGGATTCAAGCGGTACAGGTTGATCACCTCATCGTTGCGCTCATCACCGCTCCAGTAAAGATTACCGTCCGCGGCGCGGTAGCGGATTCCCCAAACGTTGCGGGTGGCAAAATCAACATCCGAAATGGTTTCCCCCTGGCGAAGATCGGGGTTGCCGGTCAGGGCCAGAGACTTCAGCTCGGTTTTATCGCCGATATGGTAATAAAACAACCGCCCGGCCTGATAATCCGGGGTAAAGCCGCTGTAAGGAAAGCCGCTGACGTAAGGCTGCAGATCGATATGGCGGCTTTTAAAAACCACTTCCGTGGCGGATGCTTCCTTCCCGCCGGATTCCGACTGGCATCCCGGCGCCGAAGCCAGGATCAGGGCCAGCACAACAAACATGGACCATTTCATGACAGATCCTCTCTGGTTGGGTAAAACTTGGACAAAAAGACTAAAGGACGACCGGAAGACTGAAGGACCAGAGGAAGATCCTATGATCCTTAGAATATTAAATCTTAGGATCTTCTTCATGTCTTAGGATCTTTAGTCCTTCGGTCCTCTGGTCCTTTGGTCCTGCAGTCCTTAAAGGCAGTGCGCTGTAATTACTCGCCCTTCCCCAATAAATCCAGCATAAAAGCAAACTGGAGTGCCGTGGTGCGGTAGCGCTCAAAACGCCCGGAGGCCCCGCTGTGTCCGGCACTCATCTCCGTTTT
>JAGRBF010000503.1:0-1124 GCA_020434205.1 Calditrichota bacterium | reverse complement strand
ACCAGCATATTGGGATAGTCTTTGGCTTCCACATTGTCATACGGGGAATAGGAAAGGATGTAATCGTAGTATTCTTTTTCGTTGGGATTGCCCCACTCGTCGTATTCTCCGGTGGTCAGGGGAATGCTCTCATCCAGCATGGTGGTGATCACGTCGACAAAGGGAACGGCGGCCATGGCCCCTTTAAACAAATCGGGCCGCATGTTCACCACCGCCCCGATCAACAGCCCGCCGGCGCTGCCGCCGTAAGCAAAAATGTGCTCCCGGTCGGTGTATTTTTCGGCAATCAGGTATTCGGCGCAGTCGATAAAATCGGTGAAGGTGTTCTTTTTGTTAAGCAGTTTGCCGTCCTCATACCAGGCCCGTCCCATTTCCTGACCGCCGCGAATGTGGGCGATGGCGTAGACGAATCCGCGGTCCAGCAAACTCAGACGACTGGAATTGAAGGAAGCGTCGATGCTGTTTCCATAGGAACCGTAGCCGTAAAGCAGCAGGGGATTTTTGCCGTTCGGTTTCAGGCCCTTGCGGTAAACCAGAGAAATGGGCACCCGGGTTCCGTCCCCGGCAGTGGCGTACAAGCGCCGCGCTTCGTAACGTTGGGGATCGAAATCTCCCAGCACCTTGTCCTGCTTGCGAAGCACCTTTTCCCGGCTTTTCATGTTGTAATCGTAAGTGGAATTGGGGGTGGTCAAAGAAGAATAGGCGTAGCGCAGCCAGTCGGTCTCATACTCTCGGTTGACGGACGGATAGGCCATGTAGGTCTCTTCCCCAAAATCGATATAATGATCCCCGCCGTCTTCAAAGCTGTGGATCCGCAGTTGATTCAGCCCGTCCTTACGTTCCGAGAGCACCAGGTAACCCTTGAATACGTCGATATCCTCCAGCAGCACATCCTCGCGATGGGGAATCACTTCCTCCCAGTTGCCCTTGTAGGTATTGCCTTCGCCGACCTTCATCAGCCGAAAATTGCGGGCCTGGTCGTTGGTAAGGACGAAAAAATGATCCTCGTGATGGGCAATGCTGTAGAGGTGGTTGGCTTCCCGGGGATGGAAAACCCGCATCGGGGCGTAGGGCCGGTCGGCGGGGATCAGTTTCAGTTCCGAAGAAAGAGTGCTGTGGGAACC
>JAGRBF010000502.1:1632-4750 GCA_020434205.1 Calditrichota bacterium | reverse complement strand
ATGCTGTCCCGGACAATCACATAATGGGTGGTATTATCCGGCCAGTAGCCGCAGATGAAGGTGTAGTAGTTTTTGGTCAGGGGAATTTCGATATAATTGGCATTGGGGTTAACCAGGGTTTCATCCCTGTCCGGGGTCTCATTGTGAGCATAAACGTAATCCAGCCGGAAATCGGCCTGGATAAGCACAAGGTGGGTATTTTCAGCAGCAGGTGGGGGAGACACAGAGGGGGGACGCTCAATTTCCACCCTCCCATCCACGTAATGGGCGTAGAAATTCTGAGAAGGCATCAACACCTGCCCGAAAACCGGCAGGGCGAAAAGCACCAAAAATAAGTATCGCATTATATCTCCCTCTTTTCCCGAAAAGCGCTGAATTAAAGTAAGACCATAGGAGCGATGGATAAAAGGACAAAAACGCGATCCTATGATCCTTTGATCCTAAGACGGGTTCTGTTAAGAAAGCTGGTCCTTCATTTCATAGGATCTAAGCCTCTTAGGATGGTTTCGTCAATTGGTCCAAAAGTCCTCTGGTCAAGTAGTCCATATGATCCTTTGATCCTAAGACGGGTTTTGTTAAGAAAGCTGGTCCTTCATTTCATAGGATCTAAGCCTCTTAGGATCGTTTCGTCAAATGGTCCAAAAGTCCTCCGGTCCATTCTCATAAACACATGGCGCCCCCAACCCACCGGTATTAAATTCAATAAAGCACCCTTTACCGGGGCAAAACAAGGGGGGAATCGGCAACCTCTCTGACGCACCTGGCAAAAAAATTCCCCTCGCACGCAAAAAACTTGAACAGTGTTCAAAATTTTGGTATGTTCTGTTGAACAGTGTTCAAAAACTTCACCGCAGGAGGTTTTTTATGTCCGCTAAAAGTGGATTCCTACCTTTTCGAAAAGCGGCTGTGCTCGGGGCAGGGGTGATGGGCGCTCAAATTGCCGCCCATCTGGCCAATGCCGGCCTGGAGGTGCTGCTGCTGGATATCCCGGCGCCCAAAGGCACCCGCAACGCCTTCGCCGCCGGCGCCCTCAAAATGATGGGCAAAATGAAGCCGGCGCCCTTCGCCAGCAAAAAAGCGGCTTCACGTATTGCCATCGGCAATCTTGAAGACGACCTGCATCGGATTGGTGAGGCCGAGTGGGTGATCGAGGTGGTCAAGGAAAATCTGGACATCAAAAAAGCCCTGATGGCCAAAGTCCAAGCCAATTGCCACCCGGATGCCATCATCTCCACCAATACCAGCGGACTGCCCATTGCCGAAATCGCCGGTGACTGCGACCCGCAATTCCGCCGCCGTTTTTTGGGAACCCACTTTTTTAACCCGCCCCGCTACCTGAAACTGCTGGAAATTATCCCCACCCCCGATACCGATCCCCATATTGTGGCGCAAATCCAGTGGTTTGGCCGGGTGCACCTGGGCAAAAGTATCGTTATTGCCAAAGATACCCCCAACTTCATCGCCAATCGCATCGGCACCTACGCCATGATGCAGGCCTTCCGCTATTTTACGGAGAAGGGCTATACGGTGGAGGAAGTGGATGCCCTGACCGGCCCGGTGGTCGGAAATGCCAAATCCGCTACCTTCCGCACCGCGGACGTGGTGGGACTGGATACCCTGCTCTATGTGGCGGAAAACCTCTATCACGCTATTCCCGGCGATGAAAGTCGCGATGGGCAATTGGCCCCGCCCCTTCTGAAAAAGATGGTGGAAAACGGCCTGCTGGGCGCCAAGGTAAAAGCCGGTTTCTACAAAAAAGTCGGCAAGGACATCCTATCTCTGAACCCGGAAAGTTTGCAGCACGAAGCGCCGCAGGCCATGAACCTGGGTGACTTCGATTCAATTAAAAAAATCCCGAATATGGCGGAACGGCTACAGGCCCTTTACAATGCACCCGGCCGCCCCGGCGATTTTACCCGCGAATACCTTCTTGATCTGATGGGTTATTGCGTGCGCCGCATCCCCGAAATAGCCGACCGCCCGGTGGAAATAGACCGGGCCCTGTGCTGGGGGTTTGCCCGGGAAGTAGGACCCTTTCAGATCTGGGATATGCTTGGCTACCAGAGAGTTCTGGGAGACATGCGCAAAGCCGGGATGACCATTCCGGCCTGGCTGGAGGAAATGGATGGCGCGGGTCACCATGCTTTCTACGAAAAACGCGCTTCCGGGTGGGCGGTGTATCATCCGGGCAAAGGGTACGTTGCAGACGAAGCTTTTGCGGATCAGCCCACCGTTGCCGGCTTTAAGGCCGATGCAGACCGGGTGGTCCATCAACGCGCCGAAGGCAAGCTGATCGACATCGGCGACGATGTGCTGCTCTTCGAATTCGGCTCCAAGGCCAACACCCTCAGTCGGGACGTGGTAGAAGGCATCATCGAAGCGGTGCAAATGGTCGAAAACGGGCCGTGGAAAGGCCTGGTAATCGGCAACGACGGCCGCAATTTTACGGTGGGCGCCAATCTCGGCGAAGCGGCCATGGTCCTTAAGGAAGGCGGCTTCGATAAGCTGGAAGCGATGACCCGCAAATTCCAGGAGATGGTGCAAACGGTTCGTTACGCCCGCAAACCGGTGGTCGCCGCCATTCAGGGAATGGCTCTCGGGGGTGGCTGCGAGCTGAGTATGGCCTGCAGCAACGTGGTCGCCGCTCTGGAAAGTTATATCGGCCTCACCGAACTGGGGGTGGGACTCATTCCGGCCGGCACCGGCAGTATGCATCTGGCCTGGAAAGCCGCGGAACTGGCCGCCAATCCCTTCCCCAGCGAAATTCAACCCTTTCTGATCAAATTTTTCGAATCGATGGCCACCGCCCGGGTTTCCACCAGCGCCGTTGAGGCCATCGAAATGGGGTATCTGGATCCCGACGCAGTAGTGGTGATGAACGCCGACCGCCGCATCTACGTGGCCCGGGAGGAAGTTCTGCGCCTGGCCAATCGCGGCTTTGTTCCGCGTTCCCGCCGCAACAGCATTATGATCCTCGGCCAACCGGCCAAAGCCGTCATGGAAAGCGCGGCCTACCAGATGATGCAGGGACACTTTGCCTCCCCCTACGACCGCCACCTCGCCAGCCAGCTGGCCTGGGTGATGTGCGGCGGCGACATTACCGGCCCCACCGAGGTAA
>JAGRBF010000502.1:0-1567 GCA_020434205.1 Calditrichota bacterium | reverse complement strand
CAAAACCCAGGAACGGGTGGAAAGCATCCTGCTGCACAATAAACCACTAAGAAATTAAACCCCGTTGAGAAGGAGAACATAAATGGCTTCCGATGCATTTATCGTCCAGAGTGTTAGAACGGCCGTGGGCCGCGCCAAACGGGGTACGCTCCGCAACACCCGCCCGGAAACCATGGGCGGGGAAGTGGTGAAAGCCGCAATCGAAAAAATTCCCGGCCTGGCCCCCCAACAGGTCGATGATGTGCTTATCGGCTGCGCCATGCCGGAGGGCGAACAAGGCATGAATATGGGGCGGATTGTGGCCCAGATTGCCGGGCTTCCGGACAGCGTTCCCGGGGCGACCATCAACCGCTTTTGTTCCTCGGGACTGCAAACCATTGCCCACGCCACCCAGGCTATTATGGCCGGCCACGTCGAATGCGTGGTGGCAGGCGGGACGGAGTCGATGAGCATGGTGCCCATGACCGGCTATTACTTTAACCCCAACCCGGAGCTGCAGGCCAAGGATCCGGATGTTTATATCGGCATGGGGATTACCGCCGAAAATGTGGCCGAAAAATACCGGATTTCCCGTGAGGATCAGGATCAGTTTGCCCTGGCCTCGCATCTAAAAGCGCTGGCAGCCATCGAAGCCGGGCGTTTCGAAGCGGAGATCGTGCCGCTGACCATCCGGGAAAACCATTACCGGGATGGCAAGGTGGTGCCGACCGAAACCGTTTTTCGCATTGATGAGGGTCCGCGGGGCGATTCGACTTTGGAGGCAATGGCCAAATTGAAACCGGTTTTCAAGGCCGGTGGAACGGTTACCGCGGCCAATGCATCGCAAATGTCCGACGGCGCCGCCGCTTCGGTGGTGATGAGTGAGGGGTTGATGAAATCCCTCAATGCCACTCCCATGGCCCGCCTTGCCGCCTTTTCCGTGGCCGGGGTGCCCCCGGAGATCATGGGCATCGGCCCGATCGAATCGATTCCCAAAGCGCTCAAACAGGCCGGACTTTCTCTTAAGGATATCGGCCTGATTGAGTTGAACGAGGCTTTCGCTTCTCAATCTCTGGCGATTATTCGCGAACTGGACATAAATCCGGACATCGTCAACGTCAATGGCGGGGCCATAGCCCTGGGACACCCCCTGGGCTGCACCGGGGCCAAACTGACGGCCACCCTGCTGCACGAAATGATGCGCCGCAAGGTCCGTTACGGCATTTGTACCATGTGCATCGGCGGGGGAATGGGGGCAACCGGAATCTTCGAAAACCTGATGAATTAACAACACCTTTTCTGGCATTAACACTTGTGAGGTCATTATGGAATTTTTGCAATCCTTAAGTGGCGCGCTACTGGGGATTTCTCCCTGGATCAGCGTGGGTGGGGCAGTACTGCTGACCCTGATCCTCGGCTTTACCGGGGCCAATTTTTGGCTCTGGATGGCCTTTGGGCTGGTAGCACTGCTTGGTTTTGGGGCACCGTTCTGGACGCTGGGAGTTTTGGCTGCCGTGGCGGTGCTGTTCGGGATTCCGGCCATCCGCCGTCCCATCTTTACCGCCAATATTGTCCGTCTGCTCAAAGC
>JAGRBF010000501.1 GCA_020434205.1 Calditrichota bacterium | reverse complement strand
CGCGCAATTTTTCCAAACGGCTCATTCCGTGGGCAATCTGGCTGGCGTAGCCGCTGAATTCCTGCCCCAGACGGATGGGGGTGGCGTCCTGGAGGTGGGTGCGCCCGATCTTGATGATCTTGTCGAATTCGTAGGCTTTGGCTTCCAGAACCCCGTGCAGGTGCTGCAGGGCCACCAGCAGGTCGCGCTCGACCGCTTCCAGAGCGGCCAGGTGCATGGCGGTGGGAATCACGTCGTTGCTGGATTGCCCCATGTTGACGTGGTCGTTGGGATGCACGGGATGGCGATCGCCGATTTTCCCGCCCAGGAATTCGTTGGCGCGATTGGAGAGCACCTCATTGGTATTCATGTTGGTGGAGGTTCCCGAACCGGTTTGGAAGATGTCCACCACAAACTGGTCGTCCAGCTTACCTTCCATCACCTCTTTGGCGGCTTTTTCGATAGCGTCCGCCAGGGTGCTGTCCAACTTGCCAAGTTCTTCGTTGGTGCGGGCCGCCGCCAGCTTCAGCATGCCCAGGGCCCGGATATAGCGGCGCGGGAATCTGAGATTGCTGACCGGAAAATTTTCAACAGCGCGTTGAGTCTGGGCTCCCCAATAAGCCGAATCCGGGACTCTCATTTCCCCCATGGAGTCCTTCTCAATACGAAAACCATCACTCATTATGCGTCTCCTGTATGTTCTTCAGGTCGGGAAGCAGGGCCGAATCATGGATAATCCAAATCCCTGCCGCCCTTACCTGGTATGTTCTAATTCCGGCTTTGCACCTGGGTTATGCGATCCGTTAAGCGCCGGGCGTCGGAATTTTTGCCGATATTTTCGTAAAACTCTACGATTTGTCTCATCAGGCCGACCACATCGGGATGATGGGGGCCGAGATGTTTCTCCAGAATGTGCAGGGCCTTCAGATAAAAATGCTCCGCGGGCTCGTATTGCCCCCGGGACAGGGCCAGGTGGCATTGGCGCAGGGCGATGGTGGCGCACTGAACGTGATTCCGACCCATCACCTGTTCGGTAAGCAGGGCGGCCTGGGTAAAAAGGCGATCCGCTTCATCCAATTGATTAAGGGCGTTCAGCAAGTCCGCAAAATTGATGAGGCTGCGCAGATAATCCGGATGTTTCTCCCCGGTAAGCTGAACGAGGTCGGCGAGGGCATGGCGGAAATGCGGCTCCGCCTCGGAATAGCGGCCCTGGGAGGCATAAATGGAGGCCAGATTCTCCGCGGCATTGATAATTTCCCGGTGGGGATGGGCGTAATTATCTTCCAGGATTTCCAGAATATTGCGGGCCGCTTTTTCCGCTTCCCCGAAATTTCCGGTGGCGCGGTGGATATCGACCAGATTGCCGAGGCCGCCCGCATAGTTGACGTGGCGGGGACCAAAAACAGCCCGGGTAATGCCGCACACTTCCTGAAAAACCGGCTCCGCTTCGGCGTATTTGCCCTGCTCCAGCAGCAACTGCCCCAACTGCCCCAGGGCGCTCATCAGGTCGGGATGCAGGTCGCCGAGATTCTCACGCAGAATTTTGAGATTCTCCTCAAGGAGCCGCTCGGCGCGGTTGTAATCCCCACTCATGCGGAAAACCGAAGCCAGGTATTCCTGGGCTCCCACCCCCTGAAGGTTGTTGGGACCGAAAACCTTGTTGAAGGCGGCGATGGATTTCTGAAAATAGCGGCGCGCATCGTCGTTGCGGGAGAGATGCTGGGAGACCTGTCCCAGACTCTCATAGGCCTGGGCCAATTCCGGGGTGGGCTCCCCGCCCAGCTTTTCCTTGATTTCCAGAGCGCTCTGCAGGTGTTCGGCGGCTTTTTCCATGCGCCCGGTCATCCAGTACACCTCCCCAAGCCAATGATGCGCTTCGGCCGCTTCCGT
>JAGRBF010000500.1 GCA_020434205.1 Calditrichota bacterium | reverse complement strand
TCAAAAAAGCGCCTGCCAAGAGCAATTTCGGAAAAATAATCGGCGCTTTCGTCGCGATCGTTGCCATTATCGGCACCGCCGCGGCCGCCTACTTCTTCGTACTTAAAACCCCGGCTTCCCCGGACGCCATGTACCGCAATGCGGAAACCCAAATGGCTCAGGGTAATCGCCAGGCCGCCCTCAGCCTGTATCAGGAACTGGTTAGCCGTTTTCCCAACGATCCCCTGGCCTCCATGGCGCAGAGCAAAATTACCCAGATCCAGTCCAATCCGGTAACCACGCCGCCGCAGGAAACGACCCCGGAACCGGAAGCCGTTCCGGAAAGCACCCCCGAACAACCCGCCGGACAACCGGCGGTTGTGGAAAGCGGGTCGGAAGAAATCCGCGATTTGATGCTGAAAGCCAACGTCGCCTTCCGCAAGGAACAATACGCCCAGCCCAAAGGGGATAACGCCTCGGATTACGTCACCTCTGTTCTGACCCTGGATCCGGAATACAAACCGGCCATCGAACTGAAGAATCAGCTGGTTACCACATTCAACACCCAGGTAGATGAGGCCCTTCAGGACGGCAACCGGATGGGCGCCATCAGCGCCCTGCGCAACATCCACGCCCTCACCCAGGACCCCAAGGCTCTGGACCGGATCCTGGAGATCCTTTCCGAGAATTAATAGCGCGCCAATTCCAATATCGCTTATTCGCCATCCCGCCCCGGCCTGGGGCGTGTTGAGGGCTGGCGAACCTGCCATTTAACGATTGGTACCCTACCCCCAACGGTCCGCCCTGTTTCCCTGCTGAAAAGCCAACTTTAATGTGTACGCAGTTGCTTTTCGAAAAAGGGCATATTAGATTAGCAGGCTGAATCATGATGGAAAATCAAGGAGAATCCCATGCCGGCTAAAACCCAGGACATTAATCAGATTCTGGCCTCTTCCAAGAACCTTTACGAAGCGGTTATGGTTATCGCCAGTCGCGCCCGCCAGATCAACGAAGAACAATACCAGAAGAAACGCGATCGCCAGATTCTTGAAGAACTGGAAGGCGGCTTCGACGACGAGTTTATGCAGGCCGAACTGGAAGAACAGGAGATCAAGGAACTTGGTGAAGATGAAGAAAACCCCATCAACCAGGCCCTCGACGATTTTCTGGACAACAAACTGAATTACCGTTACCGGGATACCGAAGAGCAGTAACCCGCGGTTTCACCAACCGGCTTTATTTCGCCCCGTGTCTTTCACGGGGCTTTTTGTTTCTGCTGTAACAGAAGTCTGCTTTCCGGCCCGCAACGTGTCTATCAAACGGGAATCACTTTTGCCTTATGGCCCTCCATCCCAAACCCGATCTGATTCTTTCCGGCGTCCGTCTTTTTCCGGGCACCATTCCGGCCACGGGAGAGCCGCAGGCGGTTGCCATCCTGGGGTCCCGCATCCAGGCCATCGGCTCCGAGCGCGACATCAGCAATATGGCCGGACCCGACACCCGGCGAATTCCCTGCGATAACAAGTGGCTCCTTCCCGCTTTCACCGATGCTCACACTCACCTGTGCACATACGCAGCCCGCAAACTGCAAATCGACCTTACAACCTGTCAATCGCTGAGCGAGGCCCTTAACCTCATCCGCAAAAAGGTGGAAAAAACCCCTGAGAATACCTGGATCATCGGTGGCGGGTGGGACCGAAACCGGTGGGGCATGGCCCGTTTTCCGGACAAGGAAATGCTCGATGAAATTTCCCGGCGCCATTTTATCGTAATGCAAAGCAAGGATTGGCATTCGCTGTGGGTCAACAGCAACGTGCTGAAGATTTGCCAGATCAGCGCCGCGAGCCAGGATCCTGCCGGGGGGAAAATTCTGCGCATGGCGGATGGCGAACCCAGCGGTATTCTTCAGGAGAAGGCCTGCGATCAAATTTGGGTAAGCCTGAGGCCGCTGCCGCTGGGGGAGCTGGAGCCGGCCCTGCAAAGCACCTTTTCCGAATGTCATCAGCTGGGCATCACCGGGATCCACAGTGTGGAAACCCCTTATGATTTCAGCCATTACCAGTGTTTATACGGAGAGCAAAAGCTGGGATTGCGGGTGTTTTGGTATTTCCCCGCAGCATTCCTGAAGGATAGCGAAGGTCCCTTCCAGAGACGCTCCGGAAACAGCTTCCTGAAAATTTGTGGGGTTAAGCTCTTTGCCGATGGCAGCCTGGGCTCCCAGACCGCCCACATGCTGAGCCCTTATCAGGGCAGCGAGGACCTGGGGGTCGCCACCCTGGCCCCGGAGGAAATCGCGGCCATTATCCGCCACAGCACCGACCTCAACCTGAACTGCGCGGTTCACGCCATTGGTGATGCCGCTAATCGCATTGTGCTGGACGGGTATCAGGCGGTAGCGGCGGAGAGCCGCCAGGCAGGGTTGCGGCACCGCATCGAACACGTTCAGCTTTTACATCCGGACGATTTGTCCCGGCTGGCGGAGCTCGATGTTATCGCCAGCGTGCAACCCTCCCACCTCGCCGCGGACACGGATATGATCGAGCGGCACTGGGGGGCCCGGGGTCGCCTCGCCTACGCTTTTGCCAGCCTTCAGCAAAGCGGCGCCCGGCTGATCTTCGGGTCCGACACCCCGATCGAAACCTTCGACCCCTGGAAAGCCCTTTATTCGGCGGTGGCCCGCAAACCGCTTTTCGACCCCACCCGACCGGGCTTCTGTCCGGAGCAGGCCGTGACCCTGCAGGACGCTATTCTGGCCTACACCAGCGGTCCGGCCTATGCCGCCTTCGAGGAAAACAATCTAGGCAGCATCGCCCCGGGAAAACTGGCCGACCTGATCCTGATCGACCGGGACATCTTTGCCCAACCGGCCGAAGCCCTTTTGGAAACCCGGGTTCAGCTCACCCTGCAAAACGGCAACATTGTGCACGAGGATATGTGATGTTACCACTACCGCGCCCCGGGCAGTTTCGGGAAGAAATCGAAGCCTGGGTTAAGGAAGGCATCATTACCCCCGAACAGGCTCAACTGCTGATCAATCGCTATCACCTCGATGACGATCCCCCCTGGTACCGCCAAAGCGGCTTTATTCTGAAAGCATTAGCCATCCTGCTGGCAGGCATGGCCCTGCTTCTGGTGATTTCCCAGAACTGGCATCACCTCAGCCTGTTCGCCAGGTCGGCGGTGGGACTTATTCCCCTGCTGACCGCCTATGCCATAGGCCTCTTTTATTTCCTGCGGGGTGAAGAAGACAGCGCCGAGCTGGCCCTGTTTTTTGCGGGAATTGCCCTGGGGGCCAACATTTTTCTGCAAGCCCAGATTTACCACATTTCCGCCTATTTCCCGGACGGTATCCTGTGGTGGATGATCGGCCTTTTTCCGGTGGCCTGGTTATTTCGCAGCCGCCTGCACCTGGGTGGCATCCTCTTTCTTTTCCTGATTTGGATCAGCCAGCAGCTTCAGTTTCACCAGCTGTCTTATCTGGGTCTGGTGCTTTTCGCGGGGCTGCTTTACCTGGTCCGGCAATTACCCCACCGCATTCTCCTGACGGCGATGCTGGCCTCCACGGTGATGGTGCTTTGGAATCTGGACTGGCATCTCAACGGCCGCACCCAAAGCGACTGGATTTTGATGTCGGTTCTGTTTGCCGGCGGCCTGAGCGCCCTCCTGGAATTTGTGAAAGACCCCTATCCGGAGGACTTCATCGCCCGGCTGCGCCAGGGGGCCCTGGTTTTTCTTTTGATGATTCTGCTCGGGCTAACCTTCGAGGCAGATATCCGAACCGACTCCCCCTTCCCCCTTTTGCCGACCCTGATGGGGTTAAGCGCCATTGG
>JAGRBF010000499.1 GCA_020434205.1 Calditrichota bacterium | reverse complement strand
AATTGGAGGTGGTCATGTTGATGGTGTTCAACGAGAACTCGATACCGCTGTTCTTAACCTCTCCGATATTGCGAACCTGGGTTTCCACCGGAGCCGGTTGGGGAACCGGAATGTCCAGCAGCAGGTCGGTGGTGTTTTTCTGGTAAATGTCCAGCGATCCGGCGATTTTGCTGTCCAGCATGGCAAAGTCGATTCCGAAGTTAACCTGACTGGTTTCTTCCCATTTCAGGTCCGGATTGGCCAGCTGGGTCAGGCCGATCCCGGTGAGAACCTGGCCGCCGATAACCGCATTGCCGCTGGGCCCGAGCAGTTCCCGGAACAGGCCGTCGGTGATGTCCTGATTCCCGGTAACCCCCCAGCTGAGGCGCAGTTTCAGGTCGTCGAAGGTGCCGATCCCGGCCATAAAGGATTCCTGGGAAAGGCGCCATCCCGCCGATACGGAGGGGAACAACCCCCAACTGTAGTTTTCACCGAAACGGGAAGAGCCTTCATAACGCAGGCCACCGTTCAGCAGGTAGCGGTTGTTGAGGCTGTAAACCGCGCGACCCAGGAAGGAGACCAGACGGTTGCTGAAGGCGCCCGAAGAGGGCAATGCCGATGCGAAATCCGCGGCGGCGCCCAGGTTGTTGAAGGTGAAGCCGTCGGAAACGAAGTCCAGAGCGGCAACCCGGAAATTGGACGCGTTGTAATCCTGAAAGGAATAGCCACCCCAAACTTCCAGATTCTGATTTTCGCTGAGGTCGGAGCGGTAATTGAGGGTGGTCTCGAACAGAATATTGTCGCGCTCGTTATTGGCCAGGTCCGCCCGGCCTCCGAATGCCGCGGCGTACGGCAGGGAATTGGGCTGATACATCCCGCGGTTGGAGGAGCTGCGATCCATACCGAGGTTAACCTTGGCGGTAAAGCCGGGATAAATATCGTATTCGGCGTCCATGTTGGCAAAAATTCGCAACAGGTCGGATTCGTCGATAATCAGCTCGGCCATGGCCACCGGGTTGCGCACGTCCGGATTGGGAAAGTGGTAATACGATCCGTCCCCGTTGTTTACCGGCAGGGTGGGATTGTATTTAAGGACGTTGGTGAACATCCCGCCGCGGAAACCGCCGGTTTGGCTGTAAGGCGCATTTTCCCGCTTGGTATAACTGGGGTTGAGGCGCAGGTTGAGGCGCAGCTTGCCGTCATACATCTTGTGGGTCAGGTTCAAACGACCGGAAACCCGCTGCCGCGAAGATCCCAGAACGATCCCTTCCTCGTCCAGGTAGCTCGCCGAAAAGCGGTATTGGGTATTGACGGTTCCCGCGCTCATGGAGATGCTGTGGTTTTGGCCCACTGCGTCGCGGGTAATCTCTTTCTGCCAGTCCGTGTCCGCACTGCCGCCCACAAAGGAGGTGGTGTCGGCAAAGGAGCGGTATTCGGAAGCGTCCAGCAGGTCGTAGTAGCGGGACTGACTGGAAATGCTGGTGGACCCGTCGTAATTGAGGGTCAGACCGCCGACCTGGCCGTTTTTGGTGGTAATCAGAATAACCCCGTTTCCACCGCGGGCCCCGTAAATAGCGGCTGCCGAGGCATCCTTGAGGATGTCGATCGAGGCGATGTCGCTGGGGTTGAGGCTGGCCAGGGGGTTGTCCCGCAAGCCGCTGCCCGGGTTGTCGGTTCCGGTATCGTCCCGGTCGAACTGCGGGGTTGCCGAGATGTTGTCTACCGGTACCCCGTCGATAACGATCATCGGATCGTTGGAGGCGGTAATGGATGTGCCGCCGCGAATACGGATCAGGGGGGCGGCGCCGGGCTCACCACTGCTCGAGGTTACCGTAACCCCGGGAATGCGGGACTGCAGCAACTGCTGAGGGTCGTTGGTGGTGCCCTTGTTAAAATTGTGCTCGTCCAGAGAAGCAACCGCGTTGGTGATGTCTTCGCGTTTCTGGGTTCCGTATCCGATAACCACCACTTCCTCGCCGGAAATGGCCTCGGGAACCAGGCGGACGTCGTAGCGGTCCGTTGCACCCACGGTTACTTCTTCGGTTTTAAAACCGACGTAGATAAAAGTAAGAACGTCTCCCTCCGATACATTCTCGATAACATACAGACCGTCGAGATCGGTGGAAGCACCTTTTTCGGTGTCTTTAACCACGACGTTAACACCGATCAAGGGACTTCGGTCCTCCCCGGAAAGGACAATGCCTTTCACAGTTTTCCCCTGAGCCATGATCTGCCCTGCGAAAAAACACAGTAGCATCAGGCTGATCAGTAGACGCTTTGCTATCATAAGGGTCCTCCAAATTGGAATTTGATGAGATGATGATTTAGCTTTTAGGGATGTTGAAATACTGACTAGGACGTGTTGATAATTAGAAAATTGGGTGAATTTTAGGGAATTTTAGTTTCTCTAACGGCGCTTTTTGAGAGGCGATGCAGC
>JAGRBF010000498.1 GCA_020434205.1 Calditrichota bacterium | reverse complement strand
CAAAATCGACGAGTAAGGTCGAAGGCGCTCCTCGCTCCTCGCCGCTTACTTATGCCGTTTTGCGCTTCTGCCGCCAGCTTTCATAGGTGTAATACATGATGGGCAGCAGAAACAGGGTGAAAATAGTGGAGGTGACGATCCCACCGATGGAAACGATGGCCATGGGCGCCCGCATTTCCGCCCCTTTGCCGATCCCCAGCGCCAGGGGAAGCATGCCCAGCGCTACCGCGGTATTGGTCATGATGATCGGGCGCAGGCGCGTTTCACAGGAAACCAGCAGGGATTCCAGCAAGCCCTTGCCCTGGTCCCGCAGGGTGTGCACATAGTCGAGAATCAGAATGGCGTTGTTCACCACGATCCCCACCAGCATCACGATGGCCATCATCGAGAAGATGTCCAGGGGGTTGTTGGTCATCACCAGGGACAGCACCACCCCGATCAGCGCCAGAGGCACGGTGGACATGATCATCAGCGGCTCGATATAGGACTCCAGCACCGCCGCCAGCAGCATGTAGGTCAGGATGATCGCCAGCAGAAGGGCCTGCCCGATTTCCGCGGTGGATTCCTGACGGCTTTCTTCCTGGCCGGCAAAGGCGTATCCGTAGCCGGAAGGCCAGTCCAGCGCGTCGAGCCCGGCGCTGATGACCGCCACAACGTTGCCGATGGCCCCGCTGCCGATCCCCGCCGTCAGGGTAATCATGCGTTTTTTGTCCTTGCGGTTGATCTGGGTAGGCCCGGACCCCTCGCTGATGTCGCATAGTGCGCTCAGAGGCACCCGACCCGCCGCGGTAACGAAGCTGACCTTGTCCAGACTGGCAATATTGTTTTTGTCGGCATCGTTAAAACGCACCCGGATGTCGTATTCGTCGTCTCCCACCCGGTACTGGGTGGCCACCTGACCCTCAAAGCCGTAGCGAATGGCCAGGGCCACCTGGGTTACGGAAAGCCCGTACTGGCTGATCAGGTCGCGCCGGGGGCGGATCTGTATTTCCGGCTTGCCCGCTTCCCAGGAGGAATTGACGTCCACCAGACTGGGGGTGCTGCGCAGGATCGCCTCCGCCTGATCGGCAATGTCCACCAGCTTGTCCAGGTCCGTGCCGGTAATTTGCAACTGCACCGGGGCATCTCCGCCGCCGGCCGGGGAATTCTCGCGCAGCGAGAAGGTGGCGGAAGGGACCTGAAGGGCCAGTTCCTTGCGCAGGGATTCGTAAAATTCCTTAACCCCGACCGAACGTTCCTCCTTGTCCCCGATGTCCACGGTTATTTCGGCAACGTCCACCCCTTCATTGCCGCCGGTAGCGGCACTGCCGGTAATTTTTCCCAGCACCGTATAGACCTTTTTGATGGTGTCGCGGTGCTTTTCCAGAACCGCCTCAATACGCCGCAGGGCTTCGTCGGTCTGGGTGAGGTTGGTTCCGGCCGGCATTTCCACCTTGATGGCGAACAGGCCCTGGTCCGCGGTTACAAAGAAACCGAAGCCCATGTAGCGACCAAAGCCGATGATGGTGCCGAAGAAAATCACGGTGATGGCGGCGATGGTCAGAATGCGGCGCTGCAGGCTTTTTTGCACCAGTTCCCGGTAGCCCAGAGCCAGGTTGTTGTAGAAACGCTCGAAGCCGGCGGCCATCCGGGCCAGGAAATTGTCCTTCGGCTCGGTTTTTTTGAGCAGGCGCGCCGAGAGCATCGGGGTTAGGGTGAAGGCGGTAATCAGCGAAAAAATGGTGGCGAAGGTGACCGTCAGGCCGAACTGGATAAAGAACTGCCCGATAATTCCCTTCATCAACGCGATGGGGGTAAACACCACAATGTTGGTGAGGGTGGAGGCGAACACCGCAATGGCAATTTCCCGGGTTCCCACCTTGCTGGAGGTAACCGGGTCGTCGTTGTGTTCGATATGCCGCTGCACGTTTTCCAGAACCACAATGGCGTTGGTAACCAGGATTCCCACGCTGATCGCCAGGGCCATCAGGGAAAAGAAGTTGATGGTAAAGCCGGCGTAACGGATCAGGTTAAAGGTGGCGATTACCGAGGTGGGAATGCTCACCCCGGCGATAATCACCCCGCGGATGCTGTGCAGGAAGAGATACAGCACCAGGGCGGTCAGCAGGGCGCCCAGCACCATGTTGGAGACCAAATCCTGGATGGAGGCTTCGATAAAAATGGAGCGGTCCTGCATCACCTCCACCTGAATATCCCCGGGGAGGCGGGTTTTCAGATCGGCGATGCGCTCCTTGATAGCGTGGGCCACTTCCACAATGTTGGCGTCGTTTTTTTTGATGATGGAGAGGCCCACCCCGCTTCTGCCGTTCAGGCGAACCAGCTCCCGCTGCTCCTTGAAGGTATCCTCCACCCGGGCCACGTCCCGCAGACGCAGGGGCGCCAGCCCCGGCCGGGGAATTTCCAGCTCCTGGATATCCCCCAGGCCCTCGTATTCTCCGGAAAGCCGCACCGTATACTCGTGGCGTTTTTCCTGGATGCGCCCGCCGGGAAGGTCCAGATTGCCGCCGGCTACCGCCGCGATGATCTGGTTGAGGCTGAGGTTGTAGGCGTCCAGTTTCTGCTGATCCACGGCGATGAGGATCTCGCGCTCCTTGGCGCCCAGAACGTCTACCGAGGCCACCCCGTTGATGCGGCCCAGATCTTCAACGATCAGGTTGTCGGTGAGGGTGTAAACCTCTTCAAGGGGACGATTGCCCGAGACCGCCATGGTGATGACCGGTTGGGCGTTGAGGTCCACCTTGATGACGGTGGGATCTTCCGCATCCTCGGGCAGATTGATCTTGATCTGGTCGATTTTATCCTTGACGTCAATGGCGCCCACGTCGATGTCCGTGCCCAGCTCAAATTCGATAATAACCACCGAAACCCCTTCCAGGGAGGTGGAGCTAACCCGCTTGATCCCGCTGATGGAGCTGACCGCCTCCTCAATTTTTTCGGTAATCAGGGATTCGATTTCCTTGGGTCCGGTGCCCGGATAAATGGTGCGCACCGTAACGATGGGCAGGTCTACCTCCGGCAGCAAGTCTACCGCCAGGTCTCTCAGGGCGACCAATCCCATCACCACCGCGGCCAAAATCACCATGGTCATCAGCACCGGACGGTCTACCGAAATATCCACTAATTTCATAAAGTCATATTCCTTGTTCGCTATTACCTTGCTGTTTATTCACCTTCATTCTCACATTAAACCCTCGTACCCTCGTACCCTCGTACCCTCGTACCCTCGTAAATGTCAGGCCTGCCTGACATTTACATCTGCCCCCTGCCCTACTTAATCACAATCGCCTTCTGCTTCTCGCCGCGGATATTGTTGAATCCCTCAATAATGATCTGCTCACCCGGGGTAAGGCCGGACAAAATTTCGTAATAGGATCCGTCGGTAGCGCCCACCGTGACCGCTTTGCGGGTGATGCTGCTGTCCGGCAGCACGGTATAAACCTGATATCCCTCGCCGGTTTTGATCAGCGCATCCTTGTGAATGGCCGGGACCTGGTTGCGGTTGTCAAAGATGATGCGCACCCGCGCGAACATGCCCGCCCGAAGGGCCAGATCCGGATTGTCCACCGTTACCTCAACCTCGAAGTTGCGGGTGCGGGGGTCGGCGGAAAGGGCGATCTGCCCGACGGTTCCCGGGAATTCC
>JAGRBF010000497.1:10718-12317 GCA_020434205.1 Calditrichota bacterium | reverse complement strand
GTATGCGGCTCCGGGCCCGGTCGAAAATTTCGCGAATCCGGCGCTCCTTGCCTCCCCGCTTCATCTGCTTCAGCATGTGGTCGGTAATGTGCTGAACGGGCATATCCAGATAGGGAACCACCCGGGTGCTTTCCCCCATGTAATCGATGAGGGCATCCTGTACCGTGGTCGGATACAGATAATGAAGGCGAATCCACTCGATGCCCTTTACCGCTTCCAGAGCGCGGAGCAGGGGAACGATTTCCTGTTTCCCGGTGCTGTCCAGCCCGTAAAAAGTGGTATCCTGGGAAATGACGATCAGTTCCTTTACCCCCTGTGCAGCCAGAATCTCCGCTTCCCGAACCACTTGCTCCAGAGGACGGCTGCGATGGCGACCGCGCATCAGGGGAATGGCGCAAAAGGCACAGGTGTGGTTGCAGCCTTCCGAAATTTTGAGATAAGCATAGTGATTGGGGGTGGTCAGATGGCGCTTCTCGTAGAGAAATTCCGGCGAGAGGCTGCGATCCAGCTCCAGATAATTGAGGATGTTGTCGAAATCTTCCGCCCCAAAAAAGGCGTCGATCAGCGGCATTTCCTTTTGAAGTTCTTTGGCGTATCGCTGGGACAAACAGCCGCAGACCAGCACTTTCTTATCCGGATGGGCCTTTTTGATCTCCTCGGCGGCGAGGATGGCATCCACGGATTCCTTCTTGGCCAGTTCAATAAAACCGCAGGTATTAATCACCAAAGCGTCCGCTTCTTCCGGCACATCGACGAAGGTTGCTCTTCCGGCGCGCATCTGCCCCATCAGAATTTCCGAGTCGTAAACGTTTTTGGAACACCCCAGGGTGGTCATGTGAATTTTAGGTGCCCGGGCACCGCTTTTTGCGCTCATGGAATCCCTCACCCTTCTTCCGCCATATCCAGGCCGTCGTCCGGGAAAAGCCCCTGCGCGTAAAGCTCCGGCTCAAAAGGCTGAAGATCGTCCATGCTCTCCCCCACCCCGATATACAGGACCGGAACTTTCAGGTTATGGGCGATGCCGATAATGGCGCCACCTTTGGCGGTGCCATCCAGCTTGGTGAGGACGATGCCGTCCACCCCGACCGTATCGATAAATTGGCGGGCCTGGCTCATGGCATTCTGCCCGGTATTGGCATCCAACACCAGCAGGGTGCGGTGAGGGGCATCGGGAATGGCTTTTTGGATTACCCGATTAACTTTGCCGAGTTCGGACATGAGGTTGACTTTGGTATGAAGGCGTCCGGCGGTATCGATGATCAACACATCGGCCTGACGGGAAATAGCCGCCTGAACCGCGTCGTACGCGACCGCGGCGGGATCCGAGCCGGACTGATGTTTGACCAGGTCTACCCCGATGCGATCCGCCCAAACCTGCAGTTGTTCGATCGCCGCGGCCCGGAAAGTGTCTCCGGCGGCCAGAACCACCTTTTTGCCCTGTTGCTTGAGGCGGTTGGCGATTTTGGCGATCGAGGTGGTTTTGCCGGTGCCGTTAACCCCGACCACCATCATCACAAAAGGTTTGCCCTGCAGCCGATCTTCGTCGTAGCCGCTCTCGGGAAAAATGGCGGCGATCTCTTCGCGAAGCAGGCGATACAG
>JAGRBF010000497.1:0-10660 GCA_020434205.1 Calditrichota bacterium | reverse complement strand
ATTTCCAGGGAGGCATCCACCCCCACATCACCGGAGATCAGGATTTCTTCGATTTCCTCCAACAACTCGTCATCAATCTTGCGTTTGGCTTTGATGGCATAAGAAACCCGGTCGAAGACCTGGCTTTTGGTTTTGGACAATCCCTTTTTAAATCGATCAAAAAATGAAGCCATAACAATCCTTGCTGATTAACTCTTTATTGATATCCGGGGCCCTGTTTTTGAACAGAATCCCTAAAAAATTCCGGTCTGGACAGACCCGGGCATTTTTCCCGATTTTTCTACGGCCTTATGGAAAGTTGGGTCCGAAAATATACGACATCCGCCCTCTGATCGGAAAAGGAATCTAATCCCCCCTTTAATCCCCCCCGAAACTCGGATAAACGATGCCAAACCGTTTTCGGTAATACCGGCGGGTCAGAAAATAGGCCAGGAAGATCAGCAGCAGGTAAAGCGGTAATTTGAGGCAAACCATCACCGAAAAGGAGAATAAACCCAGCTTGACAGACTGCAAGACCGGGGCAATTTTGTTGCCGGGCAAAGCCAGCAGGTTAAACCCCAACGCCAGCAAGGCGGGAAACAACAGCAGAACCTCCCGCATCCAGAAGGCCGAACCCGTGGCGGCCAGAAGCAGGGCGGCGCTGAAGAGCAGGGTGGTTAGCTCTCCGTATCGCACCGGGAAGGTATTTTTTCCTGTTGCGCGGTCGCCGCGAATATCCGGCAGGGTGGTCAACAGATAAAGCGCGGTATTAAAGGCCAGAAATGGTATGGAAACCGCAGCCATCTCCCGCCCCGGATTTTCGGCCAGGCAGTAGCCGAGCACAAAGGCCAGCCACCCCATGGCCATATTGGCAAGCAGGCCGCGAACAGGATAGCTCTTCATTTCCAGGGGGGGAAAGTTATAGGCAAAACCGGTTATTACGGCAAAGGCCAGGGAAAACAAAAAGAAAGGTGTACCGAGAAAGGCCGCGATAATCAACCCTGCGCCGATGGTTAACCCACTCTGCCAGATACCGTGTTTCACCGGGATCATGCCTTCCCCCAGAAAAAAAAGCTTCTGGTTGGTGCGGTCGCTTTCGATATCCCGCAGTTGATTGAGAATAAAGGTCCCAGCCATATTCAAGGCAAAGGACAGCAGGGCCAAGGCCAGTTCCAATCCAAACCAGCGAGGGGAGATCCAGTAGGGGTCCAACAGGGCCTCTCCGGGCCTCCGGGCCACCAGATAGCCACCCAAGAGGCTGCTCCAACCCGGAAAAAAAAGGATGGGGCGCATCAGGAAAAAGTAATCCCAGAGCACTCGTTTTCCCTGCTTGCCCGGAGATTTTCCGCCCCCGGGGGCCGGTGAAGATCGTGGGGTATTCGGAGAATTCAAGAAGGGACCGCTCGGAGGAGGTTAACACGGAACGGCAGCCCCGTCATCCTGCCGTAAAACTTTTCAGAAATGAAAATGCAGGGCAACCTGCCATCCCTCCTGTTGGCCCGGATTTCCGACCAGAGAAATATCCATGGCTTCATCAAACTTAAACAAATAGGCATCGACATAAGCATCGGCCATGGTCAGCAGATAGCTCAGTCCGAAATACCAGTTGTAGGTATTGCGGCGGTCGCGCAGGGATTTGTCCGGCGTCCCGGCATCATTGGAGTCCGCCCATCGCTGATGATAATGCCAGGATGTGCCGGCCAGGGTGGCATTTACCCCCAGCACCAGCAGGGCCTTCCAGCGTTTCTCGTTATACCATTGGCCCCATCCCGGCAAAACCGCCGAACGCAGGATCGCACCGCGGGGAGACTTAAGCGGTTCGTCGGACAACAGGCGGGCAGTATCCAGCACCGCAGTGTGGGTCTCGGGCATTTTTTCCTGCTGAGCCAATGCCGCCCGAGGCATCAGCACCAGAACAAACAGAACCCCGAGGAATGAGGCCACTCTATTGCCCATTGCGAACCTCCGGCCCGGGGACAATTACCGGGAGCCCCGCCGGGATAAGCTGAAAGTGAATTTCGTTTACGGACAAATCGACCAACTCTCCATCGCTTTGCACCGGGCATCCTTCGGGGAAATGCAGCTTAAAGTCGCGGCTTCGAAAAAAGCGCACCTGAGGAAGGTTCAGGTGCTTTCCGTGAATGACCTTGGGCAAATCCCTGAAAATTCCCAGAAGGGTTTGTCCCTTAAAAATGCAGACATCAAAAAAACCGTCATCCACCCGGGCCTCAGGGGCCACGTGAAATCCGCCGCCGGCAAACTGCCCATTGGCGATAATCACCATAAAGGCAGGGCCCTGGTAGTCTTGCTCCGGGGCATCCAGGACCGCGCCGCGATTGCGGTATTTGAACAAAGCCCGCATCAGGCCGAAAAAATAGAGAGGGAATCCCCTCACCCACGGGATGCCGGCAATGGCGGCTACAACGTCCGCATCAAACCCGAGCCCGGTTTGATTGATAAAATAGCGCCCGTTGAAGCGGCCCACGTCTATTTGGCGAATGTGGCCGTCCCGGATAATCCGCACCGCATTTTCCATGCTCGCGCCGATTCCCAGGGTGCGAACCAGGTCGTTGCCGCCGCCCAGGGGAATAATGCCCATCGGCGAATTCCCGCCCATCAGGCCGTTTACCACCTGGTGAATGGTGCCGTCTCCGCCGGTGGCCACTACCGTATCTCCCTGGTCGCGCAGTTCCCGGGCGATTGCCTCGGCCCCATGTGTCAGGGTGGTCTGGTGAAGCCGCCACGGGGCACCGAGATCCTCCAGGGATCGGGTCAGCGGTTTCAGAGAACGTCCGGCACGGCCGCGACCGGCAGCCGGATTAAAAATAATTTGATATTCCATCTCAGGCAGCGCCTTTAAACGGTGGCCACACAGTCAATTTCCACCAGAACATCCTTGGGCAGCCGACTCACTTCCACCGTTGAGCGGGCCGGAGAGTTTTCCGACAGGAACTCGGCATAAACGGCGTTCATTGCCGCAAAATCATTCATATCCTTCAAAAAGACGCCGGTGCGCACCACCTTGTCCAGACCGCTGCCGGCCGCTTCCAGAATGGCCTTGAGGTTAAGCATAACCTGGCGGGTTTGTTCTGCGACGCCGCCCGTCAGAATCTCGTTGCTTGCCGGAACGATGGCAATCTGCCCGGCGGTAAAAACGAATCCGCCCGCAATTACGGCCTGGTTGTAAGGACCCACCGGCGCGGGGCCCTGGTCCGTTCTAACAATTTTTTTCATGTGTCCTCCTGGGATAATTGGCAAAATGAAGGTGTTACCCCCAAACCAGGTCTACCGGCCCGATTCCCTCCCGCTCCACAACCGGCTCCCCTTCGAGCAAACTTACCACGGTGGATTCCCCGGCCTCGGGCAGAACGCCACAGTCCAGAAGAATATCGGCCAGGCCGCTTTCCACAATGGCCGCATCCGGTTCTCCGGGATAATCCCCGTTAACCGAGGTGTTGAGCAGGGGGTGGCCCAGCATGTCAACCAACTGACGGCACAGCTCGATATCGGGAATGCGAACCCCGATTTCCTTGCGGCGCGACAGCATCAGCTTGGCGATTTCCTTCTTGGCGGGCAGGATAAAGGTAAAAGGTCCGGGCAAGCAGCGTTTGAGAATGCGAAATTCTGCATTGCCCAGGGTGGTGAACTGGGCGACCTGCTGGATAGAATCGCAGATCAGGGTCATGGATTGGAACTTGGATTTTTCTTTGATCTGATACAGCTTCTGGATGGCCTTTTTTTGATACAGGCTACATCCCATGCCGTAAACGGTATCGGTGGGGTAAATAACCAGGCCGCCTTTTTCCAGGGTATCCACAACCTGGTTCAGGGTGCGGCGATGCGGGGTTTCCGGGTGAATTTCCAGAATTTCCATAGCGCGTTCTTTCGCCGGGCGATAATATCCGGGAAACCCGCCTCTGCCGGTCTCCCGAGTTGGGCCAGATGCCCCGATCCATCCAATAAAGAGTTGAAAATAAAGTAATAAACGGCTTTATCCAATCAAAAAGAGATGATGTCGTATTTTCGATTTGAGCGGAGATGGTTGGGAAGGGTCAGGAAACTTCCGGGCACAGCCGACCCACCAGTTCGTGGAGCTTCTGCTTTTTGCTGCCGATTACCAGCAGGGTGGCGCCATCGCCGAGGTAGCCCTGGAGACTCCGGAACAGCTCGTCCTGGTTTTGGCAGCAGCACAGCTCTTTGTGGGTGTGGTTGAGGCGGCGAATTCCCTCGGCTATTTCCCGGGCGTATTCTCCGATGGTCACCACCGCGTCGATGGGCATGGCGGCGATATAATACCCCA
The DNA here is from genome assembly GCA_020434205.1 of Calditrichota bacterium. Classification (GTDB taxonomy): domain Bacteria; phylum Calditrichota; class Calditrichia; order RBG-13-44-9; family J075; genus JAGRBF01. The sequence goes on along the minus strand of JAGRBF010000497.1, from coordinate 6,381 downwards.
GCTTTTGATGGGTCTCTTTGGGACTGGGACCGGGATTGCTGATGTCGCCGATCACCAGAACCAGCTTGCGGGAAAAGGGTCGGAACTGGGTCAGGGATTCGCAGGCCCGGGTTACCGAATTGATGGTGGCGTCGTAGCTGTAATCCAGCAGGTTGAAGTTTTGGCCCCGCACCAGATTCCCGCTGTGGCTGATCAGAGAGAAGTTTTTTTCCAATCCCAGGCGGATATCTTCGAAACTGATCCCCAGCACCCGGGCCACCGCAATGGCGGTCAGGGCGTTATAAATGGCGGTGGATCCGTAGATGGGCAGGTGTAGCCGGTAAAAATCGTTGACGTCGAAGGCGATGCCGTCCGGTCCCAAGTAGCGGATATTGCTGGCGAAAAAATGGGCGTTTTTATTGAACCCGAATTTGAGAACCCTGGGGGTCGGCGAAAAACGGGCCATGCCCGCCACCAGATCGTCATCGATATTGAGAACCGCCACCCCGTCCTTATCCAACCCCTGCACCAGCTCCAGTTTCGCGTCCGCGATGATGTACTTGTCGCCCTGGGAAGCCAGGTGGGCTTCGCCGATGTTGGTGATCACCCCGATAGTCGGTCTGGCCACCTCGACGGCCAGCTTAAACTGCTGGGGATTGGCGATTCCCATTTCCAGGATAGCGGCCCGGTGCCCGGCGTTCATTTTCAGCAGGGTAGAGGTGACTCCCCAGGCGGTGGAGCAGTTGGGGGCGGTCTCCAGAACGGCCTTGTCGCCGCCCAGAATGGCCATCAGCATGCGTTTGGTGGTGGTTTTGCCTTCGGTACCGGCAATACCGATTACTGGGATATCAAACTTCTCGCGATGGGAGATAATTTTGCGGAGATTCAAACGGATGTATTCGGAAATCTCCTCGTTGGCCAACAAAGAGATTTCGTCCCGATAGAGATTTTCCGGTTTGGATTTCTCCATTTGTGACGCTCCGAATATCATTTTTTGATCAGATCAGATGAACTTCCGGCAGATAATCCAGCTCACCGTAATAAAACAGGTATTCGCTGTATTGACGCACCATCTGCCAGACGTCTTCATTGGGATAATACTGATAGAGGCTGTTGAGGACCTCGAAAAAGATGTCCCAGGTCAGGCCGCTGCCTTCGGCATGGCGGGTGGCAATGGCATTCAGGTTGCGCACCCCCACCTCGCGGGATTTCACCAGAGTTTCCCGGAGCGCGGGATCATCCCATTCCCGCCGCACCGCCACCACATAATGGACGTAGGGCATTTCCGTTTTGTCGCTCCATTCCGAAGCAAGGTCCAGGTAGCTGTCCACCAGCGGGAAATTTCTGAGGGCCGGTTCCCCTTCCAGAAGGCAGGCGGGAAGGGTATTGAGGGTTTCTTCCAGGGTGGAGAAAGAACTGCTTTCTTCCCATTCGAAATCCAGCTCAAAAAACTCATTCAGGACAATGCGGGTCAGGATTTCGTACTGGGTGGCCCGCTTGAAAATGCCCACCTTGCCGAGGTTCATCTGGTTTTCGCGGAAAAACAGCAGGGCGGCGCGGGAGTCTCCCTCGCTGGAAACCGGCAGGTCGCGCAGCAGGCTGAAATGATTGCTGTTGCGGGCAAAGTCCAGCACAGACAAGACCGCCACATCGATTTTCTCATCGATTAAAAGGCGGGCATTTTCGGCGCTATCGTGCACCGAAAGCTCAAAATTTTCCCCCAGGGGCGAGGTAAAAAGGGCGTCAAAAAGCGGTTTGGCAATCAGGTCTTCCACGGTGGAAAGGCGAATCATGCTTGGCCTCCGCCGGCAGCAACCGCCTCATAACGTTTGGCGGGGATGTACAGGTAACAATCCGTTCCCCGGTCTATTTCGCTTTCGTAGTGGATCATGCCTTCATTCTCTTTTACAATCTGATAGACAATGGATAACCCCAAACCGGTCCCAAATGTTTTGGTGGTAAAGAAGGGGTTAAAAATGTGCTGAAGGTTTTCCTCGGAAATCCCGCAGCCATTGTCCCCGATATGGATTTCGATAAACGCCGGGGAATTGGAATTGCCCAGAATGGGGACGTGCATTTCCCCCGCATCTTCGCTGTTGATGGCGCGAATATTGATGCCAATCCGGCCTTTTTCGGAAATGGCTTCGATGCTGTTCAGGAAGAGGTTAACCAGAACCTGCTGAATTTGCCCGGGATCGACAAAAGCTTCCGGGAGGTCCTTCTGAATATTCTCCACCAGCTCGATCTGATGCTCCCGCATCTTCTGAATCAGCAGGCTGATCACATCGCGCAGGGTGCTCTGAATATGGCAGTAGCGACGGTCCGGCTTGGAGGGTTTGGCGTAGGAAAAAAGGGTGCGCAGCAGATCATCCAGGCGGTTAACCAGACGCACAATACGCTGCACATATTCGTTTTTGGGGTCGGAGGGCTCCAGCTCCTCTTCAAAGGTCTGGGCCATGGCCTTGATGCCGGCCAGAGGATTGCGGATTTCGTGGGCAATGCCGGAGGCCATAACCCCCAGAGAAGCCAGGCGATCCACGCGCCGCATTTCCTCCTGCATCTCCTTGGTGTAGGTGATGTCCTTCAGGGAAATGATATAGCCGTGCTCTTTGTTGACCTTGTCGGAGAACTCCTTAACCGAGTAGCCCAACAGAAAACGATGGCCTTTCTGAATTTCCACTTCCAGCTCAGGCCGTTCGATGGGCAGGGTGGAATTGCCGACCGACGCGATGATTTCCTCCACCGCATTTTTGCCCAGGAACTGGGAAAGGGGTCGGTATTGGCCTTCTTCGGCGGTGATGTTGAGCAGCTCGGCCGCGTGTTCGTTCAGGAACTTGATGCGGTGGTCCTCACCGATAATCACGATCCCGAAACTGAGCTGATTAATAACCTGATCCAGAAATTCAAAATAGAATTGCCAGATCTCGTTATCCAGTTTGCCTTCGTTTTCCTTGCGCAGGTTGCTCAGGAAATTTACCTGGAACATCACATGAGCCAGGTTCTGCACCACCAGAAAATGGAATTCGCTGAACTTTTCTTCACCGCTCTTAAAGGCGCACAGAACCGAGCGGGTCTGGTTGTCGATAACCACCGGGAAAACGATAAAAGAGCGAATGCGCCGTCCCAGGCGGGTCATCACGAAACGCGCCAGGGGATGATCTTCCTTGACCATGTTGAGGATGGTGGGCTCGCCCAAACGCATGGCCTTGAAGAGGGCGGGAATATCCGCGGCGGCCACTGTCCAGGATTTTTCGATCAGCTTGCGGGGGCGGGTCTGGCGCAGTTTGAGCAAATCGTGCTCTTCCACGTCGAACTTAAAGACCATCTCCGCCTGGCAAAGGCGCTGCAGGGCATCCAGCACGGCGTTGTTGAAATGCTCTTCATTGACGTTGCGGAGAGCGGCGTTGAGTTGACCGAACAGCTCCTGGAAAATTTCCAGGGCATAGAGGGTGTTGCTTTCTTCCCCGTTTTGCCCGTCGACGTGCAGATCCGGCAGGGAAATGCGCTCCACCCCTTCGGAGCGAAAGGCGGACACATCCTCACGGTCGCTGCTTTGAAAGGCTTCCGCCAGCGCTTCGTCCAGAGCCGGTTCCGGTTGCACCACCGGGGCTTTGCGCAACAGATTGCGCACCCGTACTTCCACATCGAGCCGGTCGAAGGGAACGGTCAGATAATCGGTAATGCCCAATTGGATCAGGCGGTACCGAAGGCGCGGGGGTTTCTCTTTAACCAAAGCCAAAACGGGCAGTCCGTCATTCAGAACCGGCTGCAAAGCGGCCATCAAATCTGGATAGCGAGTTTCCGGGAGTGGAAGGGTATCAAGTATGACGAGATCAGGTTCATCAAGGGGGGGCAAAGCCCCCTCGAATGAATGGAATTCGAACTGGTAGCTGTAAGTCTTAAGGGCGTTTTGGATAAAAAGAAACTGCTTTTCCTCTCTTCCTAAAAGGATAATTCTGGCTGCCAAAAACGGAGCTCCTTACCTGGAAAAAATCGACTTAAACTTTTCATAATCGAGTATGACGATTTTCCCTTTTTGTTTTTTGAGGTAGCCTTGCACCATCAGGGATTTGATGACCCTGGAGATTGTTTCGCGGCTGGTGCCGGCCATATTGGCCAGGTCCTGCTGAAGGGGCAATTCGCTGATTTCCACCTGCCCTTTACGAAATACCCCGGAGTCTTCGGCGATGCGCAGCAAGGTGCTGGCAACCCGGCCGGTGGCGTCCTGCAGGGACAGCGATTTAATATGTTCGTCGCTTTTGCGGATGCGCTGGGCCAACTCCTTCAATAAATTAATCGCAATTTGCGGGTAATCCTTTAGCATTTGGAGGAAATCCTCGCGCCGGATGACCATCAGCTCCGCCTCCTCGATGGCGGTAACGTTAGCGGAACGGGTTTGCCCGTCCAGGAGGGACATTTCTCCGAAGAAATCCCCTTCACTGAGGATGGAAAGAATCACCTCACGCCCGTCGTCGCTGATGCGGGAAATCTTTACCCGGCCTTCCAGAATAACGAACATGGTGGAACCGACTTCTTCCTCAATGAGAATCAGGTTATCCTTATGGTAGCGCTGTTTGCTGGCCACCAGACTGATTTTTTCCAGATCCTTTTCCCCCAGCTCGGAAAAAAGGGGTATTCCCTTCAAAACATCTAATTCCATAGTGACTCCATTAGTATTGAATAACGTAACCTTGCACACCGATTTTTTGACTGATTTGTTGCACGGCCAAATCCGCTTCGGCCCGGTTGTGGTATCCCCCCGCCACCAGCAGATACAAACGGCGGCCATCCCGGTCTTTGATCATCACTTCAAGATTGTTCAGGCGGCGGCCGTAGGATTCCAGCATTTTTTCGGCATTGCCGTAAGAACTGTAAGCGCCCAACTGAACCCCGAAACTCCCCGGTTCGGCATTGGCAGTTGCACTGCGCCCCTGCATCTGGGGCACCGGGGCGGGAGGGGGCGTCGGGCGAGTTTCCTCGCCACCCCGCAAGATCTGAGAACCGCCGCCGGCCGGGACAGTCCCCCGGATCAGATCCGGATCGGAGGCGGCACTATTGGTATTTGCCGCTGGCGCCGGGCTTATTCCCGCCCGGGCCAGGCTCATCCCGACCAAACGGGTGAAATAGTCCTGATCTCTTTCGATTTTTTCGGCGGTATCGTAATACCCCCGGGCGCTGTAAAAGCGCGCCACCCGTTCCTGAATGGCTTTCTTCAGAAAATCGTCTTCGGTTTCGGAAAAGGCGCGCATCATGGTCCGCACCGCCGTTTCCCCCTCGCTTTCGAAGAGGGCCCCGACAAAGGTTCGCCAGGGACCATCCGCAATCCGCCCCGTATCCAGCCACTGGCCCAGGACTTCCAGGCGATCATTTTCGTAGGCCTGGCGCAGGTCCCCGCGCTCCTGTCCCGCCAGCATTCCGCTCACCAGCAGAAGCATCAAAACCGGCCATAGCGGTTTTTGTCCTCCGCGAAAGACCCGCGGCAAAAAGGGTTTTTTGTTCACAGTTCGGGGCATCGGGTTACGCGGGTTTATGACCGTTGCGCTGTTTGAAATAACTTACCGACAGCTCGGCAGCCTGTTTGTATTGGCCGTTACGCACCATCACATCCAGTTTTTTAGCCAGGACTTCCGTATCGACACCCCCTCGGCTTTCCCCTTCCACCCGTTTCAGGACCGTCATGGCATTATCCAGATCGCCCTTCTTGAGGTAGATCTCGGAAAGGGCCAAACCGGCTTCCGGGAGGGCGGTCGGGGGGGCAATCAGATCTTCGTATAAGCGTTCCACATCTTTGAATCGCCCCAACTCGTAACAGGCTTTTTCCAGGTCCTTAAAAACCGGGACGGCCCGGGCAGGCATTCTGCGGGCCAACTGCATCCAGGCGTCTACCGCCTCTTCCAGATTGCCCCGTTCCCGGCAGGCCTGGCCCAGCGCAATATAAGCCCTGGGGTTTTCCGGATTGTGGCGAATGCCCTCTTTAAACTGTTCAACTGCCAAATCGAAGGCGCCTTCCTTGAGCATCTGCTGTCCGCGGCTAACCGCATAATCGGACAGGCGCTCCGGGCTTTTTTCGCCGAGGATTTTTTTATGCCGGGCCACCGCGGCCCCGGCGGCATCCCACTGACCGGATTTTTCCAGAGCATCCACCAGGCTTTCCACCACCCAGGGCTCGACGGGTTGCCCCGTTTCCAGCAGTTTGCTGGCCGTTTCCACAACGCGCGGATAGTCGGCCACGCCTTCGAAATCCCGCAACAGGCTTTTCAGGACACGGGTTCGGTCCCGGACCGAGAGGTTGGGTCTCATGGTCAGATCCTGATGCACCCGAATGGCATTTTCGCCCATCCCCTTTTTGCGCAGGAGATTGCCCAATTGAATGTAGGCGGAAATATTTTCGCTGTTATCGCG
>JAGRBF010000496.1 GCA_020434205.1 Calditrichota bacterium | reverse complement strand
TCGCGGAATCCCGCCACCGCCGCAGCCGGATCCACCTCCCCGGCCGGGGCCGGTCGGTTGGCTTCGAAACGCTGCAGAATGTTGATGCAAAGTTGCCCGTCCCACAAAAATTCCCCCTCGGGAATGGCTTCCGGATCCAGGCCCATGGCCTGCACAGCCCACCCCAGGGCCGTTTCCCCGGTAAGCCCGCGGGGATTGCCAACCCCGCTTAAAAACACCTGATCCCGGGCCCGGGTAACCACCACGTAAAACAGGCGCTTGCGCTCCGCCTGGATTTTCTGCTTCTGGCGGGCGTCGATCAACTGAAACAAATAGGGGGCGGTCAACTGGTACTGCTGTCCGGCATCGCGCAGCTTTACCGCCAGCCCCAGATCACTCTCGAAGCGCAGTTGGCGAATGTCCGGCCGGGCCGGATCGTCCAGGTAGGGGCAAAATACCACCGGAAATTCCAGCCCCTTGGACTGGTGGATGGTCATAATCTTGATGGTGTTCTCATCCTCCAGGGCGATCTGCGCCTCTCCCTCACGGGGATCCAGATCGATAATCTGCTGGAGCGATTCGAAAAAGTCCGCCAGGGCGGTAAAGCCGCTCTGCTCGTAATCGCGGGCCATCTCGGTGATCTTGTCCAGGTTGGCCAGCAACTGCTCCCCGTTCCACTCCGCAGCCAGGGAAGCCCGGTAGAAACTTTCATCAAATATCTCGTTGAGGAGCTGGGAAAGAGAAAGGCGGTCCCGCCGCTGTTCCCAGCGGGTAAGCTGCCCGCGAAAAAGCATCAGCTGCTCCAGATCCTCGGGCGAGTAATCCCCGTAGGGCTTCAGGGCCTCCAGTTTCTCCCGGTAGGTCTCTCCCTTTTCAGAGGCCAGAAAATAGAGGCCCACGTCGGAAATCCCCGCGAAGGGTGAGCGCAGCAGGGCCACCAGGGCCAGATCGTCTCCCGGATTGTCCAGCACCCGCAGCAGGTGGTAAACGTCGAAGACCTCCTGACGGCGGTAAAAGCCTACCCCGCCGATGGTTTTGAAGGGAACCCCGTATTCGCGCAGGGTGCTTTCCAGGCGCAGCAAATGGGTGCGTCGGGGGATCAGAATGGCGATGTCTCCCGGTCGGATGGCCTGCAGTGCTTCCCCGTCCGGTCCGCGGCGATTTACCGGAACCTTGTCGTCCAGAAGGCGGCGGATGCGCGAGGCCAGGTAATGCTCCTGGGAAAGCTGGTTCTCCCGCAACCATTCCGGATCGAGGATTGCCAGCTCCATGCGGCTGTTGTCCTGGGCTTCCCGGCGCGTTTCTAGATGGTCGTAGGGCACCTCGAACTCGTTGCCCGCCGCATCTCCCAGCACCGTCCGGAAAAGCCGGTTGATAAAGGTGTTCAGCCCGGGCAGAAAGCGAAAACTCTCCCCCAGGACGATGTTGTTTTCCGGACCCCCAAAGCTTTCCTTCACCCGCTGAAAAACCCTCACATCGGCGCTGCGAAAGCCGTAAATGGACTGCTTGGGATCGCCAACCACAAACAGTTTCTGAGATTCCAGCTTGCCTTCATGAGTGGCGATTCGCGAGATAATGTCCCACTGCAACTGGTTGGTGTCCTGGAATTCATCCACCATAATGAAGCGGTAGCGGTTGCGCAGGGTGTTGCGGATATCGGCATGATTTTTAAGGAGTTCCAGCGTTTTTAGCTGAAGATCCTCGAAATCGAGCAGTCCCAGTCCCTCCTTCTCCTGCTGATAGTGGCCTTCCACCTGCTCGCACAGCCACAGGATCTTGCGCAGCAGGGC
>JAGRBF010000495.1:286-3044 GCA_020434205.1 Calditrichota bacterium | reverse complement strand
ACCCACATCCCGGGGTGTCCTATATCGAGGGCAGCGCCGAGTCCTACCGCCCGCAAGAAAATCTCTACGATCTGATCCTCTCATCTGCCTGCTATTCGGCGATCCGGGATCCGGCGAAACTGCATCGGGCTCTACAAAATGGGGTGGAAATGCTGAAGCCCGGCGGGAAATTGATCCTGATCGATCCTTTCCACGCCTGGCGTTTTCTGGCCCGGACCCGGAAAAGCAGCGGGGAGGTTACCCGTTTTATGCGCACCCGCGGGCTGAAGCGGACCCTCAAAAGCGGGGTGCTGTTCTGGCCTTACCGCGAGTGGCTGGCTAATTCGGATATGGAAAAGGACGCGTTGCGAACTCGCTTCCAAAACGGCGAAAAATGGCTGGGCAGGCTGGGCAAACACTTGTGGGCGGACTACAAGATCCTGGTTTTTGAATTGCCGGACAACGGACATCCCGGGAACCACTCATGAGCCTCTTCGCCGCTATTGGCCGTTACGGCCGCTATGGTTACGCATCCCTGGAGGAGGAACTCGCCAACAGGCTGGGGACCGGGACCCTGCAATTTTACCCCGCCGGTTCCGGAAGGATTGCCCTGCACCATCTGGCCAAACACCTGAGACCCAGGCTAAAGTCCGGCAAGGCCCTCATTCCCGACTATCTCTGCAATGTGGTGCCCCAAGCGCTGGAAGAAGCCGGACTTTCCGTGCAGACTTACCCGCTGGACAGCAACTTCGAAGGCGATCCTGTTCTAATTCGCAACCTGATCTCCGACCAAAAAATCGGGCTGCTGCTAACGGCATCCCTTTTCGGCAGCAGCGCCTCCCTGGTAGATCTCGACAACCCGGAAATGCGGGCCTTTCTTCTGGCCCACCAGGTTTTTACGGTGGTGGATCTTTGCCAGGACCTCACCCTTCGCCGGTTTCTGCCCGCCGGTTACGGAGATCAACTGGCGGCGGTGCTGAGCTTTAACAACAAAAGCATTCCCGGAATGATGGGCGGTGGGGTTCTCAGCACCTTCGCCATTCCCGATATGCCCCTCTCCCCTTCTCTCGCCCAGAGAATCGCCCTTTTGGGGGAATACCGGGCCGCCCGGGCATTTCGTTTACGGCAAAGATTACCGACTTTGGGACGCGATTTTGAATATTCCTTTTGCCGTGAGTTTCCCTATACCTTGGCCCCCTACCGGCTCACCCGCCTTCAACTGATGATCGCCCTCTTCGAACTCGATCGTCTGGTGCCGCGCAACCGCCACAGGCAAAGCACCCTTTCCGAAAACCGGGCCTGTTTCCGCGAAATGCCCTTTGGCGATACCAGCCCCTACCTGATCGGAGCGGGCAACCCGGCCGCATTACCAGCGGATTTGCCTCGCAAAAAGAGCTATGCCTTGCCGGACCAGCCTCAGGAGAGTTTGCGGCCGGATCTGTTGATCTTCCATAATTTCGGGGAGCCCCGCTAATGCGCATCCTGATTATGGACCCCCATCTGGACCAGGCCATGGCTTTCGCCCGTCTGATTCGCCAAACCGCCCCGGCAGCCCGGGTTATTGGGGGTTATGAAGCGGGCCGCAAACCTTATCTGAAACTGCCTTACTACCATTCCCTACAGGAATGCCGCTTTGAGGATCCCGGATTGGAAGATCAATTTGATGTGGTGATTCCCACCGGAGCGGACAGCACCGTCAAACGGGTTTCCGGAAAGGGCCGAATCCGCCTCGGGGAGGTCATCTTCGACGAGGCCAATTTGCGCGCCAATAACAAACCGGCCATTCTGACTCTGGCCCGGGAATGCGGGGTCCCCATCCCCGAGACCTGGGAGAATCCGGCCCTTATCCGGCAATACCCGATATTTTTCAAGGATGCCCGGGAGGATAATCGTCCGCAGCGCCTGCGCGGCATCGCCGAAAGTCCGACGGCTCTGGAAAAACGCTGTGGCGCATCCCCGGGGTTAATTTACCAGGAACTCATCGACACCCCTCACACCTTCGGCGTCGCTTTTCTGGCCAGCAACGGGGAACTGCACACCCACTTTATTCATCGGGAATTATGCAGCTTTCCGGTGAGCGGCGGCTCGGGGGTTATCCTGCAGCGCCACAGCGCCCCCCGACTTCTGGACCTGACCCAAAACCTGTTGGACAAATTGGGCTACAACGGTTGGGGCCTGATGGAGTTCAAGTGGTGTTCCCGCCGGAAGGATTTCGTCTTCATGGAGCTCAACGCCAAATTCTGGGAATCGGCCGCCTTTGCCTTTCTCAACCAGCCGGCCTTCCTGAAGCACCTTCTGGGGATTAACTACCCCGGGCAAGCCATCGATAAGGCAGTCTACCTGAAACGTTTTTTCCTGCTACCCATCAAAACCCAGTTGGCCATGCTCGGGAAGTTGCCGGGATGCCGCTTGCTGGGAACCGAACACCTGAAAAGCTACGTGGCCGGGCACCTGCTGCCGGAGAGACTGAAAACCGGGGTTAAGCAACTATCCGGATTAGCCAAAAACCTGGTGGGACAAGGATGATTGACGCCCATCTCCACATCCACCCCGGCTTTTCCACTGCGGACTTAATGCAGTATCTGGACCGGGAAAAGCTGGAGGGCTGCTGGTTGCTGACCTGGGAAGAAATGGGACCGGTCCCCTGGCCCTATCTGGACCTGAACATCGAGACGGTGTATGAGGCTTTTCTGGAATTTCCGGATCGTATTGTGCCGATGTACGCGCCGGATCCCCATCGTCCGGATTGTGTAGCCCGTTTCCGCCATTATTACCGCAA
>JAGRBF010000495.1:0-206 GCA_020434205.1 Calditrichota bacterium | reverse complement strand
GAACTGGCCCTTCCATTGGTTCTGCACATGGAACAGGGACGCAAGGGGTGGCACTTCAAATCGCCCTCACGTTTCGAGGCCTTTCTGGAGAAGTCCCTCAGCTCGGAGCGTTTTGCCGGGTTACCCCGCCGCACTATCGAAAGTGTGGCCGCCCTTTATCCGCCCCTTAGAGAGAAACTGGACGGCGCCGCCTTCCAGTTCCCCGG
>JAGRBF010000494.1 GCA_020434205.1 Calditrichota bacterium | reverse complement strand
CACCTGTTTGCGGGCATTCTGGACGCCCCGCCGCCGGCTTCCCGGGAGCAGAGATCCGCCGGGTCAGGATCCTCCTCCGGGACATCTTCCGACCAGGTCACCCGGATTTCCAGCGAGCGCCCCGGTCCGGAAGGGCGGGGTTCTCAGGAACTGGAGATCGGCCGTTATCAGGTGGAAGGGATTCAGGGTGGCGGCGGCATGGGAAGGGTTTTCAAGGGATATGATCCCAAGCTGGAGCGGCGGGTGGCCATCAAGCAGCTATCTCCGGAGATCTCCGGCAATAAAACCTCTCTGGATCGCTTTTTTCAGGAAGCGCGGGCGGCGGCCAGTCTCAACCACACCCACATCGCCGCGGTTTATGAGATCAATGCCGAGGAAAACGACCAGCCTTATCTGGTGATGGAATATGTCGACGGGCCCACCCTGGCCACCTGGCGTCGCAGCGATCCCCCGCCGTCCTTCCCCGAGAAGTTGCGGGTGGCCAGAGAAATTGCCGCCGGGTTGGCCTACGCCCATCAGAAAAAGGTGATTCACCGGGACATCAAGCCGGAAAACATTCTGCTCACCGAAAACGGGGTGGTTAAAATTACCGATTTCGGGCTGGCGCGCATTCTGGGCGGCTCGGGGACCCGGCTTACCCGGGACGGGCTGACCATGGGCACCCTGGCTTACATGGCGCCCGAGCAGGTCAGTGGCCGGGAGAGCGATCACCGCTGCGATATTTACGGCCTGGGGGTGGTGTACTTTGAGCTTTTTTGCGATCGCCTGCCGGTAGAGGCCAATAACGATGCGGCTTTCATGTATGCCTTAATCCACCAGCCGATTCCCAAAGTACTTAGCATTGCCCCTGCTCTACCCCCTGCCCTGGCGGACCTTATCGACCGGATGCTCAGCAAAGAGCCGGAGGAGCGGCCGGGTTCTATGGATGAGGTACTGTCCATGCTGAATGGGATTGGTTGACCGGCGCCTCCACCGAGTGTGAGGGTGTCGGGGTGTCGGGGTGTCGGGGTGTCGGGGTAATTTCCTTTTAGATCCCCTCACTTCAATAAAAATCGCCTAAAACCCGTTTTTGCGGCCCTGCTATGACGCACGTCATATTATTTTGACATTTTGATGGGTATGTTAGGTCCCAGCGAGTTGAGATGCGGGATAGGGGAAAGATTTTTAAGCGAGAAAAAATCAGGCAAGATCCCCTCCTGCCAGTAGTCTCTTGGCGAACTTCTCCGGTAGGAGGGGAATCCTGCCACGAAGGCATGTATTAGAAATGAGGCTTGACTTTAAAATCGCACTTTAGCGACGAAAAGTTTATGAAGCATGTCACAGATTTTGTATTGTTTTTGGAAAACGATCTCCGCCGTCCAAATTTTTTCCTCCCGCACAATTATACCCGAAACCCTTTTAAAACTTTAAGTTAAAGTCCTTTCTCTATCTATTCCCCCAACCTACCCATACACCCCGGGTGCGCTGTTTGGCAAAAAAGGGCTGTCGCACTTTGACGACACGCAGCAAAGGGGCGA
>JAGRBF010000493.1:2050-3272 GCA_020434205.1 Calditrichota bacterium | reverse complement strand
CCGGAAACGCAGATTCGCTACCGGTTGCCCCAAACCGCCCAGGTTCGTCTGACCATTTTCAACGCCCTGGGACAGACGGTCCGGATTTTGGTTGAGGGGAGGGAGCCTCCGGGTGATAAAAGGGTTGGCTGGGACGGACGGGATGCTTCCGGGCAGGGGGTAAGTTCCGGGGTATATTTTTACCGGCTGGAAGTCGAGAATCCGGACCCGAAGTTTAACTCCGGGACCGGATTCTCTCAGACCCGCAAAATGCTGCTGCTGCGCTGAGGGTCAGGCAAATCTACAGATTAATCGATAGCCCCAACTCGAATTCCATCTGATTCATTTGGATCTCGATTTCCTGCTGGGAAGGAGCTTCGAAGGGGTTGTTTCCCACTACCGCTTCGCTAAAGCCATACATAAATCCGCCGTTCAGGGTAAAACGGGGATTGATCTGATGGCTGGCGCCAAAGGTAAGGTGATTTTTAATAACCCCGGGCGCCAGGATATTGAACAGCACTTCCGATTCCTGAACCGGTTGATCCCCGGTGGAAAATCCCGCCCTCAGCCAGGTGCCGGTGGCCAGTTGGTATTGCGCGCCGAATTTGAAGACCAGAATATCGTCCCATCCGAATCCCCAGGCCAGATCATCATCGGAACCCAGCGGCACAAAGTTGGGATTGAGCATCATGAAGGTGCTCGGGTCGGTCGGATCGGCGTTGGGATTGGGGATATATGGGGGGTTGTTTTCCAGATCCATGGGGTTGGCAATGGCCGGAACGCCCGAATACAGGATCTGCTGGATATCCGCGGCTACGGTTAGTTGGGGGGTGATCTTTACCGCAACCCCGGCCACCCAGTTGGCGGGAATATCGAATTTGCCACCCTCCGCAAACAAACCGGCGTATTCGCTGAACTCGCTCATGCTGATCAGGGTCTGGTAGGAAGCACCCACGGAAAGGTATTCCCCGAAATGCCCCATATAGCCGATGCGGGCTCCGAAACCGGTCGAGCTGGCGTTGTCGTTATTGGTGAAATGGGTGGGGTCGCCGGAGAAGCCGCTCAGGGCCAGGAGTCCTTCGGCCTTGAACATCTGATAGGCAAAAATCCCGGAAATTCCCAGAGCATGTCCCGGGACAATTTGCCGGGAATAGGTGGCGGAGACAAACAGCTGATTCAGGTTGACCCCGGTAGGAGCGCTGAAGTCCAGGCGCGGGTCGTTGAATGTTTTGGCGTCGTAATC
>JAGRBF010000493.1:0-1972 GCA_020434205.1 Calditrichota bacterium | reverse complement strand
GGGAAAAGGGTGGAGCCGCTTTCTACGGTTCCCGGGGTTAATGGGAAAGTGAAGGGAAAGCCGGAGGGGGAGCCGCTAACGGTGTAATCCCGGTTGGGGTTAAAAAAGGCCAAACCCAGATCGAGCTGGCGCTGCAGGAAAACGATGCCGGCCGGATTGCTGGCCATGCCCATCGGGCTTAAGGAAAGGGCCACGCCTGCGCCGGCCAGGCCGCGGTAATGGATGCCGTAACCGTGCCGGAAATAGCCATTGGTGGCCCATAAACTGGACGTAAGGGTAACAGCCAGGAGAAGGACACTTAAAATCCCCCGGCTGTTTTTGAACGATAACATGTTTCGCCTCATCGGTAAATTTAGGTGACAGGTCCAGGGACCTGATAATGTTGAACATTAACACCCCCGTTATGCTGCAAAGGACTTGCCACAAAATACCCGCTGTTAATTCCATCTAAATACATTGATACATCTATATTTATTGATGTGTTGTCGGGTTTTCGGTAGAGCCACGATGCTGCAGCGGCAGGGGGGGAATACAAGCGGAAAGTTAAAGTTTTCACAAACTTGGTTCGCGAAAGAAGCACGCCCTCTATTACCCCTTTGTGGCACCGCTGGTGCACCACCGGTTTGCCCGAAATCCCGGGGAGAGGCCAATTCCTTTGGCAAGGGGTTTTATTTGTGGGTTGAGGAGGTTAAATAGAGGAGATCCATTGAGCGCATACCGCGAAGAGAAAAAATGGAAAAAAACCGAGCCGCTTCAATCCCAAACAGTCCCATCGGGTATGGGATTCTGCTCAGCCTGATCACCTTTCTGGCGTTGTTATTGGCTGCGGAAATTGCCTTCCGGTTTACCCCCGTCTGCGATAGCGTCTACTCTACAACCACCACCGCTGCCGATACCGTTTACCGCTGCCGGCCCAACCGGGAGGTTTTTCTGTCCGCCTTCTGGAATTTTGCCATGCAAAATAAGGTACGGGTCAACAATGCCGGGTTTGTCAGCGATCTGGCTTTCGACGCGGATGACCCCCGTCCCCTGCTGGCGGTGGTGGGCGATAGTTATGTCGAGGCGCTTTGGGTGCCCTGGCCGGAAAGCCTGGCGGGGCGCCTTCACCAGGCCCTGTCCCCGGATTACCGCGTTTATGCCATCAGCAAAAGCGGGTCTCCCATGAGCCAGTATCTGGTGTATGCCCAATTTGCCAGGGATACCTACCAACCCGCGGCGCTGGTGGTGGTCATCATCGACAACGACTTCGACCAGAGCCTGCCGCGCTATAAACACAATCCGGGATTTCACCAGTTTGTCGGAGACGGCTCCGGAAATCTGAGGCTGGTGCTAACCCCTTACCAGCCCGGATGGGGACTGCGTCTGGCCCGCCATTCCGCCCTGGGGCGCTACCTGACCATCAATCTGGGGGTTCAGCACACCCATCACCGAATCGGCTTTTTTTTGAATCCCGAAAGCTATTATCGCGATCCCTCCGCAGCTGGCAACAAAGCCAAAATCCGCGACTGCAAACCGGTTGTCGACACCTTCTTGAAAAGGCTGCCCAAAGCAGCAGGATTGCCGCCGGAAAAAATTCTCCTTGTGATGGATGGGATGCGGCCCGACTTATACGATGACCAGCGCCTTGCCCAAACGGGTGAGACCTTTACCGGGGTGATGCGCGATTACTTTATGAACGCTGCCGCCGGTGCCGGGTTTGAGGTGCTGGACATGCAGGGCATTTTTGCCGGGCATTTCCGGGAAAACGGGCAAAGGTTCGAATTCCCGCGGGACCCCCACTGGAACAGCCTGGGGCATGATGTGGTGGCAAAAGCGGTGTTGTCCTCCCCCTTTATCTCAACGCTGCGCCAAAGGTTGTCGCACTCCTGTCCGGAGCGGTAAAAAATCCGGTTTTCGCTTTCCTCAACTGTAGATTTTGTACAAAATCTTTTCGTAATATTAGGACGTGTTGACAATCATCTAAATTGTCGAA
>JAGRBF010000492.1:3580-8249 GCA_020434205.1 Calditrichota bacterium | reverse complement strand
AGCTTGGCGGCATGGGGAGAATAAACGATCTCGTAGCCGTGTTTGTAGTGCTCCTGCAGCCAGAAATCTTCCATGGCCCGGCGAATCCGGGAACCCCGCGGGGTCCACAGAATCAGCCCGTTGCCGATTTCTTCGTTGATGGCAAAAAGATCCAGCTCCTTGCCCAAACGGCGGTGATCCCGCTTGCGGGCTTCCTCCAGGCGCTGCAGGTGCTCATCCAGCATTTGTTTCTTGGGAAAGCTGGTGGCGTAAATGCGCTGCAACATCTGGTTTTTTTCGCTGCCCCGCCAGTAGGCCCCGGCGACATTCAACAGCTTAAAATGTTTGCTGAGCCGTCCGGTGGAAGGCACGTGAGGTCCCCGGCACAGGTCGGTAAATTCGCCCTGCGAATAGGCGGTAATGGTTTCCGCATCCGGTAAGTCGTTGATCAGCTCGATTTTGAGGTCTTCGTGGGCATCCCCGAAAAACTTGAGGGCATCCTCGCGGGACATCACCTGGCGGGTAATGGGATAATCCTCATCCACGCATTTGGCCATTTCTTTTTCCAGCTCCTGGAAGTCCTCAGGCGTCAAAGAATGGTCCAGCTCGATGTCGTAGTAAAAGCCGCCGTCGATGGGGGGGCCGATGCCCAGCTGAGCATCCGGATATTTGCGTTTGATCGCCTGGGCCATCAGGTGGGCGGTGCTGTGCCAGAAAACCTGCTTGCCTTCCGGATCGTCAAAGGTGAGAATCTGCAGATGGCCGTCGGCTTCCAGAGGGCGCCACAATTCCAGCACCCGGTCGTTGAACTTCACCGCCAGGGCCGCTTTGGCCAGGCCCCTGCTGATGCTTTCGGCAATTTGTCCGCCGGTGGTGCCGCGATCGTAGGAGCGGGAACTGCCGTCGGGTAGAGAGATGGTAATTTGATCAGCCATTAAAATACTTCTGTTTTGAAGATAATACGCGTACCGGCGAAAAAAGGCCGCCTTTTTTAAAGACACAAAGCCATGAATGAAGCATTCATGGCTTCGCCGATGGTGGGTCGAGCCAGAATCGAACTGACGACCTCTACGATGTCAACGTAGCGCTCTAACCTGCTGAGCTACCGACCCATCTGGAAACGGCGAAAAATTTAACTTTGGTGCGGTTGAAATGCAAGCAATAAATTAATGATAAATTCCGCAGAACCAAACAGAAAAGGGGGATAATTGGCTAGCGCAGGGCGGTTTTTTCGAGCTCTCCCAAAATCTCCATCAGCTGAAAGTCGGTCATACCCGGACGCACCATGCGATTATACAACATTCGGATGACCCGTTGGTCCAGTTCCGAGAAGTGATCGGTCTCGCTGTACTCCTGATAAAAGATGCTGTCCGGATGCTTGTGGGAGTCGTTCATCAGCCCCAGAATCTGGGTGAGCTCCTCGCGAATATAGTGATTGCGAAGATGCTGATCCATGCGGTCGCTGCCGATCACCACCCGGGCCCGTTCGATCTCCCCGGCGGTGTTCCACCAGCCCCAGAAAAAACCCCCGTAAAAAACGATGCCGCGCGGCTCGTAATGGTAGAATTCCTGATGGGGAACAAAATGGAGACGCACATTGCCGCCCCCCGCCACCCGGCGCATCTGAACGGAAGGGCCGATCAGGAGGTTTAAATCGGCGATAACCCGGTCTACGGTACGCAGGTCTTCTTCGGTGGGGGTTCCCACCACTTCGATATCGAGATCGTGACGCCATTTTTTTATGGAGAAGTTGGCCATCCCGTATTCGGAACCGAGCGCCACTTCCAAAAAGTAGCGCATTTCCTGGGAGGGTTGGTAGGACTTGCGGGCCGGGGTGGCAAGGGTATAAAGGGGCCGGGGTTTTACAGCGGTGAGGGGTTTGGCCGGGGTAACGGCGGGTTTTTGCACAACCGGCGCGCCGCCGCAACCCCACAGCACCGCGCAACACAAAAGAACGCCTTTCAAACCCATACCGTTATGCCGCACTGTGAAACCCCTTTTTCATCCGTCTAATATAGCCCGTGGTTCTTCCCGAACCAAACCGGGATCGCAATATAGTATAATCGATTTATCCCGCCCCGCCTTGACCGGGGGCACGATTGCCACGGAAAAAAAACCATCTTGGAAATGGACCGCGGGATGATTACACTCGGGCCATGACAGGGTCACATGAGCCGCCCGGCTACCGGCAAATTTTGGTCTTCTGGCTCCCCTTGCTGGGGACCTGGCTGATGATGTCCGTGGAAGGTCCCATGCTCTCCGCCCTGATCTCCCGCATGGCCGATCCCAAATTTAATCTGGCCGCCTACGGGGTGGCCTTCGCCCTGGCCCTGCTTGCCGAAGCGCCGATCATGATGCTCACCAGCGCGGCCACCCGGCTCGCCGCGGATTACCCGGCTTACCTCAAACTGGCCCGCTTCGCCCGGGCCCTCAACCTGATGGTTACCGGGGTGATTCTCCTCACCGTATATCCGCCCTTTTTCAACTGGTTTGCCCGGTCCCTGATGGGGTTGAGCGAACCGGTGGCGGAGCTGACCTACAAAGCCTGCCTGTTGCTGCTCCCCTGGCCGGGCGCCATCGGTTACCGCCGCTTTTATCAGGGCATCCTGATCCGCTACAACCGCACCCGTCTGGTGGCCTATGGCACGGTGGTTCGCCTGCTCACCATGTCCGCCACTGCGCTCACCCTTTTCTACCTGGATGCGGTTCCCGGGGTGATCATGGGGACCGCGGCCCTTTCCCTGGGAGTGCTCGGCGAGGCGACCGCCACCCGGCTGATGGCCATTCCGGTAATCCGGGCCCTGCGCAACAACCCGGAACCGCCGGGGGAAGCCCTCACTTACCCGGAGCTGTCCAGGTTTTATCTGCCCCTGGCCCTCAGTCCCTTCATCGCCCTTGGCACCAACCCGATCATCACCTTTTTTCTGGGAAAAAGCCAGTTTTCCCTGGAATCGCTGGCGGTTTTCCCGGTCATCAATTCCCTGGTCTTTTTTTTCCGCAGCCCCGCGCTCTCCTATCAGGAGGTGGTGATTGCCCACATGGGAGATGGGGGTGAGACTTTTCGCCGCCTGCGCAATTTTGCCCTGACCATGGGGGCCGCGGTTACCTTGCTGATGAGCCTGGTCGCCTTTACCGTTTTGTTTGATTTCTATTTCCGGGATTTTACCGAGCTCAGCGAAACCCTCAGCCATCTGGCCCTACTCCCCACCCGGGTGATGGTAATTCTCCCCGCCCTTTCGGTCCTGCTGGCCTTCCAGCGGGCGGTGCTGATTTCCGCGCGCATCAGCCGGCCCATCACCCTGGCCACCGTCCTGGAGCTTTTCGGCATTTGCGCGGTCCTCTACCTGGGCATCATCGAAATGAATCTGGTGGGTATTACCGCGGTTGCCCTGGCCCTGGTGCTGGGGCGCCTGGCGGCGAACGTTTACCTTACCCCTCCCCTGCTAACCGCATTGAAGACCATCCGCAAGCCGGCAGCCTAAGCAACCGCTCTTGTCTAGGGCGTGTTGATAATCTCTTTGCCGCGATGGGCGGTATAATACAACACCGGAATAACCACCAGGGAAAGCAGCAGGGAGAAACTCATTCCCCCGATCATGGAAACCGCCAGCGGCTGGAGCATTTCTCCGCCCTCGCCCAGGGCCAGGGCCAGGGGCAGGAAACCGATTATGGTCGACAGAGTGGTCATCAGCACCGGGCGTAGGCGCACCTTCACCGCGGCAAGCAACGCTTCGGCGGTATCCGGGGAAGTGCGGCGGTAATATTCGGTGTAGTCGATCACCAGAATACCGTTGTTGACCACTACCCCGATAATCATGATCATTCCCATAAAGGCGGAGATATCAAGGGGAATCCCGGTGATCCACAGCAAAAGGAACACCCCGCTGATGGAGAGCAGGGTCCCGGTCATCACAATTGCCGCCGTTTTGAAGGACTTGAATTCAAAAAGGAGAATGGCAAAAACCATCAGGGTTCCGAATCCCAGAATCAGCAGCAGTTGGTAGAAAGCCTGCCGCTGGCTTTCGGAGGCTCCCCCGATCCGCAGGGTTATTCCCGGTGGCAGGCTCATCCTCTGCAGGGTGGCGCGGACATCCTTCATCACGCTGCCCAGATCCCGCCCGGAGAGTTGCGCACTGACGTTGACCACCAGGCTGAGGTTCTCGTTTTCGACGTCGGTTAAGCCGGGAGATTTGCGGATATCCGCCACTTCCTCCAGGGTGATCATGCGATCCAGCTCCGGCAGATAAACCGGCAGACGCCGGATTTCCTCAAGATGGCGGTAATCCCGGGCCGGATAGCGCAGCTGAACCGGAATCACCTTCAACCCTTCGACGACGTGGGTGGTCGTTTCTCCCCACAGGGCCATATTCACTGCGCGCCGGACTTCGGCCACGGAAACGCCCAAACGGGCGGCAATTTCGGGGATGATCCGAATATTCAATTCCGGTTCGGAGGTTTCGTAACCCTGGTAAACATCCACCACGTTGGGAATTTTCTCCAGGGCAGCGGCGATCTGCGAGGCGCTTTCCTGCATCACCGGTAAGTTGTTGCCAAACAAGGTAATTACCACGGGCGCGACCTCGCCGGCCAGGTCGCTGTTGAGGCGATCCGGCAGCACCTGAAACAACTCGATTTCCAGACGCGGTTCGGCCCCTTCGGCATAGCTGCGCAGCTCATCCATGATGTCAAA
>JAGRBF010000492.1:3007-3459 GCA_020434205.1 Calditrichota bacterium | reverse complement strand
TGCTCCTCGAGGGTTGCCAGCATGGCATAGGAACCCGCCACCGAACTGCCCGGCGGCGCCTTGAAGTCCAGCACCAGGGTGCCCTCATCCCATTCCGGTAAAAATCCGCTGGGAATGGCGAAGTAGAAAAAAACCGCCATACCGGCCAGGGCCAAAATGAGCAGACCGGATATAACCGGGAATTTGAAATTGAAACGCAGGATACGATGGAGAAAAGCCACCAAACGCGGCAGAAATCTCCCCGCAGAACGCCGCTTACCCGATACCAGGATGGCGGCCAGGGCGGGGGTTAAAAACATGGCCAGGAGCATGGATACGCCCACGGTGATGGAGAGGGTCCCGGCCAGGGCCCGGAAAAAGATGCCCGGCACCCCGCTGAGGAAAATCAACGGCGCAAAGACCACCAGGGTGGTGAGGGTGGCGCTGATCAGGGGGGCGATGATTTCCTGAGT
>JAGRBF010000492.1:0-2949 GCA_020434205.1 Calditrichota bacterium | reverse complement strand
TCCACCACCACGATGGCATTGTCCACCAGGATGCCGATCGAAGCCGCCAGGCCGCCCAGGCTCATCAGGTTGAGGTCCATTCCGAAAAGTTTGATCAGGATGAAGGTGATCAGCAGGGCCACCGGAATAATCAGGGCGGTTACCAGGGTGATGCGCAGGCGTCGTAAAAAGAGCAGCAGGATCAGGACCGTCAATCCCGCCCCGAAAAAGATGCTGTTGTAGACCCCGGCAATAGAATTCCGGATAAAATCGCTGAGATCATACCATTTCCTCATTTCCACCCCCGGCGGAAAATGAGAGCGGATTCCCGCCAGCCGCTCCTCCACCTGCCGCATTACCGCCACCGCGTTCACCCCCGGCTGCACCACGATATTAACCAGAACGGCCTCGCGGAAATTGCTTCGGGTTTTGATGAAGGTTTCCTGGCTGGCGGGTTCGATGGTGGCGAGGTCTCTCAGTTTTACCGGAGACGGAAAACGCTCGGCCACAACGGTATTGGCAATATCCGAGAGAGCGTGAAAGCGGTTGTCGGCAATATTCAGAAACAGCTGATTGTTTTCCTGAAGGCGCCCGACAAACTGGACGGCATTGGTAGCCCGGATTGCCTCGGCAACCTGGCGATAGTCCAGCCGGTAGGCCGCCAGTTTCTCCGGGTCCAGATTTATCCGGTATTCGCGCTGGTCTCCCCCCACAATCTCAATGTTGAAAATCCCGGGAATTCCCGCCAGCTGGGGTCGTATGGTGTAGGTGGCCAGATCGTGGAGGGCCAGCATATCCGCTTGTTCGCCATACAGGCTGTAGCCCGCCACCGGGAAAGTGCTGGTGGTAATGCGGCGGATATTGACCTCTACCCCGGGCGGCAATTGGTGTTGAATCCCCCCGACCTGGGCCTGAACCAGTTGATAGGCCTTGAACATGTCCTCGTGCCAGCCGAACTGGACGTCGATTTCCGAGGAGCCCCGATTGGTGGAAGAGCGAACCACTTCCACCCCGGGTACCATCATCACCGCCTCCTCAAGAGGCTTGACAATTTCTGCCTGCATTTGCTGAAGCGGGGCAAGCCTGTAATCGACCAGGATCTGTACCCGGGGAAACTCGGCATCCGGAAATACCCCCTGGGGGATCTGAAGGGCAAAATACAAGCCGACGCCGGACAGCAACAGGGCGACAAAAACGACCGCCCGCCGGTTTTCTACTGAGAATTGAATCAGGTTTTTCATTTCGCCGCCCCTCACTCCACCGTTACGGCCATGCCGTCCTGGAGGGAATAGACTTTTTCCGCCACCAAACGTTCGTTGTCCCCAAGCCCTCCGGTTATTTCCACCCGGTTGCCGGCAATAATACCGGTGGCAACCATCCGCTTTTTCAGAAGCCCGTTCTCCACCACAAAGATGCTGAAAAGCCCTTCCTCTTCGACAAGGGCGTCACGGGGTATACAAAGGGCCCGGGGATGAAGGGCAAGGGGAAAGGACAGGCGGGTCAGCATACCCGGATGATAGTCCCCGGCGGCATTGGGGAGGTCGAGCCGCACCCGGGCGGTTTGTTTCATGGCATCGACCTCAGCGGATATAGTGGCAACGGGAAGGGTTCGGGAGGCCAGGGTGCTGCCGGGAAAGATCACCTCTACTTGTTGTCCCGGGCGCAAAGCGGATAAATAGCGCACCGGCAAATCGGCCAGGATCTGAAGAACCCGATCCTCTCCGATATGGGCAATCTGCTCATCCGGCTGGAGCACATCCCCGCTGTGGTGAAGCACCTGCAGAACCACCCCGTCCGATGGACACACCAGGGGAACGGCCTTCACCTCCGCACTGAGCTGGTCCCGGACCTCCGGGGGGAGGTTTTTGCCAACCTGCAGCAACGCTTCCCGGGAAGGGGGTATGATTGAGCCCACCTGCGCGCCGTCGCTGACCCGGTCTCCGGCCAGCAGGGAAAATTGGTCCAGTCGCCCGGCAAATTGAGAGGCCAGAAAAAAAGTGCGGCGGAATTCCACCGTCCCGTAGATGCTCAGGGTATCGGCCAAGTCCTGGCGTAGGGGCAGAAGGGTTTTTACGGGGCGGGTCGAAGGGGACTCATTTCCCTGCCCGTCCAAATTGCCTTCTCCGCCACATCCGGCCAAAACCAGTATGAGGCAGAAGGCAAAAAAACAAAAAATCCCGTAGGGTCTTTTCATGATCAGTTTTCCTGAAATGCGGTGATTTTTGAGATATCGCCGGTTAGAGCGCAATAATTGGCCACCTTCAGCAAAAGGGCAAGCCGGGTTTCCTCCACCTGTATGCGGGCGCTGTTGAGTTCATTCTGCGCCGCCAGGAATTCCAGATTGGTCAACAGGCCAGCTTGATAATTCAGGGTGGCAAGGTCGCTCGCTTTTTGGCTGGTGGCGAGGCGGAACCGCTGCTGATGGTAAGTTTGAGACAGCCCGTGGGCTTCTTCAAAAAGCTGACCGGCCTCAGCAAGGGTTTCCCGTTCCTGCCCGGCGTATTGAAGACTGAGCGCGCGACTGGTTTCGAAAATTTTGCGGCGCCGGTAACGCCGGTTTCCCCACTCAAAGAGTGGAAGTTGCATGGCAAGGCTAATCTGGCCGTAGTTGCCGTTGGCGGTTGGATCGCGATCGACCACCATGCCGCCATCCAGTTGAAAAACCGGAAATGCGGTTGCGGAGACCTTTCCCAATCGCAGGTTTTCGGCCCGCTGTTCTTCGAGGGTTTTCCTCAGGGTCGGATTGTTTTCCGGAGCGGCGGTTTTTTGCTGCCGGGCAATCAGGGAATCAAGGTCATCGACATTGGTCGTAAAGGCGCGTAAGCTGAAATCCGTTTCCGGGTTGCGACCTTGCAGCATGGCCAATTCCCGCTTCAGAATGTCCAGTTGGCTTTGCGTCGTCAGGACTTCCTCCTGCACCTGCGACAGGCGGATTTCCGTTTGCAGGACGTCCAGCTCCGTGCGAACCCC
>JAGRBF010000491.1 GCA_020434205.1 Calditrichota bacterium | reverse complement strand
TGGACAACCAAAAAAAGGTGAGGGCAGAATGAAAGGCCATGGAATCCCAAATCATCGTTTTATCCGAAGCCGGGATGGCCAGGGCATAAGCAATGAGGGCCACCAGGGCAATGGAAAGCACCACCATGGGGATCAAGCGGCTGAATTTGCGCATGTTCTCGAAATGGCTCAGGGGAAATCCGGCCGCGGAGAGGAAAAAGCAGATCGCGGTGGCCGGGGCCATGCGGCCCGGGAAAACCTCGGAATATATGTCCGTCACAAACAAATTGTCGATCCGCAGGTCCACCGCGAAGGCGTATTCCACAAGGTTCATCAGGGAAATGGCCACAATCAGGACAATCGCCAGGTGATGGGCCAGCCGGAGAGGACGCCTGGCGCTCCGGAAACTCAAAAGCGCACTACCCAGGGCAAAAAACAACAGGGCGGTGTTAAACTTCATGATGGGCCCGGCCGGCAGGATGCTCAGCAATGGCCGCAGTCCCCACCACCACCCCAACATCACCAGGGAACTGACCGACAGGGTCAGCACCCCCACCAGGGTCACAAAACCGTCGCGGGTATGCCATTCCTTGAGCTTTGTGTAGGCATGAAGGTCCATCCTGCCATTATCGGCGGGAACAGGCGGGAATTAAGTTGAACGGAAAATCATATCCGGCTTGTGGAAAACCACAGCAACTGGTTATGTTTCGCCCTGTTTCCGGAGGGAATTATAAACCGTCACCAATTTCGGGATATTCAGGGTGAGGCAAAACAAAGCCATTTTACGCACTCCGGCCGGTTGGCTGGAATTCCTTCACCCGGCCGTGGTCATTTCCACCCACCGCACAGATGAGGTGCGTGATTGCCTGGAGCAGGTAACCCGTGCCGCCGGCCGCGGCTACTACGCGGTCGGTTTTTTGAGCTACGAAGCCGGTCCGGCCTTTGACCCGGCCATGGAGACCCATCCCCCCGGGCGTTTTCCCCTGCTGTGGTTCGGGATTTACGAAACGGCCGGAGAAATTGCCCCGCCCCCGCCGGGGCCGGAAATTGCAGTAGACTGGCAAGTCCGCCAATCCCGCGAGAGGTATCGGACCGCCATAGAAAAAATCCATGCGGAAATCGCGGCCGGCAATACTTATCAGGTCAATTACACTATTCGCCAGCAGGCCTTTTTTTCTTCCGACCCCGAGACTTTTTTCTGGCAGAAGGCCGCTTCGGCGCCCTACGGAGCTTTTGTCGACACCGGCGCTTTTCAGATAATTTCCGCCTCGCCCGAACTATTTTTTCAAAAGGACGGTCCGCGCCTCACCACCCGTCCCATGAAGGGCACCGCCCGGCGGGGCAGATGGCTGACCGAGGATAAAAAGCTGCGGGAGCAGTTGGCGCAATCCGAAAAGAACCGCGCGGAAAACGCCATGATCGCCGATATGCTGCGCAACGATCTGGGGCGAATTGCCCGACCCGGCAGCGTGGCGGTGGCAGATCCCTTCCGCATCGAAAAATATCCCACCGTCTGGCAGATGACCACCACCGTAAGCGCGGAAAGCGAGGCCGGACTCCCGGAAATTTTCGGGGCTTTGTTCCCCTGCGGCTCCATTACCGGGGCACCTAAAATCAGCACCATGCGGATTATCCGGTGCCTGGAGGATTCCCCGCGGGACATTTACACCGGGGCCATCGGGCTGATCGAGCCGGACGGCCGGGCGCGCTTCAGCGTGGCCATCCGCACCGCCCTGGTGGATGCGGAGCGGGAAACCATCGACTACGGCATCGGCGGGGGGATCGTCTGGGATTCCCGCGCTGAGGAAGAATGGGAGGAATGCCGGATTAAATCCCTGGGCATCCGACGCAGCCCCCCACCCGCGGATTTCCGGCTCCTGGAAACCCTGCGCTGGGACCGCAAAAGTCACTATTTTTTGCTGGACAAGCACCTGCGTCGCCTGCGGGATTCCGCTCTGTATTTTGATTTTACCTTTTCGCAGGCGGAAATTCTCTGTGCGTTGAGGGAGATCGAAGGCGGTTTCCCGGGGGATTTGCGGCGGGTGCGGCTTTTGTTGTCCCGGGATGGTGGGATTGAGACCGAAGATTTTGAATTGTCTGAAGACGATAGCCCGCTGCGAGTGGCACTGGCCGGGAGCCCGGTGAGCAGTGAGGATCCCTTCCTGTATCACAAAACCACCTTCCGGCAGCTTTACGATAAGCATCTGGCCGCCTTCCCGGATGCCGATGAGGTTCTCCTTTATAATGAAAGAGGAGAACTGAGCGAAGCCTGTCGCTACAACCTGGCCCTCAAACTGGGAGGGCAGTGGTTTACCCCGCCGCGGGAGGCGGGTCTGCTGGGCGGCACCTATCGGGAATTGCTGCTGGAGAACGGGCAAATCCGGGAAAAAACCCTGATGGTGGAGGACCTGGCCCGGGCCGGGGGCATCGCCTTGTTTAACAGCGTGCGGGGGTGGCGGTTAGCGAGTTACTTTTTATGAGCCGCAAAGCATTGCGGCTTTACAGTCCCTCTCGCCC
>JAGRBF010000490.1 GCA_020434205.1 Calditrichota bacterium | reverse complement strand
GAGGAATTAAAAATCGCTGATCGCTGATCGCGAATCGCCATTCGGCGCAGCCGATGCACCCGCACCCGCCGGAGGCGCTATGCCGCAGGCGATAACCATGCAACCATGCAGCCCTTTAACCCCATGCCAACCCGATTCCGCCTAGTTCTGATATGCCTGGCCCTGCCGGCCCTTTTTTGGGCTTGCGGCAATCCCTTTGCGCCCGGTCTGGCCGACGGCACCGAAAACGGGGGATCCATCCTGACCGATCAGGGTTCGCCGGCGGAAGTGCTCACCAATTTCCGTTATGCCTACACCTTCAAGGATTCCCTGGTATACAGCGAAATTCTGGACAGCGCCTTCCTCTTCGTATCGACCAACTTCAACGTCACTCCTCCGGAGGCGATTGTCTGGGGGCGGGACCGGGAACTGCGCACGGTGGGGCGTATGTTTCGGTTTTTCAATACCCTGGACCTCACCTTCGGTTCTCCCACCGCGGTGCGGGTGCTGGACACCCTGGCCACCGGGGAGCCGCGGCGCATGGAAGAGAAACTGACCTTTACCCTGACCCTGGACGGGGGCAGCGCCATCCCCGCCCTGATCGGGGAAGTCCTGTTCGAATTTATCCTGCGCAACGACGGGCGCTGGTATCTGATTCGCTGGGAGGATCTGCAATCCTAGGCCGCACAAAGCATTTCCCTTGCCCTTAAAAAAATTGTATATTGGTTGCCTCAAAACCATCTTCGAGGGGCGGAGAACGACGCCAAACCCGTTTTTCCCCTGTCCAGCAAAGTGGCCCCCGGCCGCGGGAGAATCGCCTTTCCATGAAAAAACTGATCGTATCCGTCGATGATATCGCCACCCTTCGTTATTCCCTTAATGACAGTGATATAGACCCGGTTCAGTTTGCCGTTCTGGCGGAAGTTGCCGGGGCAAACGGGATTATGGCCACCCTCACCGAAAACAAAAGCGGGATCCAGGAACGCGATGCCTCGCTGATCAAGAAGCTCAGCAAAAGCTTCTTCAACCTGCACATCCCGGCGGACACGCAGTTTATCAAACAGGCGCTGGCTATCAAACCGGATATGGTGACCTTCGTGGAGATCACCCGGGCGGAAAATGTGCGCCTGGCTCCGCTGTCCGCCAGCAATATCACGGATGTTCTCGGGGGGGTTTTGTCGGATTTCCACGCCAGCAATATCTCGGTGGCCACCCTTTGTTATCCGGAGATCGCGGTGCTCAAACAACTCAGCCGGGTGCAGATCGACTGTGTGGCCTTCGACTGTTCCGAATACACCCAGGCCCAGGATTCCAATGAAGAGCTGGTGGCCCTGGACAAGCTGCGCAGCACCACCCTGGGAGCGGCCAAACTCGGCATTGGGGTAAATTATTACGGGGGACTGGACTACGGCCATTTGTCCTCCCTGGCCCGCATTCCACGGGTGGAGGATCTGACCCTGGGCCTCAACCTCATCAAACGGGCCCTGCTGGTGGGAGTGGAAAGGGCGGTTCTGGAAGCCCGGCAGTTGATCATGGTTCAGGAAAACGTGGCGGGATAGCCAGCGGGAAGCGAGAAGCGAGAAGCGAGAAGCGATCTCATTATTGCTATTCGCTATTCGCTGTTCGCTGTTCGCTATTCGCTGTTCGCGGTTGGCTGTTCGCTGTTCGCTGGTCGCTGTTCGCTGTTCGCTGTTCGCTGTTCGCTGTTCGCCGCTAGCGGTCCGCTGTCCGCACTTCGCTGTTCGCTGTTGGCTTTTCGCTTTTCGCTT
>JAGRBF010000489.1 GCA_020434205.1 Calditrichota bacterium | reverse complement strand
GGGCTGATCGTGGTAAATCCCATGGCTTTTCTCCGGTTTGAGGTCTCTTACCGTCAATATGGGATGAATTACGGTGTTATACAATGGCGGATCTTTTTAAAAAAATGCCCGGCCTTTCGGCCGGACATTGGGGGAGGGAGGGATTAGTGATTGATTTCGGCGATGGTATTGTCCACCGTTTTGCGAAGCTCTTCCCAGGTTTTTTCCAGTCCGCTTTTGGCTTCCTGCAAGGCATTGCCGGATTTTACCTTAAAACCCTGCAATTCCTCGTTGAAGGCACTGCGCTTTTCCTTCAGACGATCCACCTGCTGGCGGGCTTCCGTGGAAAGCTCATCACTTTTTTTCCGGGCTTCCTGCATCAGCGCGTCGATTTTGGTATCCAGTTGCTCTACCCGGGTTTCCAGTTGGTTTACAAAGGTTTGCTTATCCATATCCTGTTGCTCCTTTTAAGTTTTGATGAAAAGAGGTATCGGTTTTTAGAGGCGGCGCAAGGTAAACCCCGCACCGCGTTAGGCTATTGCTGGACAGCGCTGATCGATTCGGATTTGGGCACCAGATAGATGACCGCGTCGATGCGGCGGTTTTTGGCGCGACCGACCTGCGAATCGTTGCTGGCCACCGGGCGGGTTTCACCAAATCCGGCGGCGACAATACGCTCAGGGTCGATATCAAAATTGCTGACCAGATAATCCTTGACCACTGTGGCGCGCTCCTTGGAGAGCTTCAGGTTCAATTCGTCGCTGCCAACCGCATCGGTATGACCTTCCAGGACCACTTCCGTGCCGGGAAATTCCTTGATGGATACGGCCAGGCTCTCCAGCAGGGGCTTATACTGATCTTCAATGGTTGCCTGTCCGACCGGGAAGACCAATCCGTGCAGACTGATCACCAGCTTTCCGGTGCGCAGGTCTACCGTAGCTTCTTCGCTGGTAAAACGGTCGGCGACGGTCTGATAGCGGGCGCGCAGGCTGGCCAGATCAAAATAGTCGCTCATGATAGCCGAGGTGGTTTGCTCGTTGATGTTCAAACGGGTTTCCAGGTTGTCCACATAGACGAGCAAGGCCTGATTCTGATCCTTTTCAATAGAGAGCAGGTTCTCCAGAGAGTTCTTGGAAGCCACCAGTTGACCGGCCCGTTCGGCCAGTTTTTCGGCGGTGTAAATGCCGCTGCTGTCGAAGTGAACGTCTTCACGCATGGCATCGGCAACCAGGTGCAGGTTGTTTTCGCCGGCCAGAATTACTTCTTCCATGGAGATGTCGGTTTCCCGCAGATTTTTGATGCGCTGGGCCAAAAGCATGGCGTGGCGAAATTCATAGTCGGCGCGCTGGGTTTCCATACGGGCCCGGCCAAAGTCGTAGCGGTCTTTCTCCAGGGTTTTTTCGGCAGTCTCCAGGTATCCGCTCGCCCTGGCATAGGTTTTAGGTGCGTATTCGCGGGTGTCCATGGCATCGGCTTTGGCTTTCAGGGCGCGGGTATTGTCCAGCATGTTTTCCTTGATCGCCAGGAGCTCGGCATTCTTAAACTTACGCCGGGCCTCTTCCCCCTTCTCGCGGGCCTCGTCCAGATTGCCCTCTTCCATTGCGGAGATGGCCTCGTCCAGATTTTCCTCGCCGCCGTTCCACAGTTCGGCATTGTGTTTTTTAGCGCTAACATCCGCAGCATCCAGGCGGGCATTCAGTGCCCCGGCCAGCTGCACGGTCACGTCTTCGGAGAGGTTGATGGCTTTGGTGAATCCGCGCCGGGCGGCATCGCTTTCTTGGCGAATTTCACTCAGCTCTTCCTGGTTTTGGAAAGCGCTGCGAGCGGTGCGCAGATGTTCTACCGCCTTGCGATAAGTTTCGGGTGCATACTCCGAAGCATTGACGTGCTCCGCCTGATCCTTCAACGCTTCCACATTCGAAAAGAGGCGGTTTTCGATGGCCTGCATGTCCCGGCTTTGCAGGGTGGCGGGCATTTCCGCTTTCACCATTTTGTCCTGGGACCCGCAGCCGGCAATCATAGCCGTCAGCAGTCCGGCAAGGATCATTTTATGAGGTAATCGCATAATTCCTCCGACAGGTTTTTTAGGTTTGGGTTTGATAAACTAACTCCTTCGTTTCTCCGGATAAGTTCAAAGACCATGCCAGCTTTTGAAAGAACGATACTAAATACTTGTTTTAGCTTATTTTAGTAAAACAAACAAAATAGCGAGAAATGAAATAACCTCTCAGAATGAGAGAGTCTTTGGAGGGTTTTATGGCCGGGACCGGGGTGACGGTAAAAAGGTGTCAACCAGACCAAAAATAATTGACGGTCCACCAGGGCGGGGCGGGATGACGAAGAAAAAAAAACGCCCGGAACAGGCCGGGCGCCGGGCGGAAGCATTTTCGAGGGGATGGGGATCAATTTTCCGAGGGAACGGCTTTGCGGTTTTCCACCCCAAGCGGCGGGGCTTCCCCGTTTTTATCCCGGCCCATATACAGGGTAACGTGTGGGAAGGGAATTTCGATATCATTTTCATCGAAAACCGCCTTGAGGCGACGTTTGTATTCCCGACCGATCCCCCACTGCTCGCCGGGGCGGGTCTGGTAGCGGGCCTTGATCATCACTGCCGAGTCGCCGAAAGCATCCAGCCCGAAAATTTCCAGCGGTTCTATAATTTTATCCTTGAACGCCTCATCGGCGCGCAGCTCCTCATCAACCTCCCGCATCTTGGCCATGGCCTCGTTGACGTCCTCGCGATAGGCAATGCCGATATCAAAAACATAGCAGGAAAAATCCTTGGTGAGGTTAACCACCGTTTTGATCTGACCGTTGCGCACATAGTGCACCTTACCTTCCAGATCGCGCAGGACGGTCATGCGCAGGTTCAATTCTTCCACTTTGCCGGCATGGCCGACAATGTCCACCACATCCCCTACCCGGATCTGGTTTTCCAGAATAATAAAAAAGCCGCTGATCATATCTTCCACCAGACTTTGGGCGCCAAAACCAATCGCTAACCCCAATACCCCGGCGGTGGCCAGAATTGGTCCCAGATCCACCCCGATTTCCCCGAGGATCATCGCGGTGCCGATACCGGTCAGCACAATGGTGATCACATAATTGCTCACCGATTTCAGGGTGTCGGCGCGCCGCCGAAAATCCAGGGTATCGTTATTGTCACTGAGGCGGTTAAAGATACCGCTGGTGAGGCGGCGGGAAATTTTCACCGCCACCATCATCAGCACAAAAATGATCAGAATCTGCACCCCGCTGCTGATCAGCCAGGTGAAAATCATCTGGACGGTGGCCTGTGGGTCGATTTTATTGAGAATATCCATTAAGATCCTCGTTGGTTTGCGGTTTCCGTTAGTCGATTACTTTTTCCAGTGGCTGGACAGGCACAGTCTGGCAGACGGCTAAAGCAAAGGGCTGAGCAGCCGGCAGGAATTTTCCGCCACCCGTTTGCGCATGGGGCGATTCATGAAACTGGGCAGCAGGATTTCCCGGCTGTTTTCCAGATCGCCCTCAAAAATGCGCTGCGCTTCACCGGCACTGCGGGCGCCGTAAAGCTGTACGTTAACCTCGAAGTTATCCCCAAAACTGCGGATATCCAGGTTGGCGGAGCCGATAACGCTGAAATGCCCGTCCACCGTCATCAGCTTGGTATGCAGCATGCCGGGTTGGTATTCGAAAACCCTCACTCCGCTTTTCAGGAGGCGGGTATAGTAAGAGCGTGTTGCCAGGCTCACAAAGGTATGATCGGCCTTGCGCGGGACGATTAAGCGAATATCCACCCCTTTTCGCGAGGCCATTTCCAGGGTGATCAGGAAGGTCTCGTCGGGAATAAAATACGGGGTAATCAGGTCCACGGACTCCTGGGCTTCGTTGATGGCGCTGAGTACCGATTGGTGGATAGCCCCGCGGGAATCGTCCGGGCCGCTGGCAATCACCTGCACCAGGTCCTCCCCGCAGGGAGGTGCCGGCTGGAAAAATGCTTCGGTGGAAAGTTCGATATGGGTGGTAAAAAACCAGTCCTCGGCAAAAACCCACTGCAGCTGGGTTACCGCCGGTCCCTCCATCATCAGATGGGTTTCCCGCCAGCGGTCGTAGTCCGGAGAGTCGGTTTGGGTGAGGAATTCGCCCCCGATATTCAGGCTTCCGGTAAATCCGATGCGGTTGTCCACCACCAGAATTTTGCGATGGTTGCGCAGATTGAGATTCCAGGGGCGCAGGAAAGTGCGCAGCGGCAGAAACTCGCGGGGATAAATGCCCGCCTCCCGAAAAGCCGCCAGAAATTCTTTATTTTTACCCATTTCATAGGAGCCGATGGCGTCGTAGAGCAAATGTACCATAACCCCCTGGGAGGCTTTTTTGATCAACAGCTCCTGGAAACGCCGGCCGATGTGGTCCGGCTGAATGATGTAGGATTGCAAATGAATATGATGCTCGGCGGAAGTAATGGCCTTTTCCATTTCATCATACGCCGCTTCCGCGGAATTGAGGAAGCGCACCTGGTTGCCTTCCAAAACGTTGAAAGACCCCAGCCGGGAGGTTAGCGTGGCGATATTTTCCAGGGGCGCGGGGAGGTCCTTAAGAATTTTTTCCGCCTGACTTTTGACCTCGCCGCCCTGGGAAAGCAAGTTGAGGCGCACCTGCTGGTTGGCGCGCTGCTTGCGGCGATTGGTGCGCATCAGCCGCCCACTGCCGAAAACCAGGTAAAGCAGGGCCCCGGCAATGGGCAGAAAAACGATCGACAGAATCCAGGCCAGAGCCGCGCTGGGCTGGGGCTTGCGAAGGATGATCACAAAAATGAGGCCCAGGGAAGCAAGATAGATGAGTCCCAAAACCAGCCAGAAAAGGGTCATCATGAGCGATCTCCTTCTTTTTTGTTGCGCAATTGGCTTTCGCGCAGAAAGCGACGCGGGGAGAACTTCTTCAGTCCCAGGCGCCGACTCACCGGAAGGGGGTTGCTTTCGCCTTTTTCACTGAAGGTCACCCGGACATCGGAAACAATCGGCAGATGATCCGAAGCCATCTGGGCCAGGGGATCCCGAACAATAAAGGTGCGGATGGGACGGAGATCCCGGTTTACATAAATATAGTCCAGGCTGTATTTCACCGGGCCAAAGCGAAAGGTGCTGCGCCGCCCGGTTCCGGCCAGGTGATAGGCATCGCGGAAGTGTCTGCGAAACTGGGGATGCACCACGGGCAGGGGTCGGTCGTTGAAGTCCCCCATGATGGCAATCGGATTGTGTAATCCCTTGTCGAACAGGATGGCCCGGCTCAGCAACATACGCTGCTGGCGAAATCGCTCCCGGGTTCTCAGCCCCAGGTGGACGTTAAACAGGTGCATGCGGCGTCCCTCCCCGAGGTCCAGATCGGTGCGCATCACGGTGCGGGGTTCCCAGCGTTTATTGGCGGAAATATCGGTGCTGCGGCTGGCCAGAATGGGAAAACGGCTGAAGGTAGCCACCCCATACTGCCCGTCCTCAACATTTTTGGTAACCCCGTAGCAATAATCCATATCCAATGAACTGGCGATCAGTCGCGCCTGGTCATCGTACCCGCTGCGGCTGATCCCGTTATCCACCTCCTGAAGGGTAACCAGGTCCGGGCGATTGGCCCGCACCACCGCGAGGATGCGGTTGAGGTCGTAGACCCCGTCCCGGCCGATCCCGCGATGAATATTGTAGGACAGCAAGCGCAACTGGCGGCGCGGCTGTGCCGTATCGGGTGAGGAATCGGATTGGGGGGCAGTTTGGGGAGCGGCGTTAGGGCTGTTCATCAAAAATTGTTCTCCGGGTGTTTTCCTAAGGAACAGGGCAAAGGGAATGCCAAACGCGCCAAAACACCGAGTAAAACCCTGTTTATTATTCAGTTAACAAAACAGAGCAACAATCCCGGTTTCTCTCATTTTGAAATAGCGCGTCTCGATTTGAAAACCGTTTTCCCCGCCGCGGGGGACCGGGAAAGATTTGCGGATATGGGATGGGATTCCCTATATTCGGGTTTACCAGATTTCCGGACCGGTTTCCGGCATTGCCCGTCCGCCACTCCGGAATACAGACATCAAAGGAAAATTATGGGCATCTTCTTGCGACTGCTGCTGGTCGTCTTCATTGGGAGCTTTGGAACCGGACTTCTGGGACAGGATGGGGCGACTTCAGGATCCAGCACGCCGTTGATTACTGCCGCAGACACCCTTCCAGCGGACCATCCCAACCTCCTCCCCTACCGCACCCAGCGCAGCTGGTACAATCACCTCCTGGCCCTGCCGTCCACCATCTGGACACTGCCCTGGAAGCCCATCGGGGAATCCATTATCTGGATGGAGCAGAATCGCATCGATGAGCGCCTGATCGCCATTTTTTTTAATGCGGACACCATTGGCCTACGGCTTTTTCCCATCGCAACCATAGGGGGCAGCACCCCTTTTACGTTAGGGCTGACCGCCATGCACAACAACCTGTGGGGCAAACGCCAGACCCTGCGCGCCCGCGGCCTCATTTTCAACGACAAAAATTTCAATACCAGCCTGAGTTACATCGTTCCCCGCTTTTTTTCCCCGGCGGTTTATTTCCGAATCGACGGCGGACTCTACCGGGACAGCGACGAAAATCTCTTTTTTGATCCGCAGACGCCCCCCGAGCGCGTCCGCAACGGCTTCCTGGCCGCGGGAACGCTGATCGATCCCCTGGAGAGCAGCTATTCCAATCGCCGGGCGGAGGTTGGGGCGCGGATGAGCTTTCAGGCCACCGGGCAGGTGCGCCTTCGCGCCTTTTCCACCTGGCAGGACAACCACGCCGGCCTGGGAGAAGAGGCGGACAACCCGGAAGAGGAAACCCCCTTCCCGACCGAATTGCCGGGTTACGAACGGAGCCGCCTTTTTTCGGCCGGCGGCGGCGTTTCCCTGCACCTCAGCGAAGGTTGGCCGCGCCGCATCGGCGGAGCGGATCTGGACTTCAGCTATTCCTTTAACACTGATGCGGACGGAGATCGATTTGGCTTCCACCGCTACCGGTTTTCCTTCGCCCAGTTTATCCCCATTCCCCTGCTCAAACCCAACCGGCGTCTGGCCCTGCGCGGCATTTACGAACGGGTAGCCCCGATGGCCAATAAGACCATTCCCTTTTTCGAGCTGCCGGTGCTGGGCTCTTCCCGGACCCTGCGCGGGTTCGAGCGCCGGCGCTTTATGGGACGCAACGCCATCCTTTTCAACATCGAATATCGCTATCCCATCTGGGACACCTTTGACGCGGTTTTGTTTGTGGATGAGGGAACGGTTTTCGACCGGGAGGAGGCCCTGCGCCTGAAACGATTCCAGACTGCCGTGGGAACAGGATTCCGCATCATGAGCCGCAGCGGCTTTCTGATGAGAACGGAAGTCGCGGTAAGCGCTGAGGGTCCGCGCTTTATTTTCCGGCTAAGCCCCATTTTCTGACCAACAGGATGATTAACGTGAAGCACCGACATCTGATATTCGGCATTTTGATACTTGCCCTGGCCGGCGCCTGCAGCAGCGGGAAGGCGCATTTACTGCGCCCCACCAAAACCCTGGATCCGGATATGGCCAACATCCCCGAGCCCAAATCGCTCGAGGAAAACCAGATCTGGGATATTGTGGACATGACCTTCTTTTACCAGGTCGGCAAAGCCCTGGATCTGAATTGGGTGGGCCACAAACTGGGGCGGGGGCTGGGCATCAGCAAAGGCCGCCTGGCCGACAACGTCAATAAAATGGACGAGGTGCCCAATTCGAGCTGGTACACCGCCCGCCATTACCACCACCCCATGTCCATTGCTGCCCTGAAGCGCGGCCCCAATCTGGACGGGGGACCGGATCTGGGGGGCAAATGGACCATCATCCGCGGTAAATTCGAAGGGGGCACTCCCGGTTTTACCATCCGCGACCGGCGCGGGGACAGCTATATCATCAAATTTGACGCCCTGGGCTATCAGGAAATGGGCTCCTCGGCCGAGGTGATCAGCACCAAAATCCTCCATGCGGCCGGGTATTTTGTTCCCCAGAACACCATCGAATTTATCCACCCGGACAGCCTGCTGATCGCCGAGACCGTCAAGTATGTGGAGGGGGGCGTTAAACGCCCCATGACCCGTGAGGACCTCAAGCACATGCTCGCCAACACCCCGCGCAGAAAGGATGGTTCGGTGCGGGTTTTAGCCAGCAAATATGTCGACGGGAAGCCGGTCGGGGTGTGGGAATACCGGGGACGGCGCCCGGACGATCCCAACGACCGGGTAGACCATCAGCACCGGCGGGAATTACGGGGGCTGCGCACCATCAGCGCCTGGCTAAACGATGCCGACCGCCGGGCCGCCAACACCCTGGCGGTGTACACCAAGGATCCGGTGAGCGGGAATCAATACATCAAACACTACATCATCGACATGGGTTCTACCCTGGGTAGCAACAACATTATTCCTCACGCTCCCAAATACGGCAACGAATATTTGTTCGATCCGCGCACCATTGCCCACCAATACCTGACCCTGGGATTCCGTCCCAAAGCCTGGGAATTCGAAACCGGGCATCTCAATCCCCAATTTCCTTCGGTTGGTTATTTTGAGGGGGAGATCTTCGAACCGGGAGATTGGTATCCCACCTATGCCAATCCCGCCTTCGAATTTTGCAACGACATCGACGCCTTTTGGGGCGCCAAGATCGTGATGTCCTTTTCCGACGAGGCCATTCGGGCCATTGTGGAAGAAGCCCGGATGAGCAACCCGGCCGCCGCCGAACATCTGATCGAAACCCTGATCCGGCGGCGGGACAAGATCGGGCGGCACTGGTTTTCCCGGATCAACCCGGTGGATCGCTTCCGGTTCGAGGCGGACAGCAACCTGATTCGCTTTGACGATCTGGCGCTCCTGGCCGGATTTGCCGCCACAGAGGAAACCCGCTACGAGGTTTCCTTTTGCTATGACGGGAAGGAATTTGCGAAGGAAAAAATCGAAGGCGGGCCGAAAATCGTTCTGACCGAAGCGTTAACCGGGATGATGGAACGGTTTGCAGCACAGCAAACCCGAAAGGGCGAGACGGCGCGCATCTTCACCCTTCGACTAAAGACCTGGCGCGGGTCGCAGGCAGTTCCCACCGCGACCACGCTTCACTTTTGGTTCGACGGGCCCCTCTCGCGGATTCTGGGCATCGAGCGGGATATGTAACCTCCCCTATTTCACATAGAGCATTCGCCGGGTGGCAACCTGATTCCCGGCATTCAACTGGCAGAAATAAACCCCAGCCGGGAAGGCCTGGGCGTCCCAGGAAATGTGATAGGTTCCGGAGGCCATGGTTTCCCCGTCGATCAGCACCGCCATTTCCTGCCCCAGCAGGTTGAAAATCCTCAGCGAAACCACCTCATTCCGGGACAGGGAAAAGGGAATTACCGTGCCGGGGTTAAAGGGGTTGGGGAAATTGGGTTCCAGGCGGAATCCGGTCGGAACGGCTCCGGGAAGCGGGTCAATGGCGGTTACCCCGGGAGTCTGAAAGAAAAAGATGCTGCCGGGGTCGGTTTTGTCGCTGTGGTCGCGGCGGAAGGCTCCCACAAAGGCATGCCCATCCCGCATGACCATGGCATTACCGAAACGATCGCCCTCCATAGGGGCGTTGGGGTAAACGCTGCTAACCGGCTGCCAACTATTTCCATCAAATTGATACAGAAAAGCGGCCCCGGCGTCGCTCCCATTTACCCCGTTATGGTGTGCCCCAACCATGGCCAGGTTGCCGTCTATCGCCACACTTTCGCCGAATTCGTCTCCGGACAAACCGTTGCTGTCGGTGAACCGGGCGCTTTCGCTCCAGGCGCCGTTGCTGCGGGTAAAAAGATAGGCGGCTCCGGCATCACCGGCCACAAAATCCGCGGCATTGGCTCCCACGATCAGGCGATCTCCGGACAAAGCCACCGAATAACCGAAAGCATCGCCGCTGCCCCCGTTGCTGCCGTTGAAACGGGCGGTGCGGGTCCAGGTATTGCCGGAGCGTTCATACACATAAACCGCCCCGGTGCCGGTCCCGTTGACGTCCGCTCCGGGAGCACCGACAACAACGGTATTCCCGGACACTGCTACCGAGCAACCGAAGAAGTCCCCGCTGCCGCTCTCGGCAGGGTCCAGGCGTTCCGCCAGTTGCCAGCTCGCACCGTTGCGGTGGTAAATGTAGGCGGCTCCCTGTTCCCCGTCATCTCCCCAGGCGCCGACCACCAGGACATCTCCGTCCATGGCAATGGACTGCCCGAACTCGTCGTCCTCTGCGGCACCGCTGCCCTCGCTGACCTTGTCGATCTGCTGCCAGGAATTGCCGTTGAGTTGAAAAATATAGGCGGCACCGCTGTTGTTGCCCCCGGTGTTTTCCCCGCGGGCGCCTACAGCGGCGTAGGTTCCGGAAATGGCCACCGACCAGCCAAAACGTTTATAGGAACCGGGATTGTCCGCCCCCAGTTTCTGCATCTCCGTCCAGGCATTGCCATTCCACTGAAAGATGTAAGCCGAACCGGAGAAGCTGCCGGAAGGGCGGTCCCGCTGCGCCCCGACAATCATGTATTGCCCTTGTACATCCACCGCATTGCCGAACTCATCATTAGAGGTCGGGTCATTGGCGATTACCATGGAACCGCCCTGGGCCATCAGGGCCAGGTTCAGAATCAGCAAACTCAAAGCCGCGTAAACAATTTTCAATCGATTCTCCCAATTGATTTTGAAATGATCCTTTTTTTCACACCTTTGGGAATTCCGCATGGCAGAACCCCTGGTATCATGCCGTTTTGCGACATCTGCCGGAATATTTTTGCAATTTTCATACCGGAGAACGTAATCCCAGAACCGCTCCGGGTTCCCAGCGCCCCGGTCCGCGGAATTAAGTTGGCAAAATGTGGAGAAGGGATTATCTTAGGGCAGCAAAAGACCAGTGGTTTGAAGACAAAAATCTCCGCCCTTGCAAAAGGGACCGCAACCAAAGCGCGAGGGGCCCGCAGGCCCTTCGCGCTTTCTTTTAAAAGGGATTAAGGGTGCTACTGGAGCGGGTTTCCGGTTTGCACCAGCTGTTCGGCCATGGAAAGCAAATAGCCGCGATGGGCAAGGTCCCGGTTTATTTTGACCTGCGGAAAACCGATCAGCTGCTGGATGAGGGCCACCCCGCAAAAACGCCAGGCCAGTTGCGCGGAAAAGGGATGGGGGAATTTATAGGCGGCAAAAACGTGGTTCATTTTCTGGATCTCCCGGCCGGAGAGGAGAAAATGGGCCATCAGATTCCCAAGGTCAAATTCCGCCCGTCCGAAAAAGGCATATTCCGGATCGATGATGCGCACCTGCTTGCCGAATTTCAGCCAGTTCAGGGGGGTAAAATCACCGTGAATCAGGCTGTTTCCCTCCTGCAGATACAAATCCCCGATTTGCCCGATAATCCTGAGTAGCGGCTCATTTTTTTGAAAAATTTCAGCCAGTTCCCCCAGGCCGGGGAGGATGCGCTCCAGATCTTCATTGTGATGGCCCTGGAAGGGATTAACGAACATCCGATCGTGCATAAACTGCTGCATCTCGCGGTTTTTCATGCGCATGCGGATGTGGTCCGGAAACTGGCGACGGTGCAACAAACTCAGCCATTCCAGGAGATCTGGCAGGTAGGTTTTCCACTTATCGGGCTCGTCGTATAAAAAAGTAAAATTGGGCAGATCGCCGAGGTCGGTTAGCAGCATAATCCGGTTGGCCCGGTCCACGCCGAGCAGGCGGGGCATCTTCAGGGTTAGGGCGGGAATTTCGCGGACCTGTTCGTAAAAAACACTCTCAAAAACGATCCGCTGATCCGGCGCGGAGGCAGTAGGCCTGGATTCTACCCAGGGGCGGGATTGTTTCAGAATAAAAGAGCGGCGGGAGGTTTCCAGGCGCAGGGTGAGGTTCATACGCCCTTCACCGGCCACCGAGGCCTTTTCCAGGCTTTCCCCCCTTTTCAACCAGTCCCGCCTGGAAAGAAATTCGGCAAGGATGATCTTTTCCGCCGGATTAACCAGCCAGTAATCGACCTCAAAGGTCTCATTTTGTTCCGAAAGTGTCACAAATAAATTCCCATTTGCCTATTTTCAATCATTGTTTTTAATATCGTCTGAAAGCGTAATTATTTTAGGCCGGGTTGATAAACATCTAAATTGTCAGTACGTCCAAGCAGCGTCACCATTTATCTTTCCGGCGCATCAAAAGAATCAGACATTTGGTAAAATTGCCTCGAAAGATTGGAAAGATTGCCATGCAGCACTATCTCGATATTTTTCTGAATGGTTACCGGGGTTATGCCCAGTATTTGTTCAATGAAATTGGCCATCCCCATCTCTACAACTATTTCTACTGGCTGGTGGCCGTCTCGCTTTTTTTCCTGATCCTGGAATGGACCCGCCCCTGGCGTGAGGATCAGCCGAAATTTCGCAAGGATTTCTGGCTGGACGCCTTTTACATGTTTTTCAACTTTTTCTTCTTTTCCCTGATTATCTACAATGCCGCTTCGGATGTAGCGGTGAATTTGTTTAAGGATTTCCTGGGGATGTTTGGGATTCGCAATCTGGTGGCCATCGAGATCGAATCCTGGCCGGTATGGGCGCAGCTTCTAACCCTGTTTGTGGTGCGGGATTTTATCCAGTGGAACGTTCATATTCTCCTACACCGTTCCGAGTTTTTATGGGAGTTTCACAAGGTTCACCATTCCGTGGAACAGATGGGATTTGCGGCGCACCTGCGCTATCACTGGATGGAAACGGTGGTTTACCGTTCTTTGGAGTATCTTCCCCTGGCGATGATCGGTTTCGGGATCGACGACTTCTTCATCGTGCATATCCTGACCCTGGCGGTGGGTCACTTCAACCATTCCAACTTCCGCATCCCCCTGGGACCGCTCAAGTATATCCTCAACAACCCGCAAATGCACATCTGGCACCACGCCCGGCACCTCCCCGAGGAACGCCGTTACGGGGTTAATTTCGGGATCACCCTGAGTATCTGGGACTATTTGTTCGGGAAGGATTACATCCCCTACAACGGGCGGGATATCGAGCTGGGTTTTGATGATCTGGAAAAGTTTCCCTCGACCTTCATCGGGCAAAACACCCACGGTTTTACCCGTAAAGAAAAGCCGTAAAGGGAGGGTTTAACGGATCCGGTAGTGATCCTCATTTTCCCAGACCTGTTGTCCGGGTTCCACGCGGATGTGGGTGGTATGGGAATTCATCCAGTTTTGAAAGCGGCCCTTGGCGAGTTTGCGGGCGAAGTTGCGGAATGCGGGGATCATCAACAAAAAACCGAGACAGTCGGTCAGCAGACCGGGGGTCAGCAGCACGATTCCCCCGATCAGGATCATCAGGCCGTCGACGATCTTATCGGTGGGCATCCGGCCGATGGCCAGATCCTGCTGAATCTGAGAGAGGACGGTGAAGCCCTGCCATCTGGCCAGGGAAGCCCCGATAAAACCGGTGGTAATAACCAGCCAGACGGTAGGCCAAAAACCCATCCACTCGCCCAGCTTGATCAGCAAAAACAGCTCTATCAGGGGAACAGCAACAAACAAGGTCAACAATTTCGGGAACATCTGCTTTTCCAGTCTTTTGTTTGAAAGGGAATCGAATTATCACATTACTTTGATAATACGGTCCCATTCCGGCAGGGGTTCCCCATTTCGGTGTTCCAGACGATCGGCGGGGCCGGCCACAATTACCGTGGCATTTTTGTCCAGTTCGGCCAGCACTTCGCCCAGTTCATGGAAATGGCTCAGGCGGGTTTCCAGCACCTCACTGCGGATTTCCTGCAACAAATCGTCGCCATCCCCGGTCAGATACCGCACCAGGGCGGTTTCCCCCTTGGCATCCGGCAGTTGATATCCGTCGATGGCACCGATAGCGCCGATAATACTGCGCTCCAGCTCCAGCGGGGAGATATCGAGGTTTTGCAGGAAAGAAGCGGCCTCCGAGTATACCGAGAGGGTTTCGCTGAGGTTGGGATCCCGGTAGGAGCTAAAGGAATAGAGCCCGGTGCGGCGGCTGAAGCTGCAGGAGGCACCATAGGCGCCACCCTGAACGCGCACCCGATCCCAGAGGTAATTGGTCCGCAGAAATTTATTGATGACCATAATGCTGCCGTGGAAACGATAGCCAAGATCGTAGAGGGTGCCCCCTTTAATAACGCAGTTTACCTGGGAGGGGATCACCAAAGCTTCGTTGCCGATGCCCAGGGATTCCTGCCAGGATTCTCCCTGCCCGATGCGGGCCCCGAATTTCTCCAGGAAAGCGGACAGGTGCGG
>JAGRBF010000488.1:3763-4166 GCA_020434205.1 Calditrichota bacterium | reverse complement strand
GGGATTCCCGGAAGGTGCCGTCCTGGTTGTTGAGATACAGGTAGTCCTTTTCAAAAAAATCGTTGGCGACATAGATATCCATCCAGCCGTCGTTGTCGACGTCGCTCACCGACAACCCCAGCCCGAAGGCGATAACGCTGCCCAGAATTCCGGCCTCGGCGCTGACGTCGCTAAAACGCTCCCCGTCGTTGCGGTAGAGGCAATCCCCGCCCGCTTTTTCGTCGCGGATATCCCGCAGGTTTTTGGAGAGATCGAAGGTGCTGAGCGGGCGGAAGGCGTTGTTGAGCACATACAGGTCCAGGTCTCCG
This sequence comes from Calditrichota bacterium, assembly GCA_020434205.1. Taxonomy (GTDB): domain Bacteria; phylum Calditrichota; class Calditrichia; order RBG-13-44-9; family J075; genus JAGRBF01. The sequence goes on along the minus strand of JAGRBF010000488.1, from coordinate 3,858 downwards.
TCCCGGTCGTAGTCGAAAAAGGCGGCGTGGGTGGCAAAGCCGGGGTCGTTTACCCCCCATGCCGCTCCGGCCTCGCGGAAACGCGGTTTCCCGGA